>NVWW01000061.1 GCA_002746335.1 Flavobacteriales bacterium | reverse complement strand
AAGAATAGAATTGCGAAGGCGGATTTTGAAGCGTGCTGGTATTCCCGTTTCCGAAATCCCAATTCCACGCAATAGCGCTGAAAGAAGCATCGGCATAAGCAACGGTGAGCGTATCGCAGCCCACCGAATCACTCAGTGTGAATCCCGATTGCGGGCTTGGTAACACCGATACAATAATGGTGACTGTATCGGCACAAATCGCTGAATTGGTTGGTACATGCGCCACCAACGTTACCGTAAAATCACCGCTTATGTTGTAAGTGTGCGTTTGACTTCCCGATCCCGTGCTTGACCAGCCGGTACCATCTCCAAAATTCCAATCGAAAGAAGTTGCACCGCCGGTTGAGAGATTGGTAAAGGTGATGGATTCGCCAGCGCAAATCGTATCGGGTGTTGCAGCTAGTCCTGCTGTTGGCGGGCCTACAATGTTCACGGTTTGATAAGCTGTATCCTGTCCACAAAGATTGCTGTCAATAAGCATGGTGGTATAGGTGCCGATGCCCGGGAAAGCAATGTCGTAGCCAGGTCTTGTTGGCGGGTCGAAGGGCAGCCAATTGATAATGGAATCGTAGCCCAACCCCCAGTAATCGCCAAAATTCCAGTTTTCATAGCGCTGAGAAGTGTTGCCCTGCGGAATGCAGTTTTTGTTGGTGGTATTGTCAAAATGAAAAAGCGAATCGGGGTCGCATAACACTGTGGCCGAGGGATTGATTTGCGCATCGTCTGTATCCCAAACCATGATTGGGTTGAAGGTAGCGATGGTAGGCGCACCTGCCTGTTGGGTGCAGTAATTATCCGCAGTAAGCGTAACCTGTGTTTGGCAGTTTACAGTGTATTTCTGGTATGCGTGTGAAATGGTTTGCCCCACATTGGTATAATCATAGATTTCAACTGGGCTGCCATCGCCAAAATCCCATGTGAATGTGGTGGTTGACGAAACGTTGGTGCTCGAATTGATAAATGCCATTGAGTCGGGGGCACAGATTTGTGTTACCCCGCCAACTGGAATCTGGATGGAAGAGTTCACATATTCTTCCATCACCACTACACCTGTAATTATGCACCCCGTAGATGTTTCGGTGAAGGTAACCACAAAGGTATCCACGGTTGCGATGTAGATGTGTGAAATTGTAGCTGGCGAAATCAAACTTGAGCCAGTATCAACTGGGCTGCTGTCTCCCCAATCAATTGACCATGCCCCGATATTGTCTGGAGAAGAAATGTTTAGCGTATAGTTGCTGTTAATGCAATGAACCCAATAGGGGTTGTTGCTTGGATTTCCGTTGCCGTCATTGAGTTGTGGACATTGTGCATAGTGCGAAACAGGCATGAAAATAACGGAAACAAAAAGGAAGACATAAATAACGCTTTGCATATTGTTGGCTGGCTTTTTCACGTTTACATTACGTAAAGCGCTAAAATAGGTTTATTGATTTTTGACGAAATACATCATCCCTTATTTCGCCTGCTAAAAATAGAAGATAAAATGATAACAACAATAGCAGGCGCCCAAATCCACAGCAATTCGCTTTTTATGACGCGCCAGCCCCGTTCGCTGAAAAAACTGGCAATCCCGATGGGCGAAACTTGTATCGGGCGAAAGCCAAAAAAGTAGCGGGCATTGTCAAAAGGTGCGAAAAATGCAACGCCCAAACCGCCATTTGTCATTGCATCCAAAATGGCGTGTGAAATTGTGCATAGAAAAAGGACAAACCAATATAACAAAAATTGCGTGCTTGAATTTTTGCAAAAAAGAAGGCTCATTATCAACCCAAGCAATGCCGCAAACAAAACCGAGTGACTAAACCCCCTATGCCCAAATACGTGTTCATAAGGAATACCAACTTTAAAGGCAACCACATCAGCATCAGGAAATACTGCGCATAATATACAGCAGGCAAAAAATTTCATATTTGCTTTTGGCTTTATTACTTTGCCTGTTGCCAGTGCAACAATAGCATGCGAGAAAATTGATGCCATAAAATTCTTTTCTAAAAAAGAAGTTGATACAATCAACTAACAATTACCTACTTTAGTATCTTTGAAAAGTGTAATAATTGAGAAGATTTCGATGATAAGGATAAGAAAATTTTCCACTTATTATAATAATTTAATTCTTTAATCAATGACGGCAAGAGAAGAAAAAATAATGCGGGCTTTTGAAGACAGGAATTGGAATGAAATCAAGACTTCCGACTCCTGGCAGATTTTTAAATTGATGAGTGAATTTGTAGAGGGTTTTGAGAAACTAAGCAAAATAGGCCCGTGCGTTTCTCTTTTCGGTTCTGCGCGTATTCAGCCTGAGCATGAGCATTACAAATTAGCCGAAGAAATTGCCTTCAAACTTACTCAAAATGGTTACGGGGTGATAACGGGAGGCGGCCCGGGCATTATGGAAGCTGCAAACAAAGGCGCAAACAAAGGAGGCGGAAAATCAGTTGGCCTTAATATTGATTTGCCTTTTGAGCAAGTCGCCAATGAGTATATTGATTCCGACAAGCTCATTAATTTCGACTACTTTTTCGTGCGCAAAGTGATGTTTGTGAAATATGCTCAGGGCTTTGTAGTACTACCGGGTGGCTTCGGCACACTCGATGAACTGTTTGAAGCAATCACCCTCATTCAGACACAAAAAATTGGCAGCTTTCCTATTATTTTAGTGAAAAAGAAATACTGGAGCGGATTGATTGAATGGATAAAAAGTACGCTTTTGGCCGAGAATAACATTAGCCCGAAAGACCTTGATCTCTTTGAATTGGTTGACACCGCAGATGAAGCGATTGCTAAAATCAATGAATTTTACTCAAGGTATATGCTCAAGCCCAATTTCTAAGCACTCTTTTGAACAATTTTTTGTTTAAAACATCGTTTTTTGTTAACAACGGTGTTGTTTTTTTGAATTAATATTGTTTTGCGAAAGGTGTATTTGTATTAGAAATAATAAGTTCGAATTGTTCAATTTTAGAAATTTGTTATACCTTTATCGTAATATTTTAATTCCAAAATGATGTTGCTACAGCGAAATGCCTTGTTCATAGCGCTTTTGTTTGCCACTACTTGTTTCGCTCAGGAAGAAGCAAAACTTAACCACGGCTATGTAACTGTGGGTTTAGGCTATGGCATTACTTCTTTCAAAGGGGATTTGGGAGTTGCTCAAGAGCAGCCCAGTTTCAACAATTTCAGAGGATCGTTCAATTTTTCATTGGAAAGAAGATTCGGTAAAATATTGGGGGTTTCGCTTTTTGGGGTTTTCGGAAAAATGGAACAAAGCGAACGCTCAATACAGAGTAACCTCAACTTTCAGTCAAAAATCAATCAATTCGGTTTGAATATTTCAAGCCACCTTGATATGAAACCCGGTGCTGCGTTTGCACCTTATGCTATGGTCGGAGTGAGTTTGTTGTCATTTACCACCTTTGGAGATTTGCAAGATGCTAACGGCAAGACATATTATTATTGGCAATCAAATGGGCCGTACCAAGGCCAGATATACGACCTGCCAGAATTTGACGAAAACGGCAATTACTTGAAAGAAAATGAAACAAAATCAACAATCCTCAGGCGCGATTACGAATACGAAACCGAATACATCAAAGGTTCAGGGTTGGTATTTCCTCTCACTTTTGGGCTGAAATTCAAAATGTCTGAATTTTTGCAGGCGCGGCTCTATGCCACTTATAACCTGACGTTGACTGATGAAATTGACAATTACATTGCAAACAGTAACAATGATTCTTACTATTATGCCGCCATGTCATTGAACTACACCGTTGGCAAAAAATACGTTAGCCCGGCAGAGCAGGTATATGAAGACATTGATTTTACCTCTATTTTTAAGGAAGATGTAGATGGTGATGGCGTGCTCGATGCCGATGACTTGTGCTCACATACGCCAAAAGGCGTGCAAATTGACAAGTTTGGCTGCCCGCTTGATGATGATGGGGATGGCGTGCCGAATTACCTCGACAAAGAGGCCAATACCGTATCCAATGCTGTAGTGAACCGCTATGGTGTAACATTGACAGATGAAGATATCGCAAAATTGCGCATGATGCGAGATTCGGTATTTGCTGAGCGGGTGAGTAAATTCTACGAAGCGCCCACCCCCGAAACTTTGGGAGAGATTGATACGCAAGTGGCGCAAAAACAAAACCAATCCAACCTGACTTCTGCTATTCCCAAAAAATTCCATTTTGCCGATTTTAACAATGATGGAATTATACAATCCAGCGAAATCACCAATGCCATTGACGGCTTTTTTGATGGCGAGTTTGATGTGACTGTTTCCACCATTATGGAAATGATTGATTTCTTTTTCGAGCAGTGATAACGSTTAATTTTTGTCGATATAAAAAGGAGCTTATTTTGAGCTCCTTTTTTGGTTTTCGGCACACTTATTAACAATGGTTTGTGCCAAATGCTGAAGCCATTTCAGTCACTGACAAAAACCCGCATAAATATCTGGTTATAAGTGAGTTATAAATTGCCCCTTTCAACAAATCGCTGTTTGTAACTCAGCATTCAATCTTCCTTTACCGCCTCTTTATTGAAATAGCTTTGTTCACAATCCGAATAAGCGGAGAGTTTTCAAACTTTTGAAATCATGATCAAAAATGTCCTGCTTCTTTTTGGCACTTTGGTGCTTTTCATTATCAACACAATTGTTATCGTTGATTTAAAAATCACACCCAATTCTCCATCCGAAGTTGAGCCCGGAGCCGAGTTCACCTTCGAGATTAACATTGCCAAAGGTGAAGTAAGCGGCTTTGCCAAAATACAGCAGCAACTCCCTGCGGGATTTACCGCAGAAGCCGTTGAAACCAAAGGCGCATCATTCACATTCAGCGATGGCAGGGTAAAATTTATTTGGATGTCACTTCCCGCAGAGGAAGAATTCACCATCAGCTACAAAGTGAAAGTAGGGGATAATGTTTCAGGCGATTTCCAGGTGGGGGGTAAGTTTTCATATCTCGAAAACAACGAACGGAAATCAGTTGAAATACCCAATCAGCAAATTACAGTGAAAGCCCCCGAAACAGCTGAAGTCACAGAGCCAGAAGAACAGCCAGAAGAAACACAATCGGCCGAAACTGAGCCGGAAGTACCTGCTGTCACTGAGCCGGAGGAAACGCCAACAAGCTCAGAAACATCCTCTTCTACTGAGGCGGCAACACAAGCGGAAAGCGGCTGTACCCGTGCAATTGCCGATAATGGTGATGGCACCTACAACGTGGATGTAACCATAGCTATTCCTGGTGTGAGCGGTTTTGCCAAAGCGCAGGACATACTTCCAGCGCCTCTCAAAGCCGATCAGGGAGAAGTGGCTGGGGCTGTATTTTCTTTCGTGAGTCAAAAAGCCAAATTCGTTTGGATGAGTGTGCCCGGTGGCCCTGAAACCAAAATATCTTATGTTGTTGATTTGAATGGCGGCTCGCCAGATTTGTTGAACAACATCACCGGGATGTTTCAGTATTTGAAAGACAACCAAACCCAAAAAGTTCCCATTACCACTATTTCTGCACCTGAACTTGCACAAACAACCGAGCCAGCCACTACAACCGAACCCACTACCACTGAGACTACAGAGCCGGCAACAACAACCGAACCCACCACAACCACAGAGCCTGCAGACCAAGCCACTGCTGCAGCTGCCGAAGAAGAAAGAAAAAGACAGGAAGAAGCAGCAAGAAAAGCCGAAGAAGAGCGCAAACGTCAGGAAGCCGATCGCAAGAGAAAGGAAGAAGAAGCCCGCAAGGCGGAAGAAGAACGAAAGCGCAAGGAAGCAGCCACTGCGACAACAACGCCAACGCCCAAATCAGGTGTGGATTACCGAGTGCAAATTTGCGCCAATCACAAAAATCTTAACGACATCAGCAGGACTTTCCGCAACGAATTTCAATATGATCAAAACAGCGAGTCGAGAATTGATATTGACAACCACGAAGGATGGATAAAATACCTCATTGACCATTATTCTGGTTATCGCGGTGCACGCGACCGGAGAAATGATGTTACAGGCAAATATCCCACTCTTCCCGGGCCGTTTGTAACCGCCTACAATAATGGCTCGCGCATCACTGTGCAGGAAGCGCTCATGATTACCAAGCAAAAGTGGATGCAATAGCATATTTGCTTTTGAGGGGGGCCTAAAATTCGATTTTTACATTAGTTTTGTTATTTGGATTTTGTTTTCCCAAATAGCATAACCATTTCTTTGACTTGCCGTATAAACACGCTTTATATTAACGGATGTTGAATAGTATATTCAAATACCTGCTCTTAGTTACATGCGTTTTTCTTTCGTTTTTTGCTGTATTTGCGCAGGAAGAAGAATTTATTGGTGAGGAGGAGGAAGAGCTCATTTTCAAGCCCACGATCGGGGTGGGAGCAGGCATGTTCACTTATTATGGCGACATTAGCAAAGGGAAAAAAACCAACAGTCCTATTGTGAGCCGCGTGGGCTTCGATTTGATGATTACCCAGCAAATCACCCCGCATTTCAGCGGAAGTTTTTATGTGCTACAAGGAAAAGTAGGTGCTAATGAGCGCTCACTTACGCGCAACGAAAACTTCGAATCCACCATTACCATGGGTGGCATCAACGTAAATTACAATTTTGACAATTTCCTGAAAAATAAGAACAGAATATTCGAACCTTATGCTTCCTTGGGGATTGAAGCGTTTGAATTTCTTTCGAAAACAGACAAGGTGGATGCTTATGGAAATACGTATTACTATTGGTCTGACGGCTCTATTCGCAGCTTGTCGGAGACAGATCCAGATGCTTCCAACGCCATCCGTTTGCAGCGCGATTTCGTTTACGAATCAGACATACGCTCACTCGATATAGATGGCTTTGGAGAATATCCCGAAAGGTCTTACGCCATCCCTATTGGGATTGGTGTCAATTGGCTTGCAACAGACCGCATTTCTTTCAGAATAGGAACCAATTTTCATTACAGCTTCACCGACATGATTGACGGTATCAGCAATAAAAGTATCGGCAATAGAGAAGGAACGAAAGCTAATGATCATTTTCTGTTCACTTCGTTCCATTTGCAATACAACATTGCTTACGGAGTGGGTAAAGATAAGGAAGATGCCTTTGATGAAGAAGGCGATCCGCTACTGGCCGAAGATGAAGATGGTGATGGCGTAAATGACTTCAAAGATGAATGCGGAGGAACACCTTATGAGGCATCGGTAGATGAAAAGGGCTGTCCGCTCGACAGCGACAAAGACGGAGTGGCAGATTATATGGATGACGAACCGGATACGCCAGACAGTGTTCATGTTGATAATCACGGAGTAACTATTACCGATGAGCAATATGAAGAATGGTACAGGATGTATGCTGGCTATGCAGGTAAAACTACGAAAATCACGCACACCAGCGAGCTGGTGGCAAATTCATCAGACCCAAAATCAAGCGGCAAAAGAGGTGCCCCACGCGAGAAGCAATACACCGTACGCATTGGAGAGTACAGCAGTGGCGTTCCACGGGAAGTTGCGGAGCAATTGCTTGCCATTCATGATGTGAACACATGGGAGGAAAAAGGAACAGTGTTTATTACCGTAGGCAATTACGATTCGCTGCCCGATGCGGTGAAAAGGCAGCTCGAACTCATCGAGCAGGGGTTTGCYGATGCTGATGTGGTTGCTAAAAACAAAGAAAACGGCCTAACACCGGTAGATRYCGGAAACGARACCGCTTCCRAAGGAACAACATTTTCCGAYCCGGCAGGAAAAACAGTTTATCGTGTGCAGGTAGGYGCTTTTGGCGAAAAAGTAAAGGGAGAAGCGTTTAAAGATATTCCAGGCCTTGTGGCCATGCCGATGGATGATGGGCTGACGCATTACTTCTCGGGTTCTTTTGACAATTACAAAGCAGCAGCAGAGCGAAAAGTGGATTTGATTTTAGAGGGTTATGACGGGGCTTTCGTAGCGCCATTCAAGGGAGGAAAGCGAGTATCTCTTGGCTCTACGGGGGAAGCTACACAGGCTGAAGGCAGCATCGAAGACATCAACGTGGTGAATGAAGGCAGCAAAAGCACGGTGGACAAATCATTGGTGAAATTCAGCGTTCAGATCGGCTTGTTCAAGGAAAACGTACCTGCGAAAACGCTTATGCTCTTCATGTTACTCAATGATGTGGATCCGGTGCGCACCGATGAAGGTGTAACCAAATATACTTCAGGGAAATTCGATTCATACCAAGATGCGGCTCTACACAAACAAAAGCTGGTTGCCAAAGGTATTGGCGGAGCTTTTGTGGTAGGTAAGTTCAAAACCAACATCATTTCCTCGCAAGAAGCGATTGAATTRTTGAAGAAGTAAGAAAAGCAGCTTCTCTAAATCCTTGGGACTATTATTCTCTTTTCAAATTGCGTGCAGATTGCTTGAGAAGCACTAAAAAGCAGGTTCAGGTGGTTTACCCCCTGTTTTGTTGGGTGTAGGATGGAAATAGTGTAGCATAGAGTTGAATTTTAGCACCTTAGACGGACAAAACCACGAGGTATATGAACGGAATTTTGTTTATCATATGTTTCGAAGAATATAGTTTGTGAAACAAAGAATAGCACATATAGCCCTATTAGTAAATGATTATGATGAAGCAATCAAATTTTATACGGAGAAATTAGATTTCGAACTAAAAGAAGATACAAAACTGGGTGAAACGAAACGTTGGGTGATGATTGCGCCTCCAGGAGCAAAGGAATGTTGTCTACTACTTGCGAAAGCCGCTGACGATAAGCAACGAGCATATATAGGTAATCAAGCTGGTGGGCGTGTGTTTCTTTTTTTGTTTACAGATGATTTTTGGAGAGATTACAATAAAATGTTAGAAAGGGGAATCCATTTTGTACGTCCACCAAAGGAAGAAAAATATGGAATTGTAGCTGTTTTTGAAGATTTGTATGGGAATTTATGGGATTTGCTGGAGCCTAATGATAAAAACAAAAGTGTTCAACTATAAATGAAGAATACTAACTACCGACAATGAATTGAACCAATACGAGCTATAAATGCTCCTGTTTTCCAGAGTCATAGGGTGTCTTTCTCCTATCAACGTTAACAGTTTAAAAACCATTAACTTTTCCTACTTTCGCTTTCCAAATTTCAAATTCACATTATGAAACAATTATCTTTTATTTTATTGGTGGCAGTCATTATCGCCTGCAATGAAGCACCGAAAATCATCACTATTGAATATCCCGAAACGCGGAAAGATGATGTAGTGGATGAATATTTCGGGTTGCAAGTGTCCGACCCCTACCGTTGGTTAGAAGATGACAATTCAGAGGAAACCGGGCAGTGGGTGGATGCCCAAAATGCGGTGACTTTCGCTTACTTGAAGAATATTCCACAGCGTGAGAAAATCAAACAACGGCTCACCGAAGTTTGGAACTACCCCAAATATTCTGCGCCATTCCACGAAGCAGATTATTATTTCTTTTACAAAAATAACGGCATCCAAAACCAAAGCGTGCTGTACATACAAGAAGAACTGGATGGCGAACCGAAGGTGCTGATTGATCCGAACAAATTTTCGGAAGACGGTACTGTTGCCCTTTCGGGATTGAGCATCAGCAAAGACGCTAAATATGCAGGTTATATGGTTTCTAGCGCTGGCTCGGATTGGAAAGAGGGCTTTGTGCTGAATATCGAAACAGGCGAAAAATTGCCTGACCACATCAAATGGGTGAAGTTTTCGGGGATGTCTTGGTACAAAGACGGCTTTTTCTACGGAAAGTTCGATGAGCCCAAAGAAGGCGAAGAATTTTCTCAGCAAAATGAAAATCAAAAATTATTTTACCACCGGTTGGGAACATTGCAGGATGAAGATGAATTGATTTACAAGGATGAAGTGCATCCGAAGCGCTCGTTTTCTGCACAAGTAACAGATGATGAGCGATTCATGTTGATGTATGCGGTTGAATCTACTAGTGGGAATGGATTGAGTTTCAGAAGCTTGGAAAAAAGCGGTGATTTTATTCCAATTATCACTGATTTTGAAAACGACTACAGTGTGATTGACAACAAGGGAGATAAACTGTTGGTGCTAACGAATGATGGAGCGCCCAAATACAGGGTCATTTTGATTGATACCAAGAATCCATCAAGAGAGAATTGGCAGGAATTGATACCCGAAAAGGAAGATGTGTTGCAAGGCGTTACGCTTTGTAATGGCAAATTGGTGGTTCAATATCTGAAAGATGTTTCTACACGCCTATATGTTTACTCGCTTGATGGCGAAATGGAAAAGGAAATTGAATTGCCCGGGTTGGGTATTGCAGGTGGGTTTTCTGCAAAAAAAGACGATTCCATCGCGTTTTATTCGTTTGTCAATTACACCACGCCCGCTACTATTTTCAAGTACAATGAAGTTTCGAATACTTCAGAAATTTACCGTAAACCAGAAATTGATTTTGAGCCAAATGATTATGTAACAGAGCAGGTTTTCTATAAAAGCAAGGATGGGACGGAAATTCCTATGTTTATTACACATAAAAAAGGCATAGAGAAAAACGGGCAAAACCCGACATTTCTGTATGGTTATGGCGGGTTCAACATCAGCATTACACCACGATTCAGTATCGGTAATTCTGCCTTTCTCGAAAACGGAGGCATTTATGCTGTTGCCAATCTGCGAGGTGGTGGCGAATATGGCGAGGACTGGCACTGGGACGGCACTAAGCTTAAAAAGCAAAATGTATTTGATGATTTTATCGCTGCGGCTGAATATTTAATTGCTGAAGGATATACCAGCAAAGAGAAACTGGCCGTGCATGGACGCTCGAATGGAGGGTTGCTAATTGGTACTGTGATGACGCAACGGCCGGATTTGTTTCAGGTTGCCTTGCCTGGAGTGGGTGTGCTTGACATGCTGCGTTACCACAAATTTACTATTGGGCATTACTGGGCTACGGATTACGGAACGAGCGAAGAAAGCAAGGAGATGTTCAATTATTTGTACAACTATTCACCGGTTCACAATGCGAAGCCAGCCGCGTACCCCGCCACAATGGTGACGACTGCCGATCACGATGACCGAGTGGTGCCTGCACATTCGTTTAAATTTGCAGCAGCTTTGCAGGCCAGTCATCAAGGAGAAAATCCTGTATTAATAAGAATTGATAAAAAAGCAGGACATGGCAGCGGTAAGCCGGTGAGCAAACGAATTGAAGAGGCAGCAGACACGTGGGCATTTGTTTTTTATCATCTGGGGATGGAGGTGAAGTAAGTAGTGCATTTACTCTTTGCCTTGCGATGGAAGAGAAATGCTAAAATTAGTTCCTTTTCCTCTTGTGCTTTTAAATTCAATAGAACCGTTTAGTTTTTCCACTGCATTTTTCACAATATACAGCCCTAGTCCGCTGCCGGTAGCTTTCTCATTGGCGCGGTAAAACATCTCAAAAATACGGTGCTGAAATCTTTTTTCTATACCGATGCCRTTGTCTTTTACAGTTATTTTCGCGAGCCCATTTTTTACTACTATGACAATGGCTACATAAGCTTTTCTTTTTCTCCCATTTTTATACTTCAGGGCGTTTTCGATGAGGTTTTGCAAAATGGTCCYTAGCAGTTTTGAGTTGCTGTAAAAATGCTTTCTGGTATTGTATGACAGCTTTATTTCAACACCCCTGTATTCTTCTGCATATTTGAGTGAKGYGAGTATGTCATTGATTATTTTCCTGAAGTTYACCCTTTCGAAATTGATRTTTGATTGCTTAATGAGCGCAACATGAGTGAGCGAATCGAGTATATTGTCGAGTTTATCAATGGAATTGTATATCATATCAAAATATTTGAGCGATTCAGGCTCATTCACTTCTTTTATGGCGAGGTTGAGCAATCCTCTGCTCGATGAAAGAGGCCCTTTTAAATCGTGGGATGCCTTGTAGAAAAAGGTTTCCAGCTCCCTGTTGGCTGAATTGAGTGATTCTTCGAGTTTTTTATGCTTGGTCACGTCATCGAAAATAACACCAACGTGATTTCCGGGCAATGGAAAAACCTTGAAATGCCAGCAAGCATAAGCTACTTTATCACGTCCATAGTAAAAATTATCAAATGCCTGAGGAATGCCTGTTCTCACCACTTCCGCAAATCGCTGTGGAATTTTGCGCTCACGCAGGTCAGGGAAACACTCATCAATCAAATGCCCGACAAGCGATCGGTTGGGCACTTTGGTAAGTGTTTTTGCTGTGGGATTGGCCATAACCATGCGTAGGGTGCGGTCGTCATTTTCTTTTTCAAGCTTATAGACATGCAGCCCGTAATCCATGTTGTTTACAATTTCCTGAAAACGCTCGATGAATCGTTGGGTGTTTTTTCGTTCAGTAATATCCCGCGCGATGAGCGTAGCCGACTCGACTTTCTTTTTGCTTGTGATGGGGCCGATTTTTATCGAATACCAACGTCTGGTGTTTTTCGGGCCTACTCCTTTGATCTCGAGTTCTTGTGTTTTACGGGTTTTGAAAGCGATGCCGATTTTTTTTCGTGCAAACGGSACCATTTTTTTTTGYACACAATCGTAAACCGATTTTCCTATAATTTCTTCCCGCGTATCGCCTTTGAACACGCGGTTGATGTATTCGATAGTGCCTTTTCGGTTGATGTTGATGATGAAATCAGGAGCATTTTCGGTAAGGGTGCGCATCCGGTCTTCACGTTGTATGAGTTCATCCTGCACCATGAGCCGTCTCATAATGTTGGCAATTTGGTTGGAAACAAAATTCAAAAAGTCGAGGTGGTATTTGGTATAAGCGCGTGGGTTTTTGTACGATTGAATTGCCAGCAAGCCAATGGTTTTACCTTTGGTTTTCAGTGGTACGCCCATCCATTGTTCGGGCACCTTGCCATATTGTTCAATGCCCTCTTTTTTAAATAAGCGAATAATTTGCTTTTTGCTTAGTAAAACCGGTTCTCTTTTGTTGATGGTATATTCAGAAAGTCCTTTTTTTCTTTGCCTTGCCCTTAGTGGTTTTTTTCGTGGTTGATGCTGATCCCTRTAGTAGGGGAACGCCATCCCGTGGGTTTCTTTGTCCCAAATAGCAATGTAAAAATTGCGCGCTTCCATTACTTTACTCAACTCSGCCTGAATATCAGCACATATTTTTTGCAAATCGAAAATCTCCGTGTTAGATTTTTCGGCAATGTTGTAAGAAACTGTTTTGAGCAGCTCGGCTTGCTTTTTTTCTGTAATATCAATATGCATACCAATCGAGCCGATGTTATTGCCATCGAAGTCAAAAACAGGTGAGCCGCTGATTAGCCACCATTTTTCTTTTCCGCTTTTAGTTTTTGTTTTTAGTTCGTAATCAGTTGACTTTCCTCTTTCTCGTTCCTTCATAACGGCCAACACCTTGTTGTGTTCTGATTTTTCATGAAGCAATACCGAAGAGGCGTTTTTGCCGAGAAGTTCTAAAAAGTTGTATCCGGTATGTTTGCAGAAGGCATCGTTTGCAAAAAGGATGTTGTTTTGTGGGTCAACTTGCAGCATGCCTATGTCCATGCTATTTATCAACGTTCTGTATTTATTCAGGGTAAACTCTTGGAATTTTTCGAGTGAAATATCTTGTGTAATGCCAAGCATGCATGAAGAACCGTTTTGGTTAATTAATTTGGTAGTAACTTTAACAGGATAAATAGTACCGTCTTTCCGCTTGTTTTTGCTTTCGAAGGTGACTTGACGTTTTTTTTTGAGCATTTTGGCATGTGTTGCCCATGTTTTCCCGAATTCGAGGCTTGCGGCTACATCTTCCACGCTTAAATTCAGCATTTCTTTTTCGGAGTATCCTAGGTCTTGCTGCGCTTTTTTATTTGCGTAAAGAAACTTTCCGTCAAGCGGGTTAATCAAAAAAACAGCATCGTTGCTATTTTCTAGAATAAAGGGCAGGGAATTGGTTAATAGCTTTTCCATGATTACTGTTATAGTATTTCATAATTTACGAAAATCTTGAAGGTTGGTTGTGTCGTTTTTTCGTTTTTTCTTACATCAATTTTAGTGGAGTAAAAGAAAATGAAAAAAAAGAAATTGCATGTAAATAATTGATTTACATTAAAAAAGGACTTAAAGTTTTTGGCAAGATACGGAGTTTTCTTACATGTGTAAAAAACCTGCTAATGAAAATCATATGAAAACTTGATGATGAAAATAGTACCGCTGGCCTCATCTTTGGTGAGTTGGGCTTTGAGCAACATGTTTTCATCATAAAGGAATTCTTTGGTGATGATGTGGTTTTCGTTGCGATATGTTTTCTCACTTAATAGATTTCCAAATTCATCATATTCATAAATGGTAACCGTTTCGAGCTTTTTTATGGCTTTGGTGAACTCTGTTTTTTTGACCAGCCGTCCGTAATAGTCGTATTCATAGTTGGTTTTTCCTTTTTTTCCGGTAACTATAAAGCGGTGGCTCTTTTCAATGATTTGTTTAAACCCATTGAATTTGATGAAATCTTCTTTGTATATGGTGCCTAAATCGTTGAGCACAGTACGCTTTATAATGCTGTCTCGCTCTTCGTATTTGTACGATTCTGAAAAAATAACAAAACTTCTTTTCAGCTTGAATTTGCGCTTGTTTTTGTTGGCATTTTCATCGCGGTTGTAAGAATAATAAAGCATTCGGTCATTGCTATCATATTCATAAGTGTAAGAGAAGAATCCTTGCGGGTCGTTGGTGCGTTTGAGCGAAATGTTTCCTTTTTCATCGTAATAAAAATAAGTGATTGACGTGTCAAGCACGTGGCCTTTTTTGTAGAATGTTTCGAGTTGTTTCACCATCTGGCCTCTTTCATCGAAATCGTAAATGTATGAACGACCTGTCTCTTTGATGGGCTGGAGTTCTTTTTTGATGGAAAATTTACACGTTATGGTTTTCAGTTTGTTTATGTCCGCAAATTTCTTGTTGAAATAGGCATCGCTTGAGTAGAGATGATGCTTGATTTCATCAGCGCTTACGCGGAGAATTTGAGCGGTAAGAGAAAACGGAAAAGAAACAATCAATAAAAAAAATAAACTTCTCATTTCACACTTCAAACTTCACACTTATTTAATTTGCTCCAATGCTTGGTTCGTTTCTGTTACAGGCAATTGGCACACTTTGTTCAAGCACACATAAATCATCGTTTTACCGTCAACAAATTTGTTTTCCAATAGGGGCAATTGGCTATCAGCAACATTTCCGACATACATTTTATTAGGAATATATGTCAAGTTGAATTCCTGTCGTCTTTGATGTGCGTTTTTTCCTGAAATGGCAATTTCGTAAAACGGCATCAAGTGGTTAAGCATTAACAATCCCCAGTTGGAATACCCCGAACCATAGCTGCTCATGTAGTTTTTGATATTGTTGAGCATGGTTTGGGAGACTTTTAAATATTCCGTGTTGTCAAAATAATGGCCAAGCAAAAATAGTGCATTTGCCATGCTCGAATTGGAAGCTGGTATCACGTTGTCGCTGATTTCCATTTTTCGCGCTGCCAATGGCTTATCCACATTTGAGGTGAACCAAAACATGCCATTTTCTTCATTGTAAAAATGTTCAATCGTGTAATCGGCCAATTCTTTGGCAGTATGCAGCCATTGTTCATCGAACGTGGCTTGATAAAGGCTAATTAATGATTCAATTGTAAAACAGTAATCTTCTAAGTAGCTATTGATAGTGCTGCGGCCTTTTTTATAGCTGTGCCATAGTCCGCCATCATCGCGCCTTTGTGTTTTGATGAGATGATGTGCATTTTTCAATGCTGTTTGCAAGAATTTTTCTTCGCCAAAAACCATGTAGGCATCCACAAAACCTTTTAACATCAACGCATTCCACGAAGTCAACGATTTGTCATCCAATCCGGGACGGATGCGCTTTGATCGAACTTCGAGCAATTTTTCTTTCGATTTTGATAGGTGCTTTTGCAGTTCTTCAAGTGAAATATTATGCTTTTTAGCAATCTCTTCATCTTGTTTTTTCCGAAGCAAAATATAATTGCCATGCTCCCAAAGCCCAATGTTGTTCACGTTGTAATAATCTGCAAATAACTCATAATCTTCTTTTAGCAATTGTTGCAGTGTATCTTTTTCCCAGATGTAAAACTTGCCTTCCTCTCCCTCGCTGTCGGCATCGAGAGCCGAATAAAAAGCGCCCGATTCATCAGTCATTTCCCGTTCGATGTATTCCAATGTTTCATAAACAATTTTCTTATATAGATCATTTTTGGTGGCTTGGTATGCTTCCGAATACAGGGAAATCATCTGCGCATTGTCATACAGCATTTTCTCGAAATGAGGAACTTTCCAGTATCGGTCAGTGGAGTAACGCGAAAAGCCACCACCGAGCTGGTCGTAAATGCCACCAAAGGCCATCTTTTCCAGCGTCAAGTTTACGTGGTCGAGTACTTTTTTGTCTTTGCTGAAATGGTAATACCGTAGCAAGAATTGGTAATTATTTGGAATCGGAAATTTGTTTCTCGATGTTTTTCGCCCGCCTTCTTCTTGGTCAAACCCTTCTTTCCACTTTGAAACCATTTCATCCAAAATTGTCCGTTCGAAAATAGGTGGTTCGGTGTTGAGGGATAGCAGTTCACTTTGTTGCACGCCCATTGCCAGGTTGTTGCTGTATTCGATGACTTTTTGCCTGTTATTGCTGTATTCATCATCAACCTTTCCTAAGATTTCCAGCCATTGGTTTTTGGGAAAATAAGTGCCTCCGGTGAAGGGTTTTCCATCAGGTAGGGCGAAAAAATTGAGTGGCCAACCTCCGCTTTGTTTTTGCAATTGGATGGCACCCATGTAAATCTGGTCAATGTCGGGGCGCTCTTCGCGGTCCACTTTAATGCACACGTATTTTTCGTTCATTATTTTGGCCACTTCTTCATCTTCAAACGATTCACGCTCCATCACATGGCACCAGTGGCAGGCCGAGTAGCCTATACTTATCAGCAGCAACTTGTCTTCTTTTCGCGCTTTTTCCAGCGCTTCATCGCCCCAAGGGTGCCAGTCAACGGGGTTGTGGGCGTGCTGTAAGAGATAGGGGCTGGTTTCGTTAATTAAATGGTTGGTGTATTTGTGTTTTATTGTATCCATATCAGCATGGTTTTCGGGTGACTGATGAGGGCTTTTTTGTCCGCACATTGAAAATGAAAGTAAGGCAAAAAACGATATGGTTATTTGTGATTTCACAGAAGGGCAAAGGTAGGGTTTTGAAGCATAATGGTGGTCTAAACAGAAATTGGATACATTTGTTTTACTCAATAAATAATTTCATGGAAGTAGTTGCAATAGCCATAGGGGGCATCTTTGTTTTATTTTACACACTTTGGCTGTTATTTGCTGTTTTTAAGGGGCTTGGGCTAATTTTTGGAGAGTTTTGGTATAACAAGGTAAAATGGCAAAATCCTGTTTCACGTAGCGAGTATATAATAGTCAACCGTATCTTATCTGAAAAATTTGATTACTACAAAGGCCTTTCCGTTGATGGCAAAGCGAAATTTATCAACCGCATCATTGATTTCAGGAAAACGAAACGTTTTATCGGTATGGAAGGGCTCAAGGCAACCGAAGAAATGAAAACGTTGATTTCCGGAGCTGCTGTGCAGCTTACATTTGGGTTGGAAAAGTACATATTGGCTCATTACCACACTATTTATATTTATCCTTCTACATTTTATTCGAAATTGTTGAGAAAAAAACTCAAAGGAGGTACATCTGGAAGTGGCACTATTTCACTTTCGTGGGAAGATTTTCAGCACGGCTATGAAGTACCCGATGACAAATACAATCTGGGCTTGCACGAAATGGCGCATGCACTGAAAATGGACGTGCTCAAAGGGACTGATTTTGACGATCGCTTTGGATTTTATCTCAACAACTGGGAGAAGGTGGGCAGCAAGGAATTTCAAAATATGCAAAAGGGTGAACCGTCATTTTTGAGGAAATATGGAGGAACAAATATGCACGAGTTTTTTGCCGTATGTATAGAGCATTTTTTCGAAACGCCACAGCAGTTTGCAAAACGATTACCCGACATCTACAACCATCTTTGTGTGCTGCTCAATCAAAACCTTATCAATAAAAAAAGCGATTACAGTATTCAAGAGGGCTTTGCAGAAAACATAAACCGAAAACTCGGGCGCATACCCATACCAAAGACTATCCGTAAAAATTACTCACATCATTCATGGCATTGGTCACTAACAATATTGTTAGTTGGGATTTTTCTTACATCGTGGCTCACTCCTTTGTTTATCAGCTACACCGACCTTGATTTCCATGAAAGTGTTTGCTTTTACTTTGGAGCTGTCTTGCTCGGAGGTGTGTTACAATACCCACTCATTATTAGGCGAAAAGTGATGAGTTTTGGAATTTATTTGATTTATTTGATTCTTGGGTTCTCACCTACTGCGTGCTCTTCAATACTGTTTCTTAATAAACAAATAAGCATGGGCAGGATAGAAGAAAAGCATCAAATTATATCATGGAGTTATAAAAAGGATATAAACCCATTTTTAAAGGGCAGCTTTGTTATTTTGAATTTGGAAAACAATGCATATGGCTATTTTGAAAGGGCCAGAGCATTTGAATACAGTACATTTTATACAGTGAAGAGTAAAAAGAATAAGCCCGATTCCCTAACAATTGGTTTTTCAAAAGGAATTTTCGGGCTGAAGGCCTTTAAAGAAAATACGGTGAGCTTTTCCCTACACAAGAATGATTAAAAACTCACCCTCTCGGTGAAATCTACATCAAATGTTTTGCGGAATACCAACGCTTTGGCTTTCACTTTTCCTTTTATGCGCAGTTGCATGGAACTTGCTCCCAACATGGCCATGATGGCTGAAAGCCCACCTACAGCAGCGTTGTCATAATCGGCAGAGATGATAAAATGGTGTACATCTTCGGAGTTTTTTTTCATCTTAATTTTGTTTTTGATTTTGGCTTTGCCCATCGGTTTGCCATTGATGAAAATATCCAAATCAGAATCAACAACCGTGATTTTGTAGTTGTTAGGGTTGCGCAGTTTCACGCCCAATTCCACATTCAACCCTTTGGCCGAGAAGCTTTTTACTTCTGCACCTATCATTGCTATGAACTGCACCTCTTTGTAGCTGATGCAAGACATCAGGGAAAAAGTAAAAACGAGAAAGACAAAAATGGGAAGGTTTTTCACAGTTAAAATTTGGTGAGCGAAGGTAGGGAATTACTGCGTAATCGTAACCGTACCGGTGAACACCATGTTGCTGTTGTTTCCTGCAAGGTCTTGCACGTACACACCGTAGGAAACCGATTGGGAAGAAGAGCCATCAGTAATGGCGGTGTTGTTTAGAATAATCGGTAAATCGCCCTGGATGGCTATGCTGTCAGTCGAWGGAGCAAGCTGTGAAATGCGAAACTCATAAGTAACACTGTTGCGGGTGTCGATAATAAACAGGTTTTTAGCATCGGGGTTGTTTTCGCCCAGGTCGCCATCACCATCTGTGTAGGAAATAGTAATGGTGATCTGGTCCTGATATTCTTTTACACTTGAAGGTGAGATGCTTTTGAAAGTGATTTCGGGCGTAGTGCTCATAGTAGGGTCTTCTTCATTATTTTTCTTGCAAGAAGCAAAGAACACGAGGAATACACAAAAAGCAATCGGAACAATCTTATTTAACCTGTGTAATTTCATTTCAATAAACATAGAATGACCAAAATGTTTTGTATTCAATAGGCAAATTATCAGTTGGGAATTGGGTATTGTTTGTGTGATCRCCATCATTTACAAAATAGCGGAAATACACGATTTGATTGTCGGGCACATCGGMAGTGTTGAACTGTACAAGATAAACCTCYACATCATCSGGYGGRGGCAGRTAAAGGTAAGTAGCAGTGAATATTTGCGCGCCAGAATAATTATCGGGGTCGGTGGACAACTTCATTTGGTTTACCTGTAATTGGTTAATGGAAGTGCTGTCATCGTCCACCAGAAAGATCATGGCAATATCGGTTGAATCAGGCAGGTAAAACGGGTTGTAGAAAATACTGTCAATGCGGTTTTCCTCTTCTTGGTACTGAATGGTATAAGTTGCCTGGTCAAGCGCCACATAAAACGGCTCAATAATAGGTTCTAAATTTGGATAGGTGGGGATGTTTCCTGATATGTCCGGAGCGCCACTCATAATCCAGTTGCTAATGGCATTAATGTCGGCATTGGGCAGCGGAGTGCCAATGTTATCCTGTGGCATACGGTCGTTCAAATTCACAAAGCAGCAATTGGTGATTCGCTCGTGTAAAACCGACTGTGCTGTATCGTTGGGTACAACCCTATATTTGAATTCTTCCGCAGCATTATTTTTTACAATGGGGTGATAAACCATGGTTGAAAAAGAGGATTGAGGAGTGCGGAAATCAGGTTCGAAATTCCCATCATGGCAGCCGGGCAAAGCACAGCTCGGCTGCAAAATATTAACATGAATACCGAGCAGTGAATTGGGGTCTGGCGGGGGATCGATGGTAATGGTCCCGTAATCAATCAAATCATAGGGATTAGGCGGCAGTGGGTCCGGCTCGTCATCTTTCTTTTTACAACTGTTCACTAACATCAAAGTTGTTGCAATTAAGCACGAAATCAATAAAAAATATTTCTTTTTCTTAATCATTTACGCTTTGCAATTTTTAATTATTTCAATCATTTACACAAACGCTTGGTCAAGCGGACTGCCCATCAAATTTCGGTAGCTCATTGGAATATCAGAATAAAACCCTAAAATATCAGCAATGGTTGGTACTACGTCAATACTTTCACCCTCTACAGTTGAAATGCTTTGCCCTTGCTTCACCACGCCCGAAGGTCCTAAAGCCAAACAGAAAATCTCGCGTGAGCTATCATCGCCCGTGTGGTCGAGTGCGTAGCGGCCGTAAGGGTCAACCAACGTGTTGGGATCTAAATTTCTACCGTGCTCGGGTGCAGCAATCAAAATAGTGTCATTGGCCATGCCTGCTGTATTTTGTATGGTGTCCCATAATTTCGCCAATGCGTAATCTGACTTGCGTAAATTGTTGCAATACTGTGTGAAATCGGAGTGGCAGACGTCCACATCCTGCATGTTCACCACCAGCAGTTCTGGCTGGAATTGCTGAATGATTTTTTCAGCAAACAAAACATTGTACATGTCGTTGTTCATAATCCCTGCACCTAGCCCCCAGGGGTCATTGTAACCCCCGATAGAAACTTCGTTAAACTCGTTATTAATAAACGATTCTAATGACGCTGCATCAATTTCGGTGTTTTCCACCCCCGCATCGCCTGAGCTGTATTGTGCGCCAAAGTTCTTGTCAAGCAACTCTCGGATTTTGCCCGCTGTATCATCTTCAGAAGTGCTGAAGTTCTTCGGGTCTCCCAACACGTTGAGCCCTGATTGGCTGATGAGCGAAAGCGGCTGCACGTAATTCGCACCATACAGCGCCCCGTAGTTTGCATCTGAACTATAATTTAGTGAAGGGTAGGGGCCAAGTGCATTAGATACCCACCATGCGTTCAGGGCAGACATGGAAGGGGTGTTGTGTTTGCGATAGTACTCAAAAATAGTTGGGTATTTGGGCGGTTCTTTGAGGTTTAAATCGGTGGTGGTATAAACACCTGTCATGGCGGTGGTGTGGCCGTTGAAATGCCCGGTAGGGCCTTGGTTGTAGCGAAATTCTTTGAATAATGTTCCGTAGTTTTCAAGGGGTGAGCCACCAAGCGGAGTAATGGGGTCCATACCGGGGGCTATGTCGGGAGAAATGGATTCGCTTCCCGAAAGGATATGAGGCATCAAATTGCCATCTGCTTTTTGCATGGATTCTAAGTTACGTACACCACCGGCAAAAAGGCAAAAAACCACATGATTTGCTTTGCGCAAACCAGATGCAGCAAACAGACGCCCCGATGGAATGATGTAGGGTGCGGCAAAAGCGACAGCGGTAGCAGCGGCAGTTTTTTGTATGAAATTTCTTCTGTTCATGTTTCGGTTTTAATAATAGCGGTATTCGTTTGATGTCATAAAAGCGTAATAAGCAATTTCCGGAGTGACAGTCGCATCGTTTTCAATCATATCCTTTACTTGCCAAAGCTCGAATTCGCTCGGGTCTCTGTTGTAGAATTTCCGGTAAGTGTCTTCAACAAATTGTTCCACATCAGCATTCATTGCTGACTTGCTTGGAATGTCCGTGCCAGTTGTGTTCAAAAAGTTTCTGATAATCATGTCTTCAATAAGCTTTTTATCGCCAAACGCTGCATAGGAAAGCGATAGGTCGGTGAGCGTATTTTGGTCAATTGTAGTGTTGAAGAGGTCGGAATAAGCAATGGAAATGAACTCCGTGGTGGTTTTTACATTGGGTTTGTTCACTCCGTCCTGAGTTACATTTACGTCATCCACATCATAGATGTATAGCGTTTCAACATCCTTTTTGCAGGCAAAGACCATTAGGACAACGAAAAGATATAAGACTGTTTTTTTCATCTTAATGATTAACAATTAATTAAACTCCCACATATTCATCAAGCGACAAAATCGCCTTTTGCAATGCTTTGTAGTCCTTGCCGCTTTTGTAACTGGCGGCATGCTCGGTCATTTCTGCCGAAGTTGGCTCGCGGAACAAGTAGCGCAAATACAGTTCACGCACCTGGCTTTCAAAATAATTGTCCACGTCAAAGAGAACGTCCATATAGTCGTCTTTCGAGTTGCCCGTTTTTGAAAACAATACAGCCATTATTCCATCCACCATGCTCGTGCCTTGGTCTAATTCTGCGGCTGTTGGGTATCTATCGAGAAAATGTTGGAAAGATGACACCACAAAATTCTCTGTGCCCATATTGATTTGGTCATAAAAATAGTTGTCGATTAGCCGCCTGTGAATTTCAATGATGCCAATCGTTCCTGCTTTATAGTCATCAAGTGTGCCTTGCAAGGTATATAGCCTCACAAGCTCATAGTTAATGTAGGGCCAGGCATCAGCGTATGAAGAGTCAGTGAGCAAAAACTCAAAAATGTAAATCATTTCGGTGATTTCGTTGGTGTCGTTGCCTTCAAGCAATTGCAGCGAAGCCAGTTCAAACACCCGCCAGTGGTAGCCGCTCTTGGCCATCACTTCACTAATAAATTCTTCTCGGTTGGTTTGGGAGAGTTCATTTTTATCCAAAATGGCTAGGCCTGAAGAACGTTCGGAATCAGTCGGTTCGCGTCCCAGCAAACTGATGTAAACTTTGTTGGCGTAAGTCTCTTTGGTGAGTGTGGAAATAGTACTGTCGGGAGGAGCTTGATTGCCGGTAATTATGACCTCTTCATATTCCGTTTTCTTGCAGGAAAATAAAATCAAGAAGGCAGCAAAAAGAAAAAAATAACGCATGCGCGAATTTTGGAAATGCTAAAGTATTAATTCTTAACGAATAATGAAACTTTTGTGAAAAAGTTATGATAAGACAAGTGAAATACTGAAAGGTTTAATTGATTCCTGCCTGCCTTAAAATGGAACGAGCAGTACCGATTGGCAAATCTTTTTTTGGGTGAGGCACAACAGCCCTATTTCTGCTTTGGGGATGGATGAAAATATGATGGCTGCCTTTTATGCGGTCGAGTTTAAACCCATTCTTTTTCAGTAGTTTGATAATGTCTTTTGAGCTCATGTATGATTTTTTGTTCAACAAAACTACTTCCAAATTTTATTTTAACTATAAGCATAAAATGGTTTTTTATTTTGTTTGTTTAAAATGTAATACCGTGTTTGTAACGCTTCACATGTTTGTTCAGCAAAATGCATAACGAGGATGTAGGCTTTTCAAACATAGGTTTCCTCAATGATTGATGGGATAGCAAAATCTAAACAATTTATTGAAAACTAAAAACGGATCTCCTTAGCTTCAGTAAACATACAGTAGGCAGTTCATGGAATAGATAAAGTGTACTCCAGCAAATCTTCTTCGGTAGGGACAGGTTCACCATGTGTTTCCAAGCTCTCGATGTAGAGTGCGATGGCTTCTTTTGCATTGTACTTCGCGTCATCTATAGTCGTGCCATAAGTGATACAACCTGGCAGTGAGGGTACAATAGCTGTATAACCACCTTCGGGTTCTTTTCGAAACATTACTTTGTATGTGGCAGGATTTCCCATTGTTTGTTTAAACGCAAAGTTATCAAATAAGTTATGATTTCATTTCCGCATAATACTTATAAAACAATGGAATGGTCTCGATGCCCTTCAAATAATTAAACACTCCAAAGTGCTCATTGGGTGAGTGAATGTCGTCCGAGTCCAATCCAAAGCCCATGAGAATGGATTTCAGTCCCAGCTCTTTTTCAAAAAGCGCTACAATAGGGATGCTGCCGCCTCCGCGCATAGGGATGGGTTTTTTGCCGAAAGTCGCTTCCATCGCTTTGCTTGCCGCTTGGTAAGCGGGGAAATCCGTTGGTACCACTACAGGCTCTCCCCCATGATGTGGGGTAATCTTCACTTTCACACTTTTTGGCGCAATGGATTTGAAATGGTTAGCAAACAATTCAGTGGTTTTTTCGGAGGACTGATTTGGCACCAGCCGCATCGAAATTTTGGCATACGCCTTTGATGGCAGCACCGTTTTTGCTCCTTCGCCAGTGTAACCGCCCCAAATGCCGTTTACATCCAAAGTAGGCCGGACAGTGGCGCGCTCCAA
>NVWW01000001.1 GCA_002746335.1 Flavobacteriales bacterium | reverse complement strand
TAAGAAATAAACAAATATCAATAAGGCTAAGTCAAAATATAGTGTAAACCCTATACTTTAACTTTTGTAAACCATGTGCCTTAACAAACATTAAACCAAAACCATGAATTCTATTTTAAATCGAAATCTATTTTTTGTAAAAGAACATATTGGAATGTTTAAAGCAGCAAATAATTACGACATACTTAACCCTGACACCCAAGAGATCATAATGACTTGCCGTGAAGAAAAACTTGGATTTTTTACCAAACTATTAAGATTTACAGATTATAAGAGAATGACTCCTTTTAATATTGAAGTTAAAACCAATTCCGGAGAAAAAGTATTAACCTTAAAACGAGGCATATCCATCTTTCTTTCCACTGTCGAAGTTTTTGATGAGAATGAAAATTTAGTTGGGAAATTTAAACAAAAGTTCTTTTCTATAGGAGGGAAATTTGATGTTTTAGATTTTAATGAGAATTATTTATGTAGCCTTAAAGGGAAATGGACCAGCTGGGATTTTAAATTCGTTAATGATGGTATTGAGTTTGCACATATTAGTAAAAAATGGGGTGGTATCGGTAAGGAATTATTTACATCTGCAGATAATTACATGCTGAAGATTGACGAAAAAATCCCTCCTGAAAATCCTAAAAGATTGCTAATACTTGCTGCAGTACTTTGTATTGATATGGTTTTAAAAGAATAACAATTTAAAAAATGACTAAAACATCAGGTCCGCCATGTAGTACGCAAACACTTTTTATTGTAAGTTAGCACACATTTAATAGAAAAAACAGTACCCAATTAATAAACAAGAGGAAATAATATACTTTTATATTACAAAACCCTGAAAATGAAAAAAGTATCTTTAATATTCTTATTCTTTTTGTCGTTTACTCTTTGTATTAAAGCACAAAGCAGAACAATTGCAGTTGACACTACTGTTGTAACTAATCATTCAACTACCATAAATGGTACAAAAATATCCTATACAGCAACAACCGGAACCCAACCGGTTTGGGATGATACGGGCAAGCCTATTGCGACTTTGTATTATACCTATTACAAGAGAGATAATGCAGGAAACATTGCCAAACGCCCCTTACTTATTTCATTCAATGGAGGGCCCGGCTCTGCTTCGGTTTGGATGCACATCGCATATACCGGCCCCAAAGTGCTGAATATTGATGATGAAGGATTTCCTGTGCAACCTTATGGGATTCATGAGAACCCATACTCTATATTAGATATAGCGGATATTGTATATGTAAATCCAGTAAATACAGGCTACTCAAGAACCATTCCTGCAAGTGGAAAGGACGTTAAAAAGGCGCATTTTTTCGGAATAAATGCAGACATCAAATACTTAGCAGAGTGGCTAAATACATTTGTTGTAAGACATGAGCGATGGCTCTCACCTAAATATCTGATTGGAGAAAGCTACGGTGGCACGAGAGTTTCTGGGTTAGCGCTAGAATTACAAGAAAAACAATGGATGTATCTCAATGGTGTAATCCTGGTATCCCCGGCAGATTATAAAGTGTTTAACTCGGATAGCCCTATTCCCTCTGCCCTCAATTTGCCCTACTTTACGGCTGCAGCATGGTATCACAAGGTCCTTCCGGCTGCGCTTCAACAGAAAGACTTGCTGGACATCTTGCCCGAAGTRGAGGAGTATGCTTTAAAAACACTAATGCCTGCATTGGCAAAAGGAGGTTTTATTGATTCGCAAGAGAAGAAAAATGTCGCTGAGAAGATGGCCTATTATTCMGGCCTATCCTCAAAATCTATCATACAACACAATCTCAACATCCCTGCCTCATTTTTTTGGAAAGAACTACTTCGTGACAAAAGCGGTAATACGATTGGCAGGCTGGACTCACGGTATTTAGGATTTGATAAGATAGAAGCCGGAACAAGGCCTGATTATAATGCTGAACTCAACTCATGGCTGCATGCTTTTACCCCTGCAATCAATTATTATATACGTGAGCATCTTCAGTTCAAAACCGATGTGAAATACAATATGTTCGGTTCAGTACATCCCTGGGATAAAAAGAATGATAACACCAGAGATAATCTACGTAAGGCAATGGCGCAAAACCCATATATCAAGGTAATGTTTCAGTCGGGCTACTATGATGGCGCAACCACTTACTTTAATGCAAAATATACCATGTGGCAGATAGACCCMAGTAGTAAAATGAAAGAYCGCCTTAGCTTTAAAGGATATAGAAGTGGCCACATGATGTACTTGCGCGAAGTAGATTTAAAAAAGGCTAACGATGACCTCAGATTATTTATCAAAGAGAGTATCCCAAACGGTAAATCTGCAAAATATTAAATGATTTGATTGCGAATAATAAGTTTCACCTGTACATAAAAATATGTGCCAATAATATAACCAATAGCCACCCATAATGCCATACTGTTAGCCATATTCAAGCCTATATCCAATCACAAAAAATGGAAATAGAAACGCTCATTATGCACTTTAAGGCATACCTTTCTTTAAATGAAGAGGAAATACAAGAGCTTTCTTCCAGGGTTAGCATCCGCACAATTAAACGCAGGCAGTTCCTTCTTTCTGAGGGAGAAAAATGTAAGCATTACAATTTTGTAGTGAGTGGCTGTTTCAAGATGTACAAAATTGATCCGGCAGGCAAGGAGCATAACCTGCTATTTGCTTGCGAAAACGAATGGGTTACCGACATAGGAAGTTTCCATACAGAAAAACCAAGTGAGCTGTACATTGAAGCAATAGAGCCTTCTACCGTCATCCAAATCAAAAAAGAAGACCTGCTGTTTTTCTATATGAACTACCCGAAATTCGACCGAAATTTCAGAGTAATCATCGAAGACAAATTTGTTGAATTGCAAAATCGTCTTTTGCAAACTTTCAGCTCAACAGCCGAAGAACGCTATCTTTCTTTTTTAGATCAATACCCTCATCTCCTACAACGCTTACCCAATACTCAAATCGCCTCCTACATTGGCATCACGCCTGAGTTTCTCAGTCGAATCAGAAAAGAATTGAGCCGTAAATAAGGCTCAAATCTTAAACTACATTAAGCCTGTTTCTTAAGACACCTTATTGGTCGATTTTGGCTTTCCTTCCGACATTTGTAGTGATAATGTAAACATAAACTAAAACAAAAAAATGAAAAAAACAGCGATAATAATAGCCGCGATAATTTCAATGTATTCTTGCCAAAGACAACCTTCTGAAAATCAAATTAACCTCAAAAACAAAGAAAAAATGGAAATACAAGAAATTAAAAAACTACTCTTCACTTATAGAGATGCATTAAATGCTTCGGATGTGAGTAAAGTAATGCCACTATATACAGAAGATGGTGTCTTCATGCCATCTGGCGCCCCTACTTCAATAGGAACAGCACAAGTAAAAGGAAGCTATGAATATGTATTCAGTAACATCAAACTGAGTATTGAGTTTAACATTGACGAAATTTCAATTAATGGAGACCATGCTTTTGCCCGTACTACATCAAAAGGCACCACATTAATTCATGCCACAGGTGAAACTGTTGCTGAAGAGAATAGAGAGCTGTTTGTTCTTAAAAAAGAAAACGAAGTGTGGAAAATTGACAGGTATATGTTTAATAAAATGAAATAAGACTTTACCTATTATAGAAAATCAATAGCGGTTTGGGTGCATTACTCAAGCCGCTTTTTATATTTATATCATAAGTAATAAATCTGGAAACAGAACAGGCAAACCTGACATTGCTTTTATTTAAATCGTTTCGAATGATGCTCAAAATCTTCTGCGCGCATAACATTTGCTAAAAGTTCGTAACTTTGTTCTTGCTTTTTAATCAGTCAATTAACTATGTTCGCAGCACCTGAAGAAGTTTACAACGACCCCACTGTTTACGCCATTCCGCTTTATTTGGCAGTTATTGGCGTTGAGATATTTATCAATATAAAAGACAAACTCAAAGTTTACGAATCAAAGGATTCGCTGGCTTGCATAGCCATGGGGCTTGGCTCGCTGGTGGTTGGTGTTCTGATGAAATCAATGGCTTGGCTGGCTTTCATGTTTTTATACCAATTCAGAGTTATAGAGTTAGACAGCAGCGTGTGGTGGTACTGGGTAATTTTGTGGTTTGCTGATGATTTTTCGTTCTACTGGCACCATCGCCTAAGCCACGAAGTGCGCATTTTGTGGGCCGCACATGTGAATCACCATTCTTCGCAAAAACTAAATTTTTCAGTAGCCGTTCGCCAAAGCTGGACGGAGTTGTTTTACAAGTACTTTTTTTGGCTTTGGCTGCCATTGCTGGGTTTTGAGCCAATTCATATTTTGTTCATGATTTCAATTAACTTGATTTACCAGTTTTTCCAGCACACACAAGTATGTCCGAAGCTTGGCCCTATTGAATGGTTTTTCAACACGCCATCACACCACCGTGTACATCACGCGTCAAATATTATTTATCTTGACCGAAACCACGCGGGAACTCTAATAATTTGGGACAGGATGTTTGGCACTTTTCAAAAAGAAAATGAAAGCGAGCCTTGTATTTACGGCATTACCAACAACATTGAGACCTTCAATCCATTGAAAATCGCAACACATGAATTTGTGAATTTGTGGAATGACATCAAACGTGCTAATCGGTTTTCAGATAAGTTAAAGTACGTTCTCTGTCCACCCGGCTGGAGCCATGAAGGAGACAACAAATCTTCGAATCATTTGAGGCAGCAATTGAAGAAACAGCAAGCTGCTGCTTAAATATGAAATATCATTCCTCAGCAGACGGTTCCAATTGGGCTTCCAGCCAAGCATTGATGTATTTGAAAACGTCTTCTCTTCCCTTGTCGTTGTGACATTCATGGTAGTAGCCGTCCCAGTGCTTAAAGGCAACGTCTTTTTCAATTTTTGAAGCAAATTCTTCAGTAGCGTCATAGGAAGTGAGTTGATCGCCAGTGCCATGGTAAATCAATAAAGGAAGCGAAATCCCATCGACATGCTCCAAAGCCCACAAGCCGGCTTCGTATAAGCTAATAAACATATTACTTGAAATCTTGTCGTGAATCAACTCGTCATTCATGTAGCGTTCCACTTCTCCCGCTTCTCGTGAAATATGTTCATGCTCTAATTCGGTGGCTTGGGTGAAGGAAGGCCAGAAACTGTTGACTAATTTCCCGAGAGACACTTTTATTTTTGGCGGCTCAAAAGCCAGTTTCAGCCAAGGTGATGCAGCAATCACACCGTTAACTTTTGGTTTTCTTCGCAAGGCGTAATTCAAAATAACATTACCGCCCATGCTGTGTCCGAAAATGAATTTTGGGATCTCCCCGAAATGCTCATTTGCTTTTCCGAGCAAATCATCTACGCCATCTAGCAGTAAATCGTATGATGGCGTGTGCCCGCGTTTTCCGCCCGATTTCCCGTGCCCGCGCTGGTCATAAGAAATAGCAGCAAATCCCTTTGATATTAAATACTCCACTAAGTAGCCGTAGCGCCCGCTGTGCTCGCCCATGCCGTGTACGATGCAAATTGCCGCTTTCGGTTCTTCATCGGGCAGCCAGTACTGTCCATAGATTTCAATAYCGTCACTGGTTTYCCAAGTTAGTTTTTCATGCCTCATTAARGTAAATATTTAAGATRATAATTGACAAATATGGGAATTATCATTGCCGGATGGTGATTTATCAGCCATAAGTTTTTAACAACTTATGGTAGTGTGAACTACAAAGTATAAGCGTGGTTTGTTTTTGATATGGCTTTCGGATATGCCTCTGTATATAATTGTTCTTCATTCAGTTCATTTGCGGTGTTATCCATTCCATAATATTTGTGCAAAAGTTGCATTTTTCTCAGTTGGAATATTTCAACCTGTTTTGTTGCAGTGTAAGACCATTCTATGTCAAAGGTTTCACTATTGGTGCTGTATTCAATTGTTGCAACCGGCTCGTTGATGAAAAAATCTTCAGGGATAATATAAACCTTAAACAGATCAACGTTTAAATAGAAAACATGGTCTGCAATGCCGCTTTCAGGTACTGATGTGTAAAACTTAATACGCTTTGCAAAGCATTTTGGATAGCTCACAACGATAGTGTATTCCAAATCTAGGTTGAGCTTAAACCTATACTTAGCCAGTTTTTTCGTATTCACTTTTTTTATCAGCTTATCTTCTTGGTAGAGTTCTACGGTTGCTCCTTCCAGTGTTCTTCCATTCAGGGTAACTTTACCGGTTATGATTAAATCAAACGAATACGTTTTTTCTACACCCATAACACATGTAAGAAAAACCGCTAAAATGAGTTTTGTGGTAAGATTTAGTGTTGCTTTCATAGTTTTTATTTTTTTTGATTCAATGCTATGTTTCCAAATAAAATGCCAATCCGAAATATGTTATTAACTTATTGATATTTAATGTATTAGATACATAAAGACATGCGAGCACGTGTTCTATTATGAGACACTAATATCAAAACAAAACATTTTTATGTTTGAAAATATTGAAAAATGGGAAGAAATGAAAGATTAAATTGGACACTTCACCGACAAATTAAAAGTTCAACAATAGAACACAAAGCGTGATTTTTTCTTTTATTTAAAAATAGCTTACAATTGTATGATGAAAGCAGCTTTTATCGTTAAAGGCACTATCAACAGAAAAGAGAAGTTTTTGCGTGATGTTGATTTGCTTAAGCAAAAAGCATTTTTTGATACCATTGAAATTTTTGAAACGCAACGAAAACTGCACGCTATCGAGTTGGCGAAGGATGCAACTGAAAAGGGCTTTTCGCACGTAATTGCGATTGGCGGTGACGGAACCAATAACGAAGTATTGAACGGCATTATGCAGGCAAATACCGAGGCATTGCCCGTTATGGGCTGCCTGCCTTACGGCTCAGCCAATGATTTTGTTTTGTCTGCGGGATTGAATGATGACATACATCAATTCATTCAGCTTATTGAACAAAACAAAAGCAAAAGGATTGACATCGGCAAAGTAGATTTTCAAGGAAAAGAAGGGCTTCCCGTAACGCGCTATTACATGAATATTTCCGACATCGGACTGGGTGGGTACACAGTTGAAAAAATGGGAAAGACCAAGCCGGTTTTCGGTACGGCTTTTACCTTTTTCCGTGTGATTTTGGAGTCGTTTCTTACCTATAAGAAGACACCGTTACGATGTTTTAACGACTCGTTTAACTGGGAAGGAAAATCGCTGATGCTGGTAGTAGCCAACGGCAATTTTTTTGGCAATGGATTATGCGTTGCTCCCGATGCAAAATTGGATGATGGAAAGCTGAATTTGGTGATTTTGGGCGATGTTTCAACTTTTGACTACATCAAGAATTTGGGTAATCTGAAGAAGTGCCGCAAGATACAGCACCCTGAAGTTTCATACCACAAAATCGAGTCCATTGAAGTGGATTCAGGAGACCACCCCTGCCCCATTGACATGGACGGAGAATTTATAGGCTACGGACCTGCCACATTTTCTGTTGTTCCGAAAAAGGTAGAATTCCTGATGCCATAATTCAGCCGACAGTTTAGCGTTTGATATTTCCTACTTTTGAACCCAATTCCAAAAAGTTAAACCAATGAATAGATATGCAGGAATGTTTTTGATGCGAATGATGCTCGGTCTTATCTTTTTTATGCAAGGCTGGGGCAAGGTCGTTACATGGGGAGTGGACAATGTTTATGAAAAATTCTTCGCAGCATACGAAGAAACGATTTTACCTGTTTTTGTGGTAAAATTTGCCGCATGGCACACTTCTTTTGGTGAATTGATTTGCGGCTTTTTGTTAATTATCGGGCTGTTTCGATATGTTTCCTATTATATTTTAGCAAGCATTTTACTGATTATTTCTTTCGGGCACGGGCTTACTTCGCCTATTTGGGATTTGCAGCATGTATTTTTCAGAACTGCGCTATTGGTTCCGCTACTCTTACTGCCAAAAGAATGGGACAAGTGGTCTCTGGATGGTTTGCTGAAAAAGGGTTCTTAGTTTCAAATGATAACTTCCGCTCTATTGATGTTTGATCCTCGCTCCTATTTCAATTTAGAATTGTTGTTTTTAAAATCAATTCTTCACCAGCCTTCCAACTTCCAATACTACTCCTTCATTGATAATACTGAAGAAATAGACCCCATTAGTTAATTCGTTTGCTGCAATTTCAATTTTTGATTGGCCTTTTTGTACCGCAACGGATTTTATTTCCTGCCCCATGATGTTGTAAATCACAATCATTTCAGCATGTGGAGTTTCGATTGTAATCTTATCTGTGAAAGGATTTGGATAGATGGAAGAAGCACCGGTGAGGTCTGTCGAACGGATTCCGGTAGCAGCAGTTACCTCAATTGTTCCATCCATACCATGTGAGAATAACGGATGACAATCGTAATAATAGGAGCCGGGAACAGTTACTACGTATGAGAACGTGGTATTATTAGTATCAAGATCTGAAGCCCATGTCGCTGCCCCGGCTGGTATAGTTACCGATTCGGTGGTATGCACTCCATTCACCCATATCCAGGTTACCGTATCTCCGACAACCGCATTGGTTACCGATGGAACAAATATGTCAGTAGGTATGGTAGTTCCTTGGGCGTATATGATATGCTCGGTAGCATTAGCTAAAATGTTTCCCAACAGGAATGACATAAGGATAGCTGTTTTCAGATTTGTTTTTTTCATTGCTATTGATGATTGATTTACATTAGGCCTTTTCGAGTTGATAAAGATAATATTTTTTGTTGATACTATTTTGTTCCTTTCGGCATAGTTAGCTGTTTGATTTTTTCCCGATTTTTGAGAGATTTTATTTCAAATAAGTAATTGCAGACAACTTGTCTAACAATTTTGTTTCTCTGTTAATCCACAAAATTTCATCCTGCAAAAACCCAAATAGCCATTGACTTCCTGACTTCCCGTATAGTTTGTCCTAACTCTTTGTTTTGTTTTATTCCAATCAAGTGGCAGCACCCTTTCACCTGTATAATACCTGAATCTTTTTCCTAAATTTGCGCATTGTAGCAAGCTAGGGCAATTAGCTCAGTTGGTTTAGAGCACTAGCTCGACAAGCTAGGGGTCGCAGGTTCGAATCCTGCATTGCCCACAAATCAAGAAGGTCAGCAGTTCACCTGTCCTGACATATCTAAAATTTGCGTATCCCCCGCAGCTTATTTCTCTATCACGCGCAGCTTTAGTTTCTTGTTCAAGCGGTATTTCTTTCCTTTTTTAATCAGTGACATCAAGTAACCRCTTAAAAGAAAACCACCTGAAATAATAAWAGTAGAAGCATCTATTATGACWGCGCTTTCTTCACTCGTCAGGTTGTAAATAGTGTTAAAGACAAATGCCGTAATCCCAAAAGCAATGAATCGCTTCGAATATTTTTGTAGCTGAAAGCCTCGTTGCGAATCCCTTACAACACTTATTCTCCGTATGGAAATAATATCGTTGCCAAGCATCACTGTGCTGTCGGTTATTTCATTGATTATACCTGAAAACAAAATGTTGTCATTCTTCAACTTAAAGTGAAGTTCATCACCTGTTTCAAAAATCTTTTTTGTTTTTCCCGGCTTGCTTAAAACCAACACTTTTTGCGAAAAAGAAGCAAAGGCAAAAAGAACCAACAAGATGGAAATAATTGCTTTTTGCATCACCCAAAAAATTGTTTTCCTGAACTAAAAATACAAAAGAGGATACCCGGATAGTATCGGAATGAGCGAGCAAGTACGCAGTGAAATGTAAAGGTTATTTCGCAACAAGCCCTCACATGCGGTAAGCCACCGATGCGTATATAAACCGCCCAATGCTGGGCGCACCGTAGGCCTCTATCCGTTTTTTGTCGAGCAAATTAGAAACACCCACTCGCACCACTGAATTGTAGTTATCAAAGGAATAATTCAACTGCAAGTCAACGGTGGAATACGAAGGCACCGAGCCATCACCAAAGGAGCTCTGCCAGAAGAAACTGTCTGTCCACTTGTAATTGGCCGTAAAACCCAAATCCCTCCAAATCCTTATGCCCACCAGCCCAAGGTTGAACTTGTGACGAGGCGTGTTAAATCCCGGAATCACATCATCATCCAGGCCTGTGGTGTCAATATCCGAATAGGTGTAGTTGCCTTTGATGGTGTATTTTGAACTCAGGTAATAGGCCAGCCCAACTGTTGCACCATAGGTAGCCACATTTGTTGCTGCATTAATGGGGTATTGGTACAATTCTATTGTTTTGTTTGAACTGGAATGTGTAAGCACAGCATTGGTTCCATCTTCAGTGCCAGCTTCCGCTGAGTCGTTGAGCATTTTATAGGCCCTGATGTTGCCGATAAAGTTTGAATATATGCTGTAATAGGCACTCAAATCAACATAAAAACCGGTGCCGAGAATACCTCGATAACCAAATTCAATAGTCTGCACCTGCTCTGGCCGAATAGGATCAACGTTTACTGCTTCAAGCAGTTCAGGTTTCACTTCGTAAGTGGAGTCATAATGGTTTCTAAACGTATCCACTGAATTCAAAGTATAAAGATTGCCTTGCCCATTGAGGTTGCCTTCCAAAATAATGGGGCCTAAATCAATGAGTAAATACTGATTTTGAAGTGTGGGTGCTCGAAACGCCTGCTGTGCAGAAATACGGAAGTTATGATCGCCATTCTGGTACATCACAGATAAACGAGGTGAATACTGGTAATCATAATTCTTGCTCTTATCAACACGAAATGATCCCATGAGTTTCAGCTTGTCATTCATAAATTTCTTGGAGGCCTGCATATAGCCTCCATATTCATAAACTTTAATGTCTACAAATTCAGCATTGAAATCACTCTGCCCGTTGGCAAGCGTATCACCGGGGTTCATGAGCGTATCGCTAAAAATAGTGCCGAAAGAATTGGGGTCGTAAAGTCGGTAGTGTGCTCCTGCAATCACACTTGCCTCTTTAACATCGAAATTATATTGGCCTTCCAGATGGTACAACGAAGATGCATCAACAAACTTTGACCCTTTTTGCAAATTGGGGTTGTCAATGATAGCTGAGTGAAGCGAATCAAACTTGTCTGAACCCGCCTCAATCCAATAATATTTAGCTGTATCGGCTGCGGCTTTGTGGGCGCTGTCCGCCATCCAACTTCTTGCTTCATCGCTGAACCCGTTCGAGAGTGAGTCCATCGTATCGAAGTACTGGCCCAGATAAGCCCCAACATAGTCGGCAATGCTTTCTTTTGAGATGTTGATTCCCGTAAATACAATGTCGTAAGAATCGCCTGCATTTTCAATAGTGGTATAAGCCTTGAGCATAAAACGTTTGCCGTCCAACTGTAGCTTGTGCTGCTGGAAGCCCATGTTATTAATACTGTAGCGATTAGTTCCTTGGTAAACAGCCGTTCCGTTACCGAATTTATACATGTAATGGGCTTTCAACGAGTCATTGAAGTTGTAATAAAGTCCCAGTCCCGCCTTCAAGCTCTCGGTTCGGTTATTTGAAAGCTCGTTTTCCATATAACCGGGGGCTTGCAAGTCAATTTTTCCGGGATAACCAACAGGATAAAATTGCAAGTAACTGTTAAGCGCAAGAAAATCGTCCCTTTCTTCTTGTGTCAGCTCTTCATCGGTTTGTTTTTGCACAATTATTTTAGTCAAATCCACTTCGGTTTCGATGTCACCATACAAATTGGCAACGGTATCGTTGGCAATCCAGTCATCAGCTGTTAAAAATTCTCCCGTGAGTTTGATAGCGAAATTTTTCTTTTCGCCAAATGCCTTTGCATAGCGCATCTGCCCGTTAAGGAAATTCTGGTTGCCACCTTTCACAAGCACATCCACTCCCTCGTATTTAAAGGGATCTTTAGTGGTCATGTTAATTACACCCTGAAACGCATTGGCGCCATAAAGCGCAGAAGCAGCGCCAGATATTATCTCCACGCTTTCCAGGTCTAACTCGGATGCGCCCAGCAAGTTACCGACCGGAAAATTGAGGCCAGGCGCCTGATTGTCCATCCCATCAAGATACTGCACCGAGCGAAAAGGCGAGGTCGTGTTAAAACCCCTCATGTTGATGCTCTTAAAGCCCATGCTGGCCGTAACCACGTCTATACCTTTGAGGTTGCCCAAACTCTGGTAAAAATCGCCCGAAGAGGCGCTCAGGATTTCTTTGGAATTCATTTTTTGTATTTCCACAGGCGCTTCCATGATGGTCTCACTGAGACGCGAGGCAGAAACCACTATCTCCTTGCCCATAATAGCCATGGGTTGCATAGCAAATTCCACGCTGGAAGCACCTTTTGCCACAGTAATCTGTTGCACGCCATAACCCACAAAAGAAGCCTGCAACACAATTTCCTCTTTTCCCTCAAAATCCACTTCGAGCTCGAACTTACCGTTCTCATCAGTGCTGGTGCCTACAGTGGTTCCTTTCACGATAACGTTTGAAAAGGCCTGTGGCTGACCGGTGTTTTTATCAACAACAGTTCCGGAAATTTTTTGTTTTTGGGCAAAAGCACTTCCAACAAAAAATAACAATACTGTTAAAAAGAGGTATCCTTTCTTCATTACTTCCTGATTTTGAATATTGATTTAGATCACTGAAACCTTGCGTACCAGTTTCTCCGATGTATTTTGGTTAGTTATTTCAATGAAATAAATACCTTGCAAATAACCGCTCACATCTACTTGCATCAGTTCGGTGAAAGATGCTTCATAAATCAACTGGCCGATTGAATTGTAGAGTTTTCCAATGTACTGCGATTTTTTGTTCATAAATACAGAAAATGTATTTGTTGTTGGATTGGGAAACACCATAGCATCAAGTTCGGAGGCCATATTGTCTGCYAATTCATTGTCTTCAATCGAGTTCCAAACTTTCTCATAAACAGGCAACTGCACATTGGTTGACCAGTTAGGTGAAAAAGCCACACGCTGCACGGCAATGCGAGGATACATTAATTGCCCATTGTACACATAGCCCTTCCCGTCATTGGGGTACCTGCGAAAGAAATCTCCATCTTCAATAGGCAGATTGGGGCACGACTGGTAGCGCGGGTGGTTGCTGCTACTGATTAAAATTTTGACTTTGTGGCCTTTCGCCCAAGTATGTGCAATAGGCATCAGCTTGAATTTATAACCGTAAACGCTGCCTATATCAATATTGGAAAATTCGGCATCGTCATCGGGAGCACCATCTGCCAAAGACCTTGCGTAATTACGCGCACGGGCATTCACCCCGCCTTCCACTATAAAATACTCTCTTCCATCGGGATAAACATCGAGAATGCGTACGTAAAACTCGGTATTTGTCGGGCCGCTGAGAGCTCCTGCAGGATTGGACTTTGCATAAATATCAGCAATGGGGTAGCCGATAATGCATAAAGAATCGCCCGGGTAGCCGTTGGCCGCTGTGATTGCTGCGCTTTCATATTGCAACACGCCCGCCCGGTCCATCGTGTAAGGGGCAAAATTGGGGTCGGCTAAATTCATGGGGCCTTGCGAATTGCGATCTCCCTGCGGAGTTTTCACAATCATGTTTCCTCCTCCGACTGTTACTACGGGATCATCTGGGTCATGCACATAAATACCAAGCCCTTCATCGGTTGTAGGTTTGTTCCAGTTGAGCGTACCGTTTTCGTGCAAGTACATTTTCTTGTTGGTTACCGCTTTGGGAATTGGAAAAGTATCCGCTCCAAACCAATAATTTCCCACACTGAAACCGCTATTTGCACGATCAATACTGTCATTTCCTTGCACATAAAAACGCACGGCAGGAATGTCATTGGCATAGTCGCGCCAGGTGTATCCAGGCGGTTGAATGGTGTCATCCACTGTAAGCCCGGCAATAATGGGCTCACTCGCAGGAGGAATTACTCCTTCGGGCACATCCACTGTCAACACATCTCCTGTTATTTTTGACTTCAATTCAACCCTCATTCCATCGAGCCCTGTTTGGGCGGCAAGGTAGTTGAGCATTTGCTCGAAAGTCATGATAAAATCCTCGGAGGGAATACGAATCTCAAAAAAATCGCCTAAATCCTGCCACCTGTCACTTTCAGGAATGATGAATTTCGGCTCATGCGAGGTTTTGTACGAGTTGTAATTGAGGGTATACCTGAACCAGCTAATAAATTCCGACTCAAGTACCTGAGAAAGTGGCAGCTCATCAAAATCTACATCTTCTATATCAAATTTGGTGATCTCAGTTACGTTTTTCGGGTAACGCATGTCACCTGTTTTCCGCGAGGCAATGGTTTGATGCGCCCAGGGGCCAATCACGATTTTTTGCAATTTGCGGTTTGCAGGACTCAGATGCTTCATGGATTGCTGCCATGTTGCGATTTGCCCTTCGGGATAAATGTCCCACCAGCCAGTGATGTGGAAAACAGGGACTTCTGGGTTGGTGTAACGGCTGTAATTCAAGTTAGGGCGAACAGAAGAACCAAAACCAATAATTCCATCCGGATCACTATCACCAACGTTAACAACGGTTCCTCCTACTATCTTTCCGCGATATACTGACTCCCCATTTATATCAACCGGCGCTCGGGTGGCGTCCATCTCTCCCCTGCCCTTCGAGTTGGGGTAATAGCCGGATTTGTTACCAAGATATCGTTCGCAGCAAAAATGATCAATGGTTGCTTCGGCCACAACGAATTTAGTAGCAAGATTATAGTCCGCAGCAGTATGAATGTTGTTTTGTATTTCGGTGTCGATGAGCGGAAGAATGTCTTCGGGGTCGTCTAAATCTACAATCTGCCCTTTAATCCAGCCGGTAACAATACGCTCACGGAAAACCCCATTAGGAAAACCAGTCGCATTATAATGTTGGTTGGTGGCTACAATGGGCAAAAGGGCTTTTAGCCCGGGAACAAGTGGGTCAATGCGGTGGGCTGCTGCAGCTTGCAATTGGGTGTTGCCCAGCGCGGAAGCGCCAAACATACCTACACTCCCATTGCAAATCAACTCACCGGAGTTTGGCAAATTCATTGAAGCGGGCATGCGTAAACTGTCAACCATATATTTTACGCTGTTGTAACCGTCTTCGTGGCGATTTGAGTTTTTCGGGTCGGTCAAAGAAGTGACGTCTCCCTTGTGGGAAAAGTCAGAATGCCCCGCATTTTTATTCCAGCTATCGCTGTGCATGGGAAGGTAAACTCCTTCGGATGCGTAGCGCCCACGCATGTCCTGCATGGCATACGCATAGCCCAACATATTAAAAATGGCGCCTGACGCATCATTGCCAGCTTTGTTGTAGGGTGTGCGGGTAAAAATCATTGGCATTTGGTAACGGAGAATGGAATCACCAATGAACTGGCCATCGAGTGAGTCGTATATAAGCAATTGCGTTCCCTTCCGTATGATTTCAATTGTCCCTTTCACTGGAAAACCGAGCAGTTCTGCGTCCACATCCACCAACAAGCAGTCACGCACAATGGGCAGATAAACGTCAGTCATCAGTTTAATCCCATCAGGCATAGTAAATGGGACTTCAATTTTAGTGGTGAACTCTTCAACATCATCCAACTTGCCATTGTTGTTTGGCTGTGCAAAAAGGGCGAATGGAAATGCAAGAAATAAAGGTAGCAATTTTTTCATAATGACTGTTTTAAATTTAAAATAGGAGTCAAATTTACTTAAAAAATTGATTTGCAAAAGAAAAAACTATTTTTTGGTGCATAGCAAAGTAGCTGCAATATTTTATTTCTAACCTGAATTACACTTGAACCATATCAGGCTATGACATGGGAAAATATGCACTGATTTTCGAATTAAAAATGGTAAATGATAAATGGAAAGTGTAATCAAGGAGAAGATGATGACGCATTAAAACAGATCCTCGCACATTTACAGGTGGTTTTCACTTAACTGCCGGCTACCTATTGAGTGCCTTAGAGAAAAATTCATCAATTCTTTTTCTGCCGTAGCCTCTGGCTTTATTTTTTTGGAATTTAACCCAATCTACCTGTTCTTTGCGGTTTTATTTTTTAAATGAAACTCTTAAAATTCGGTGGCACATCAGTTTCTTCTCCAGAGAGGATTGAACACGTAATTCAAATTGTTGCCAAATCTTCCAAAAAAGAAAAAATTGCCGTGGTCTTTTCCGCTTTCGGTGGTGTTACTGATAAGTTGATTGAAACTGCAAAGCTTGCCGCTGCGGGCAATAAAAAGTACATTTTGCTTTTCAATGAGCTGGAAAACAGGCATATTCGTGCAATACGAGAACTGTTTGGTGTAAAGCACCAGACATCCGTTTTGGCGCAAGCAAAAATGACACTCAACGAGTTGGAAGACATCCTAAGTGGCATTTTCCTGATTCGCGAATTGTCTATCCGTTCACTTGACCTCATCATCAGCTTTGGCGAACGGCTTTCGGCTTACATCATCAGCAAAGCTCTAAGACAACAGGTCAATTGCGAGTTTCTCGATGCGAGAAAACTGGTAAAAACAGATAACCACTTCGGCAATGCCCAGATTAACTTTAGCAAAACCAACCAAATTATCCGCAGCCACTTCAAAAATCGAAAACCGATACAAATCATCACCGGCTTTATCGGGTCAACAGATGACAACATCACGACTACGCTTGGCCGAGGTGGTTCAGATTTTACCGCAGCTATATTTGCTGCTGCGCTCAAGGCCAAAGAGCTTGAAATATGGACGGACGTGAATGGGGTACTTACTGCCGACCCACGCAAAGTGAAAAAAGCATTTTCCATCGCATCACTTTCGTACGAAGAGGCGATGGAGCTTTCACATTTTGGCGCGAAGGTGATTTACCCGCCCACTATCCAGCCTGTTCTGGATCAAAAAATCCCTATTCGTATCCGCAATACACATCAACCCGATTTCGGAGGAACGCTGATTTGCAAAAAGCCTGAAAAAGAAACGACAAATGCACTAATTACAGGTATTTCATCCATTGACGATATTGCGTTGTTGCGCCTTTCCGGAAGTGGTATGGTTGGTGTAAAAGGCACTTCGAAACGACTGTTCGGAACGTTAGCTAAACACAATGTCAATATTATTCTCATTACACAGGCGTCTTCGGAACACACTATTTGCTTTGCTGTTTTACCCGTTGATGCAGCCCGCGCCAAGCAAGCCATAGAAGAAGAATTTGCACTCGAAATGCAGTCTCATTTGATTGATGAAGTACTCATCGAAAAAGACCTTTCAATTATGGCCATTGTGGGTGAAAACATGCGACACATCCCAGGTATTGCCGGAAAATTGTTTCAATCACTTGGTTTTAATGGTGTAAATGTAGTGGCTGTGGCACAGGGTTCTTCTGAACTTAACGTTTCCGTTGTTATCGCTAAAAAAGACCTGAGAAAAGCGCTTAACGCGATCCATGAATCCTTTTTTCTTTCGGATACGAAAACACTGAACCTTTTTATTGTTGGAACCGGCCTGGTAGGCAAAACGCTGTTTAGCCAGATGAAAAAACAAATACCCAAGTTACTTTCTGAAAATGCTTTAGATGTGAGGGTGGTAGGATTATCAAACAGTCGCAAAATGGTTTTTAATGAAGATGGAATTTCATTGAATGGTTGGGAAAAGCGATTAAATGGCTCTGAACGGAAATCTTCTATCGAAAAATTTGTGAAAACGATGCAGGAAATGAACTTGCGGAATTCGATTTTCATTGATAATACTGCGAGTGAAACAGTCTCTTGCGTTTATGAAGTTGTACTCGACTCCAGCATTTCGATTGTGACGCCCAACAAAATTGCCTGTTCAGGAAAATACAGCAATTACAAAAAGCTGAAGAATTTAGCAGCCCAGCGTGGGGTAAGTTTTTTGTTTGAAACCAATGTAGGAGCGGGTTTGCCTGTTTTAAGCACATTGAATGATTTGATTTCAAGCGGTGATAAAATTCTGAAAATCGAAGGGGTGCTTTCCGGTTCGCTGTCCTATATTTTTGACGCATTAATGGAAGGAAATAAATTCTCACAAGCTGTAGAGGAGGCAGTTAAAATTGGCTTTGCCGAGCCTGATCCTCGCCTCGATCTGGAAGGAACCGATGTTGCCCGAAAAGCGCTCATTCTTGCCAGAGAAAGCGGCTTGATAATGGAACTGAAAAATGTAAAAGTCGAAAATCTGGTGCCCAAATCGTGTCGAAATATTGACCACATCGGGAAACTCTTCAAAGCGCTGAAAAATCACGATGTAGATTTTAAGCAATTGGCCGAAAGCGCTAAAAAATCGGATAAAAAATTAAAATACATTGCTTCAATTGAAAAAGATAAGGCGTCTGCTTCACTGCAAGCCATCGACAGCAGACACCCGTTTTACACTTTGGAAGGCAACGACAATGTGGTATCATTCACTACGGAAAGGTACAAGGCGCGCCCGCTCATCGTTCGCGGCCCGGGCGCTGGCGCAGAAGTTACGGCAGCAGGCATATTTGCAGATATTGTAAGAATTTCTAACCTGTAAATATCATGCTATACGCATCGAAAGATCTAATTCAAAGGTTGTCAGGATCTTCACTTTATTCAAAATGACAGTAAAAGAACAAATCACAATTTCCGCCCCTGCCACTGTAGCCAACGTGGCCTGCGGGTTTGACATACTGGGTTTTGCTGTAGATGCCCCAACCGATGAAGTAACCGTTCGRTTRGCTGATAAAAAGGGAGTTTCRATCAGCAAAATTGAAGGCGATGGTGGTAAACTACCGCTTGACCCCGATAAAAATACCGCAACAGTTGCTATTCTAAAATTCATGCAACACATTCAATCTGACCAAGGCCTTGAAATCGAATTGAAGAAAGGCGTTCCATTTGCCGGTGGTATGGGTTCGAGTTCGGCCAGTTCGGTGGCAGGCGTTTTTGCGGTAAATGAACTACTCGGAAAACCGCTAAAAACCGAAGARTTGCTACCYTTTGCAATGGAAGGAGAGCGCATTGCTTGTGGCATTGCCCATGCCGAYAATGTTGGTCCTGCACTATTAGGCGGCTTTGTCATCATCCGKAGTTAYRAGCCGCTGGATGTGGTTAAAATTTCCTGTCCTGMYAACTTGCATTGCACACTTATTCACCCTGATGTTGAAGTGAGAACAGAAGACGCACGAAAAATTCTAAAACAAAAAATCGAGTTAAAAGATGCCATCTCTCAGTGGGGCAATGTAGCGGGATTAATAGCCGGATTAATGAATTCTGATTACAACTTGATTGGCCGCTCATTRAAAGACGAGTTGATCGAACCCATCCGTTCGTTGCTCATTCCGGGTTTTGATGAAGTAAAAAATGCAGCATTGCAGGCAGGTGCTTTAGGGTGTAGCATTTCGGGTTCCGGGCCTTCGGTTTTTGCACTAAACAGCTCAAAAGAGAAAGCAGAAAAAATCGGGACAGCCATGCAGGATGCTTTTTCGGAATTGGGAATTAAGAGTGGTTTGTATGTATCAAAAATCAATGAGCAGGGGCCAAAAATTATCAGTTAATGCAATATTACAGCACCAATCATCAAGCCTCGCATGTTCCCTTGAAAGAAGCTGTGCTAAAAGGCCTTCCAGCTGATAACGGTCTTTTCATGCCGGAAACAATTCCGCAACTTTCTGCCGGTTTTTTTGACAAAATTTCATCCTTTTCTTTTCAGGAAATTGCTTTTGAGGTATCAAAAACACTTTTGCAGGATGACTTGCCTGAAAACGTATTGCAAAACATTGTTGAAGATGCTATCAATTTTGATGCGCCATTGGTTCAAATCGAAGAAAATACTTTTTGCCTTGAGCTTTTTCACGGGCCAACGCTGGCATTCAAGGATTTCGGAGCGCGTTTCATGTCGCGGCTAATGGAACATCTCCTGCAAGACAGCAAGGTAGAGCTTACTATTCTTGTTGCCACTTCGGGCGATACAGGCAGTGCAGTAGCCAATGGGTTTTTAAGTGTGGAAGGCATCAATGTAATCATCCTTTATCCGAGTAGAAAAGTGAGTGAGATTCAGGAAAAACAGCTTACTACGCTTGGCAACAACATCACCTCATTGGAAATCGAAGGTACTTTTGACGATTGTCAACAACTGGTGAAACAAGCATTTCTCGATAAAGAGCTTAAAGAAAAACTGATGCTCACCTCTGCCAATTCCATCAATATTGCACGACTGATTCCGCAGTCATTTTACTATTTTTATGCTTATGCTCAACTAAGCAAAAAAAACAACGTTTGTGTTTCTGTGCCGAGCGGCAATTTCGGCAACCTCACAGCAGGGCTTATCGCTAAAAAAATGGGATTGCCTGTTTCAAAATTCATTGCCTCCACCAATGTCAATGATATTGTTCCGAAATATCTGGAAACCGGACTTTTCGAGCCAAAACCGTCTCAAAAAACACTCAGCAACGCGATGGACGTAGGCAACCCGAGCAACTTCGCCCGAATGCTGGAATTGTATAAAAATGACCCCGGCAAGTTGGGGCAAAATGACGTTATCGGTTTCAGCTTCGATGATGAGCAAACCAAAGCCACTATCAAATCCGTCTACGAAAAATTCAATTACCTATTAGACCCACACGGAGCGATAGGCTATTTGGGACTGTCGGAATTCAGGAGACAGGAGACAGGAGTTAGGAGTCTGAATGAAATCACTGGTATTTTCATGGAAACGGCTCATCCTGCCAAATTCAAAGACGTTGTGGAAGAAGTAATTGGCGAAAAAATTGAAATTCCGGAAAGGTTGCAAGTATGCTTGCAGAAGGAAAAGCAATCTACTCTTCTTTCGAATGATTTTGATGAGCTGAAAGACTTTCTACTCTGATAGCTCGCTCACCGCAATCCAAGCCATGAGTCCTGCGCCAATTTGCAAAGCATTTTCGTCAATATCGAAAGTGGAAGTGTGAATATTGGAAGTAATTCCTTTCGATTCATTTCTTGTGCCAAGCCGGTAAAAGCAAGCCGGGATTTGCTGAGAGTAATAGGCAAAATCTTCAGCTCCCATGCGAGGTTCCAAATCAACCACGTTCTGTTTTCCCAAAAATTCTTCAGCACAGTGACGGGCCTTTGCAGTGGCCAACCCATCATTTTTCAAAACAGGATACCCCTTATCAATCAGCACTTCACAACTGCCGCCCATGCTCTCGGCCATTTTCTCCGCAATCTGGGTGATTTTTTGATGTGCTTGCTCGCGCCACTCTTCGTTCATTGTTCGAAAAGTGCCTACTACCTCCACTTTATCAGGAATGATATTAGTAGCGCCATTCGCTATCACTTTTCCAAAAGACAAAACACAGGGCACAAACGGGTGGGCATTTCGACTCACCACTTGTTGCAACGCTACAATGATGTGAGCGGCAATCAACACAGGGTCAACCAGGTTGTGCGGCAAGGCGGCATGACCTCCTCTACCCTTTACAGTCAAGTAAATTTCATCGGCAGAAGCCATGTATTCTCCACTACAAAACCCCACTTTACCGGCATCTAATTCAGGAAAAACATGCTGACCAAAAATCCGGTCTGGCTTTGGGTTTTCGAGCACCCCATCTTTTATCATCAGTGAAGCGCCACCGGGATTTTTCTCTTCGCCCGGMTGAAAAATAAGCTTGACTGTTCCTTCAAATTCATTTTTTATCTCATTCAATATTTTAGCTGCACCCAATAATGACGAGGTATGCACATCATGCCCACAGGCATGCATTATCCCTTCRTTTTTCGATTTATACTCAACCTCATTTTGCTCAGTTATAGGAAGCGCGTCCAAATCTGCACGAAGCGCTATGGYTTTTTTTTTCCCACCGCTCGTGGCGCGCTCATCYCGATTTAATCGGGATGCCGTTCCTTCAATCAGCCCAATCACGCCCGTATCGGCAACACCCTCCTGAAATTCAATGCCGAATTCTTTCAGCTTTGAAGCAACAAATTTTGCTGTTTCGTATTCTTCAAATGACAATTCAGGTTGAGCATGCAAATGCCTGCGGATGGCAATGATTTCATCCAGATATTGGGAAGAAAGCGATTGTATTTTGTCTTTTACATTCACTTGCTGAAAAATATCAGTTTGACAGCCCCCACTATCATCAAAATCCCGAAAATGCGCTTCAGCATAAGGTCGCCCATACCGAGTGAAATTTTTGAACCGAAATAACCACCTACAAGAAAGGTGAGCGCAATGACAAGCCCGTATTTGACATCGAGATTACCTGATTTATAATAATTGTAAGCCGCCAAAAACACCACCGGCAACACGAGCACTCCCAAACTGGTTCCTTGTGCAGTATGCTGTCCCATTCCCATAAAAAAAACCAGCGTAGGAACAATAATAATGCCCCCGCCCACGCCAAACATCCCGCTGATTATCCCGCCCGAAAAACCAATGGCGGCAAGTAATAGTAACTCAGAAATATTCATTGTAAGATTTCGGATTGGTAAATCGCTTTCAAAAGTAAGCTAAAAATCGAGTCCCATTGAAAGGTAGGTAATCGGCTTTTGTATGATGCCATCTTCCACACCCCAGGCATAATCAAACCGCACGAAGTAACCCCACAAACGGGTGCGAAGTCCCCAGCCAAATCCGCCTACTACAGGTCCTTTTTGGTTTTTTACAGTGATTTTCAACGGGCCGGCCGGTTCTTCACCCGGGTTGAGCAGGTTGCCTTTTCCATCATAAATTTTAATGTTGAATGAATTGTCGTCAGCCCAGGGGGTTTTGCCCGTCCAGGCCGTACCCGCATCACCAAATAGGGTAAATTGAAAGTTTTGAAGAAAATCAGATTTGATGGGCTTGTTCATAAAATACTTGAACACAGGCACCCGCACTTCGGTGTTAATGAGCGCAAAACTGTTGCCATTGCGTGTATTTTGAATAAACCCTCGCATGGGCGTGGCAATGGTTTGAAAATAATAATTCTGATCTTGCGAAATGGATGTTCCAAAATCGAATTTTTGCCGGTTGGAAAGCACCATCCAGTTATCCACCGCTCCCATGTAATACACCAGTTTTTTATTACCGAATGAAGTGCTCGCAGCCAGCCGATTGGCCCAAATGATGTCTCGGTGGATTTTCTGGTAATGCCTCGCATCGATTCCGATCACTGAAATTTCTGTTTCATAGTCCTCAATTTGACGGTAATGTTCCCCGAAAATTTTAAGCCTTGTTCCGTTATACAGGTTCAGTCCCTTGTTGAGCACATTGTCGAAAATATATTCGAGTTTCATACCTCCCCAATTGGCAATGACATCAGGCGTATTCAAACTTGCCTGATCTGAGGACATGGTTATACTGCGGTCGTTTCTGAGGTTGAAAGTAGCATGCAAGCTAGAAATTTCGCTGAAGGGGTATTTCAAAATCACCTTACTTTGATTGATATGCAGTTTTTTTATGGTGAATTCGCTTACGGAAACAAATGTTTGCCGCTGAAATACATACTTTTTGTCTAACCGTCTTTGCCTGTTTTCAAGCGAAAGAAAATACTCGATGTTCTTGTTGTTCCACGAATAGCGAATACCTCCTTCAATCTCATGATTTTCAAATAAATCGAGCAAGGAAATTTTCACTACCGAGCCAACACCCGGATTGACATAAGGCCCGTTGGGGGCAATGAACGGCTGGTAAATCTGGTTGGCATAGTCAAAATCAAACACTTGCGTAGTAATGTCAGTAGCGGCAAACGAGAGGTTGTAATTGCGCTGCAACGGGAGTGTAAATTCCTTTTCTCCTTCTTCAATTTCCGGAGGGTTTTCAATAAGCATAAAACGATTGGGGCTCAGCTCATCATCATCTTTTTTTTCGGTTTGCTCACTGGCTGGCTCAAACACCCGCTCGGTATTTGCCCTATCTTTTTCTTTCTCAAACGCATAATTATTGATGTCAATAAAAGCCGGATTCACCGTTTCGATTTCCTCTTCTGGAACACTTACTGAAGTATATGTTATTTCCTGTGGTGATGCCTTTTCAACAATCATTTCCTCAGTAGCTTGCTGATCTTCTTGTTGTTTCTCTGATTCCTTAATTTTCTTTTCTTTAAAGCCGGTATTCTCCATTTCCATCGAAAAATGCTCAGGCTGGTCTTGCAAATCAGCAACGCGTAAACGATGACGGTTGTCGTGATAAAAAATTTCACTGTATTTTTTTGATTTCAAATTGACCTGATATTCCAAAATGTTTCTCGAATAATTGGAAATGGGCTGCGATTTGGTAATGTATCGGTAGTGAAGGGCCGTATCAATGTGGCTAATGACACTGTCTAGGCTGATGAGATAGCGGTTCACAATGCCGTTTTTATCACTCAAGTATGTGTATTGATTTTTTTTGCCGGAAGGTGCGGGGTGGGTTTCGTTGGCATTGGGAGTATTGGTAAGCCGAGTCAGTACTTTCAAATCATTGGCATGGTCGTAAATAAAAAAATCTTTGTTAGGATCAAGCAACCCCTTTGTTTCGTCACCGGTTTTGAGGGTGTCGTTTGGCCTGTTGGAAGAAAAAACAATCTTGTTGGAATTGTCTGCAAAACGAGCATTAAAATCATCGTAAATATCATTGGTGATGCGAAGCTGTACGTTGGGTGCCACTTTGTAAAAGTAAATGTCTGACTGGCCTTGTGATATGGCCGAAAGCACCATATTTTTACCATCATCAGAATAATTGAAATCAAGTATTTTTTCCAATTTAAAAATCGGCTTATGCACTTTTTTCTTTTCATCAAGCACGTAATAGGTGAGCAAAATCTGTCCCTTTTTCTCATGAATGATAGCCAAAATATTTCCGCTGGGGTGCCAGCCAAGCAAGGGATTTGAGTAATCATTAATGCGTTCTAATTTATAACCCAATTTGAAAACTTTTTTCTTTTTTCCTCTTTCCAAATCATAAAGCCAAACTTTATTTTTGCCCAATTCGTTTGTAATAAATGCAGCATATTTCCCATCGGGACTGACTTTCAGTTCCCTGTACACTTTTGACTTTTTGGTTTTCAGCGACAGCAAATCCTCCTGAGGCAAGTTTCGCATTTCATCGTCCACTTCGTATTTTTCCATGTAATACTTAAGCGCTTCATTATTTAGTGTATTGAGTGACACTCCAAGCACAAACAGAAACCCGCTTTCCACATTGCGGCTGATGCGCGCCATATAAAGCACATTGGGAATAACGGCCTGCCCGTAAACCTCTGCGATGTAGTGCCACAAGGCATGGCCTGCTAACTTGCTGTCCTCGCCTGCGAGGCGGTTGAATTTCTCAAAGCGTCCGCTCATTATCAAGTCTTTCACCCTGCTGTCGGTTTCAATGCTCCACAACTCGGAAGCATGTGCGACAATGCCATCTATATACCAACCGGGCAAAGTAAGTAAAGTGGAATTTTTGATGCGCTCTTTCCAGTTAGTTCCGTACATCATCTGCCGGACAACGATTTCGGCCATTCCGGTCCTGATTTGCTTTTCGAGCTTTTTGTGATCGCCTTCAAAATACAGAAACACGTTATTGCCCTCTATACGGGTTATGCCACCAATGTTGTTTTCACCGCTTGCGCCTATGCCGATATTGCTTTGACGGAAATGGTTAATTTTATTGTAAACAATGAAATTGATTTGCGCTTCTTCATCGAGGTAGTAATCGAATTTCTCTTCCAAATCATCAATGATGTTTTCCGCTGCTTTTGCTGTGTAAACAGCAACGTCTACGCCTCCCTTGTAAAAATAGACCTTATACCGCTCAAATTTGTAATATTTCCATAGAAATTCTTCGTACTGCACACGGTTTTTGCCGAATTTCATCGAAGAGCCATTGTAAAACTGTGCTTTCGCGGAAGGAAAAAGGAAAAAGGAAATTAGGATTAATATGTTGGTTTTTTTAAACACCCCAATTCGGTTTCAAATAACTTGTAAAGGTAACTAATTTTGTTTAAAAAAAGTATTTTCGCCTGCAATTTTAACGCTTTTACTGATGATTACAGTTAAACACTTTACATTCAGCCCATTTTTTGAGAACACTTATGTTTTGTTTGATGAGACCAAAAATTGCGCCATCATTGATCCCGGCTGCTATGAGCAATACGAAAAAGAAGAGTTGGTTAATTTCATCGAGAATGAGGGATTAAAACCAGTTAAGTTGCTAAACACCCATTGCCATATTGACCACGTTTTCGGTAATAAATTCATTGCTGACAAATACAATCTGCAACTCGAAATACACGAATTGGACGTACCCACCTTGAAATGGGCTGAAAGCGCTGCACAGGCTTACGGCTTAGATAAATATGAACCATCTCCCGAGCCATCGTTTTTTTTTAGAGAAGGCGATGTGATTGAACTTGGTAATTCAAAATTAGAAGTGCTGCATACTCCCGGCCACGCTCTTGGCCACGTAGTTTTTGTTTGCCAAGATCAGAAATTTGTGATTAACGGGGATGTGCTTTTCCAAGGAAGCATTGGGCGAACTGATTTCCCAGGGTGCAGCCACAGCGACCTCATCAACAGCATTAAAACCAAGCTTTTTTTACTTGATGATGATTTTGTTGTTTATACCGGCCACGGCCAGGAAACCACTATTGGGGCAGAAAAGAAATACAATCCTTTTTTGCATTAAGTTTCAGCAGGCAAATCTTTTCATGTAATTAAAATCACCGCTGGTTTTCCTGCTGCATCATGTCCTGCATTTCCTGCAACGAAGGCATGGCGGGGTTGCCAACAGGAGGACAATCCTCAGTTTTCTTTTTTATTCGCATTAAGCGAACGCTAAAAATCACCGGCAAATAGCGGCTGCTAAAATACTGTAGCATAGGGTTAGGAATACCAGGGTAAAAGCTCATGAGTGGAAATTCCAAAGAGGGTATAATGAGCCACTTGTCGTTGGGCTTGTAACCGTAGCCGATTTTGTAATGCAGTTGTGCAATAAACGGACTGGAGCCTGCACCAAGAAATTTGTAATCCACATTCAGTCCAAGTGAATTTTGCAGAAAGCCATTTTGCAGGTCTTTGATGTTGTTAAAATTCAAATTACCGGTAAGGTGGTGGTCGTTGAATTTATTTTCACCGCTACCTCCTGCACCTTCGTATAATTCACGGCCTGCCATCCATTTATAGGCAAGGCCGTAGTCAACATAATTCACCAAATACCAGTATTCTACAATTCGATAACGGCCAATCCCCAAATACCCTCTTATTTTTCCGCGCGGCTTAAAGGTAGTCTCACCTTCATCTCCTGATATTTTCTTCGGAAAAGGGCGGGTAATTTCATAAGTAAGTGCTGGGTCAAAATGCCAGCCCTTGAGGTCATATTCAAAGGGATCTGGAAAAACGGACTGAACTTTTTTGGAATAGGCAGCTACTTTCTTCTCTTTTCGATGACGGAATTTCTGTGCGAAAAGCGACTCTGAAATAAAAAACAGGGAAATGATAATTATGAAAATTCTGAACATCATATTATTTAATGTAATAGAACACTGATAAAACTGATTATTATGATTTGCGCAGATTTTTTTATCTTCGATAGCACATTAAATCTGTGTCATCTGTGTTCTATTAATTTATTCGCAATAAGAACTACAAGGCCCATCTTTACAAATATATTCTTTACCGTCAATATCTTCCAGTTCATCTCCACATTGTTCCCCAAGATTAGTAGTTACTTCGTCTGGTTTGCCTTCATTTTCAACCAAATAACATTGTTTACACTTTTCTTTACTACAATTCAAAAGAAAGAATGAAACTGTAAACAAGAACATTAATTTTTTCATAATTATTTGGTTTTGTAGCTAAATGTCTTTCTGAACGCAGTGAAGAATCTAGGATGTTTCGCTCCGCTCAACATAACAAAACGCGTTAAATCATTTCAAGTATTTCCCTTTCCACATCTTCGCTGTCCCAATTTTCCATTATTCCATCTTTTCTCAAAATTTTCTTCATAATTTCATCCTGCCTTTGCCCTTCTTTTAATGCCTCCGAATAGGGAATGTCTGTAAACTTCACTTGGGAGTATAAAGGTATCCATTTTTCGGGGTATTGGGCATAAATTTTCGCCTCTATTTTTTTTCGCAGCACAAATTGAGGGTCGGCCACCAAGTCACGCATCTCAATGAAGTTGCGCATCGAAAGGTCGGCAATGGCATCGCCATTGGGCTTGCGGGATTTTCCGTACTCAGGCAAAACCCTGTTTAAATCTTCATCAAACTCATCCATCAATTGGTCAAAAACAAAGCAATCTTCAAAACCACAATTCATTCCTTCGCCATAAAAGGGAACAATTGCATGTGCTGCATCACCAATGAGCATTACATTTTTATATGTCCACGGATAGCATCTAACAATCACAAGGGATGAAGTCGGGTTCGCAAAATACTGCTCGGCAAAATTTGGAATCAACGGAATGGCATCGGGAAATACTTCTTCAAAGAATCGTGTCACATCATTTTCAGTTTTTATTGAGCCGAAAGACCAGCCATCGCTTTCAAAGGGGAAAAACAACGTGCCCGTGAAGCCTCCATCCAAATTGGATAGTCCCATCAGCATATAATTTTTCCGTGGCCAAATGTGCAATGCGTCCTGTTGCATTTTTGGTGTTCCGTCATCATTGGGAGGGAAATGGATTTCCTTATAACCATGCTCAATGTATTGCTGGCTGTAATTAAATCTATCCGTCATCATCATGCGGTGACGCACTTCAGAATATGCACCATCAGCCCCGATGATCAAATCCGCTGAAATATTGGTTTGTTTGCCCGTTTCTGAATTTTCAAAAATAGCGGTGGCATTATTCAAATCTACATCCGAGCACCTTTCGCTGAAATGAAATTTCACATTTTGGTATTGCTCTGCACAGTCCATCAATTTGGCATTTAGCCCACTACGTGAAACCGAGTGAATTGCTTTTCCCTTTACGGAATACGGCTGAAAATTGGTGTCTCCTTTTTCATCATGAATCATTCGCCCATAAACAGGTATTGTGAGCTTACGGATTTCATCGGCAATGCCCGCTTCTTCCAATGACTTCCAACCATGACGTGCTACCACAAGGTTGATGGAACGCCCAGCATCTATTTCAGCTTTTCGCAAATCGGGTCTACGCTCAAACACTTCTACCTGCCAGCCACGCTTTGCCATGTAAACAGCTTGCAACGAACCAACCAATCCTGCACCTACTATGGTTACTTTTTTCATGTGTTTATTTTATTCGATTCCCAAGGTCACATGGAACCTCTGATGATTAAAATAATCATTCGTGTGTATGTTTAATGATTATTTCAATCATGTCGGTTTCATCTCGAAAAAAAACTTTTCAATATTTCTCCAAACCTATACACATCTTCAAATGAATTATATAGCGGTACGGGTGCCATACGCAGCACATCGGGTTCGCGCCAATCAGCGATTACACCATTTTCAGTTAAGTAGTTATACAACTCCATTCCAATTTCGTGAGCTATGATAGAAAGCTGGCAGCCACGCTGGTTTTGGTCCCTTGGTGTAATAATTTCTAACTTCTTATTTCCTGCTTCTAATTTACCGTTCATTTCATCAATAATGAATTCCAAATACCCTGTCAGTTTATCACGTTTTTCGCAAAGAGCGGCCATCCCAATTTCATCAAATATATCCAAGGCTACTTTGTGTGCAGCCATTGAAAACACCGGTGCGTTGCTCATTTGCCACCGCTCGGCAGTTGCCATTGGTTCAAAGCCCTTTTCCATCCGAAAACGTTTTTCCTTATCATGCCCCCACCAGCCTGCCAGCTGAGGCAAATTAATATTTTGGCAATGCTTTTCACGTACATAAATACCGGCTACGCTACCTGGCCCTGAATTCAAATATTTGTATGAACACCAGCATGCGAAATCAACATCCCAATCGTGTAAATTCAATTTTAAATTCCCTGCAGCATGCGCCAAATCAAACCCGACATAAGCACCCGCTTTGTGGCCTGCTTCTGTAATTTCTTTCATGTCAAATGCCTGCCCCGTATAATAGTTCACTCCGCCAAACATGATCAACGAAAGTTCATCGCCCAATTCTTCAATTTTCGATAAAATATCTTCAGTACGGATAATGTGTTCTCCCGCTCTCGGGTGAATTTCTACTACAGCATCAATTGGGTTAAATTCGTGCAATTTGGCTTGACTCTCCAGCGCATACTGATCAGAAGGAAAGGCTTTTGCTTCGCACAAAATTTTGTATTTTTTTGCTGTTGGGCGATAAAATGAAACTAACAGCATGTTCAGATTGGCAGTAAGACTGTTCATGGCGGCAACTTCACTGTATTTTGCCCCCACCAATTTCGACAGTAGTTCAGTAAACATTTCGTGATATGCATACCAAGGATTTTTGGCCTTAAAATGGCCTTCTACTCCAAATTCTGCCCAATCATTTAATTCTTGTTCAATGGCTTCTTTTGCTTTTTTCGGTTGTAAACCCAACGAATTTCCCGTAAAGTAAAGAGCTTCTTTTCCATTGTATTTTGGGAAATGAAACCTATTGCGGTAATCGTGCAAGTGGTCTTGCACGTCTAACTTGTGGGCGAATTCAGCTGTATTCTCAAAATCCATTTGAAATCTTATTTTCGCGGTGGCCTCAAAAGTACAAATTTCATTTCCAGAATTATGACGAATATTAATTCAAAACAACTTTATAAACAGGCACTCAAATACTTCCCCGGAGGGGTGAATTCACCCGTACGAGCCTTCCATTCAGTAGAAGGCACACCACTGTTCATTGAAAAAGGGGATGGCAGCAAAATTTGGGATGCTGACGGCAACGAATACATTGATTTCTGCTGCTCTTGGGGGCCACTCATTTTGGGACACAACCACCCCACAGTGCGCAAAAAAATCATCGAAACAGTTGCCAACGGAACATCATTTGGCGCTCCAACAAAATTAGAAAATGAGTTGGCAGAATTGATTTTATCCAATCATCGTTTCATTGAAAAAATACGGTTTGTGAATTCAGGCACAGAAGCCACCATGTCAGCAGTTCGATTGGCACGGGGCTACACGGGCAGGGACAAAATCATCAAATTTGAAGGATGCTACCACGGCCACGCAGATCACCTGCTGGTGAAGGCGGGCAGCGGATTGGTCACTTTTGGCACTTCTTCATCGGCTGGCGTACCGGAATCTTTTGCCAAAGAAACCATCGTGTTGCCTTTGAATGATAATGACACAGTGAAGCAAGCATTTGTAAAGTACAAAAATGAAATTGCCGCTGTTATCATAGAGCCGATTCCCGCTAACAATGGGCTTTTAATTCAAGACAAAGCATTTCTCGAATTCTTAAGAGAAATTTGTGTTGAAGAAAATACACTGTTGATTTTTGATGAGGTGATTTCAGGTTTTCGTATTGGATTTGAAGGAGCAGCCGGGCATTACAATATTCACCCCGACATTATCACTTTCGGAAAAATAATCGGTGGCGGAATGCCCGTTGGCGCTTATGCTTCCAGCATTGAAATAATGTCCAAAATTTCACCTGATGGCGATGTCTATCAGGCTGGAACTTTGAGCGGAAACCCAATAGCTATGGCAGCTGGAATTGCGCAATTGACCGAATGCATGAAAGAAGGGTTTTATGATGAACTCAACAGCAAAACGAAAACATTTGTAGCTAACATTAATGGCCAATTGTCGTCTGCTGACTGTCATCTATTTTCTATTGGGAGTATTTTTTGGCTGSCATTTACTGATAAAGAAAAAATCCAATCTGCTKCCGACATTGACCCGACAAGCATGGAAAAGTTCAAAGTTCTTTATCACGAGCTATTGAAAAAAGGTATTTACCTCGGCCCATCTGGTTATGAAGTCGGGTTTGTATCAGCTACACATTCAGAAAAGGATTTGGAAAAGGCAACTGAAATGTTTGCCGAAGGTCTGGAACTTGTTTTTTCCAAATGAATTCCCAYGTCAGAAAAGGYTTCAACCTCCTCTCCCCTTTTTACGATTTCTTTTCAACYYTTTTTTTTGGGRATTTCATCCTTGAATCACAAACTTGTTTTCTGAAAGAAATTCGAAATGCAAAATCCATTTTGATTTTTGGCGGTGGAACMGGAAARRTACTGGARTCAATTTTCATCAACAACCTCAACGCGAAAATCTGTTATATTGACCTTTCAGAAAAAATGATCGAAAAAGCACGAAAACGAAAATTTCCACACAAGCAAGTRCATTTCATCTGCGGCACTGAAAATGACATCCCCGAATCAGCAAAATTTGATGCCATTATCACACCCTTTGTCCTGGACTGTTTTATCGAAAGAAAGTTGCAACAGCTCGTCATAAAGTTAGACACTCATCTAAAGTCAGATGGAAAATGGTTGTTTTCCGATTTCAATATATCAAACAATTCACTACTGATGAAATGGATTTCTAAACTTATCATCAAAATGCTCTACTTCATTTTTAACCTTTTTTGCAGCTTAGGTATCTATTCATTGGCTGATTTTAATCAGCATTTTCAGAAATCGGGATACCGAACACGAAATGAAAAACACTTTATGAAAGGACTGCTGGTGAGCAGGATTTACAGCAAATCTGCAAACAACACCAGCAAAAACTGAACAAGCATAGTTCCTTCCACAAGCAAAGAAAAGAAATATTCGCTGCGTTGTCTTTTAGTAAAAGAAAGCACAATAATTGTGAAAATAGCACTTAAAGTCATTGCTGACAAAAACCCGCTTTCCATTAAATTACCATAATAATTGTGTACGAAACACAGTGCTAAAAAGCAGAGTATAAAAATAATGGAAAGCCGCACCGCACCCTTCTCTCCAAGCAGCAGCGGAATAGTTTTTAGATTAAATTTTCGGTCAAAATCCATATCCCTGATGTCAAAAGGCACGGTAATGGCAAAAATGAACAGTGCTCTTTCGGCAAGTAACAGCATGGCATCTTTTGAGAAAAATTCATCGAAACCCGAATCGGAAAGAATTGGCAGCCATACAGTTATAAAACTTACCACAACAGTAATCAGAAAGATTTTTAATCGAGGAATGTCCCGAAATCTTTGCCTCTCATTCCCTTTTTTAATAAGAGGAAGAGTGTAGCCACCTGCAATAAAAACCATCGGCAACAACAAGAGCATTTGCCTACAGTTGAGCCCTAAAAAAGCATAAAAGGAAAAAAGAGCTGATGCAATAAGGACAATTCGAAGGGTTTTATTGTGATTTTTTGCCCAAATTATTCTTTGGGTCAGGTTTTCTCCTGTTACATTCAAGCTTCCGCGAAAGCGATGAAATACATATAAAAACAGGGTGGATGAGTAAATGAATAGCAGCAGATTCCAATCGGGATTTTCATCAATGAGCAAAAATGTTTCCCACCCCAAACAAGCTACGGGAAAGGCCACATAGATGTTACTAAAAACAAAAAAATCGAGAAAATGTTTCGGGAGTTTCAACCCGGGCTAATCCAATTTAAAATCGTTGGCTCCTAATCCGGCAGTAAACCCTACTAAGAACCCACCAATACTGCCCCACAGCGCATTTTTATTTTTCTTACTGGCGGCAATGCGTGTATAGCCGTCAACATAGGCCCCTTCACCAAGATAGTCCTTGTTGCGCACAGAGCTTTTATTGATTTTGGGCCTTGAAAGAATCGCTAAGCCCAAATAACTGACGATAGGAACCAATACAACTATGAAGTTGCCTTCCCGAGCCAAAAAATAAGCTGTCGAACCGCTAACTGCAGCACCGACTATGCCTGTCCATGCAGGTTTGGAGCCGGCCCACGCATCCTGCTGGCCATAAACAAACAGGCGCATTTCGTCTTCTGTATAAAAATTGCCTTCGAGCGTATCATATTTGTAAATGACATCCTCTTTCCCATTCTTTTCGATAGCAAACACCCGGTATTTTTCCAAAATACGTTCCTTGGGCTTGTTGCCTTTCATTTCTTTATAACGCAATTCATCGGTGTCTATTTTAATATCAGTTCCTTCCAGAATTTTACCATTCATCATAATGATTTTGTCCTGAGCAAAAGATGAAGTCACCAGAAAAATAAAGCAGATAAAAATCGCAGAGATTTTCATAGGAAAAGTTTTGCCCAAAAGTAAACAAAACACCAATAACAGAATGGTTTTGTCTTTATATTTGCACGCTTTCAATAAAGCAAAAAATTAATGAACGATTTTCTAAAAAGGCACATCGGGCCAAGAGAAGAAGAAGCCAATGAAATGCTTGCTGCGATTGGGGTTTCCTCTGTTGATGAATTGATTGGAGAAACCGTCCCTCCTTGCATTCAATTAAAAGATGAATTAAATCTCCCCGAAGGCATTAGCGAATACGAATTTGCAACACATATCAATGAATTGGCTGTTCAAAACCAAGTTTTTAAATCATATATCGGATTAGGGTATTACAACTGTTTAGTTCCGCCTGTGATTAAACGAAATATTCTGGAAAATCCAGGATGGTACACGGCCTATACACCCTATCAATCGGAGATTTCCCAAGGTCGGCTCGAGGGGCTTCTCAATTTCCAAACGATGGTTTCGGATTTGACCGCTATGCCCATTGCCAATGCCTCGCTGCTCGATGAAGCAACAGCTGCTGCTGAGGCAATGATTATGTTTTTCAACATCCGCAGCCGAGAGCAGGAAAAAAATGGAGTGAACAAATTTTTCGTTTCCGAAGAATGTTTCCTGCAAACTATTGATGTGTTAAAAGGGCGGGCGAAACATTTGGGAATCAAGTTGGAAATTGGCAATCACCGACAAGCAAATTTGGATGAAAATTACTTCGGCACGCTGGTGCAATACCCTTCTGGCAATGGTGAAATTTACGATTACTCAGAATTTGTTGAAAATGCACATTCAAAAAACTTGAAAGTTGCCGTAGCAGCCGATTTACTCTCACTTGCTTTATTGAAACCACCCGGCGAATGGGGTGCCGATGCAGTAGTCGGCTCGACACAGCGCTTTGGCGTACCAATGGGCTATGGCGGGCCGCATGCTGCTTTTTTCGCAACCAAAGAAGAGTTCAAGCGCAACATACCGGGAAGAATTATTGGCGTTTCAGTGGATAGAGAAGGCAACCACGCACTGCGTATGGCATTGCAAACCCGCGAACAACATATCCGCAGGGACAAGGCCACTTCCAATATCTGCACAGCACAGGCATTATTGGCGATTATGGCCGGGATGTATGCTGTTTACCACGGCCATGAAGGTATTAAAGCTATTGCAAAAAGAGTTCATCAACACGCTTGTTCGCTTTCCGATTCTTTGGAAAAACTTGGCTTCGAGCAGTTAAACGAGCAATTTTTCGACACAATTAAAGTTAAATTACCTGATGGTATTTCTTCGGAAGAAATCAAAAAAAACGCAGAAGAAAACCAAATCAATTTCCGCTATATTGACGAAAAGACCATCGGAATTTCTTTGGATGAAACAACTTCAGAAGAAGACCTGATTCAAATTGTTGAACTTTTTCCGAAAGCAATAAGCTCGAAATCTAACACTCGAAACAAATCCCAAATCTCAAATCAAAGGCAATCGCTTTTTCTTACTCACCCAGTTTTCAACTCCTACCACAGCGAAACTGAAATGATGCGCTACCTCAAGCGACTCGAAAACAAAGACATTTCACTCACACACTCCATGATTTCGCTCGGCTCGTGCACAATGAAGTTGAATGCGGCTTCTGAACTTTATCCGATTTCTATTCCTCAATTTGCTAACATACACCCCTTCGCCCCGATTGAACAAACAAATGGCTATCAACAGGTTTTTCGGGAATTGGGAAAATGGCTCTGCACAATTACAGGATTTGATGCGGTTTCATTGCAGCCCAACTCAGGAGCACAAGGAGAATATGCAGGGCTGTTGGTAATCAAAGCATTTCACGAAAGCAACGGAGAAAGCCAACGAAATATCGCTTTGATTCCCGCTTCGGCACATGGAACCAACCCTGCAAGTGCTGTGATGGCAGGCATGAAAGTACTGGTGGTAAAATGCGATAAGATGGGTAATATTGATTTGGACGATTTGAAAGCAAAGGCCGATCAACATAAAAATGAACTTGCAGCGTTCATGGTTACCTACCCTTCCACACATGGCGTTTTTGAAGAAAGCATCATGGAAATTACTCACATCATTCACGAAAATGGCGGACAAGTATATATGGATGGCGCCAATATGAACGCACAAGTAGGGCTGACCAACCCAGCTACGATCGGGGCTGATGTTTGCCACCTGAATTTGCACAAGACCTTTGCCATCCCGCATGGCGGGGGTGGCCCGGGCATGGGACCAATTGCGGTTGCAAAACACCTTGCGCCTTTTCTTCCTTCCAACCCTATAATTAAAACAGGCGGTCAAAATGCGTTACCGGCTATTTCGGCCGCTCCTTGGGGCAGCGCATTGATTTTGCTTATTTCTTACGGGTATATTAAAATGCTTGGTAAATCGGGAAATACCAATTCTACCAAAATGGCTATTCTCAACGCAAATTATCTCAAAAGCAAATTGGAAAAGCATTACGATATTCTTTACCAAGGGAAAAACGGAAGAATAGCCCACGAAATGATTGTGGATTGCAGAAATTTCAAGCGCTCGGCAGGAATTGAAGTAGCAGACATCGCCAAGCGGCTGATTGACTATGGCTTTCACGCACCAACAGTTTCTTTTCCGGTTGCCGGAACATTTATGGTCGAACCTACCGAAAGTGAATCAAAAGAAGAGTTAGACAGATTTTGCGATGCCATGATTACTATTCGAGAGGAAATCAAGGAAATTGAAGATGGAATTGCAGATACCACAGATAATGTTTTGAAAAATGCCCCCCATACTGCCGCTACGACTGCCACCGACAACTGGAATCATTCTTATTCACGTGAAAAAGCTGTATTCCCATTGGGCTGGGTTCGCGAACGCAAATACTGGCCACCTGTAAGTCGCATTGACAATGCCTATGGCGATCGCAACTTAATATGCAACTGTCCTGCCATAGAGAGCTATGAAGCTGAAATAGCGGAACATACAGCTTAAAATTGTACGTTTGTACTTCACTCAACCATTAAACTTTTTAAAATGAAAAGCATTTCCATTTTTGCTATTGCATTGATAACAACCCAATTGTGTTTCGGGCAAGTGAAAAACATCAGCCCGGCAGCACCCAATGTCAATTTTGATGTATCATTTAAAAAAAGCAAGGGGAAGCATACGCCTTCATCGACCCAGTCAAAAAGCCCGGCTATTACGACCATTTGGTACGATGATTTTTCGGACACTTCCATTTGGCTGATTTCTGCTCCTGCGCCCAACGGCTGGGAAATTACCAGCTCAAACACGGGTTGGTATTTTGGTGCATCTATCAACTCAACTTCTGGAGGCAATTATGCTATTTTTGAAAATGGAGATCCCACACCCGGTGGTGTTCCTGTTCCTGTAAACGGAGCTTTTTCCATCACTACCCTCAATTCCATTGACCTCACCACCGAAAATGATGTTTGGCTCACTTTTGAACAATATACCGCTACTTTTCAGGATATGATGGAAGTACAAATAAGTTTAGACGGAGCCATTTTTACAGCTGTAGGAGATAATTCAGACATACCGGCACTAACCTCAACTGGCGGTTCACCTACCTCCAACCCCATGTTGAGGAGCTACAATATTTCCTCCATAGCAGGAGGGCAGCAAAAGGTGTGGATTCGTTTTGAATGGCGCGATGACCTCCAAAATATCACATATTGTTGGATGATTGACGACATCAAACTAACAAGGCCGCCAGACAATGAATTGGTTGTTTTAGACGCTTTTTACAACACTTCGTTCGATTCCACTTTTACAAAATACTATTCGAAAACACCACAAAGACAAGCACAGCAAGATACTTTGCTTTTTGGCTGTAGCGTAAACAACAACGGTTATGCCGACCAACCTAATACAAAATTGGATGTGAGTGTTTCAGGTGCTGTAACTTATGCTGTTAGTTCGAGCAGCACCACTTTACTGCAAGGCAGCAGCACTTCTTTCGACATTGCTACGCAATTTAAACCCTCGGTAATAGGCACTTACAATGTTGACTTTGACGTGAATTCTGATTCTGTAGATTATGACATAACAAATAACATCATTTCCCACCAATTTGATGTAACCGATACGGTTTATGCTCGCGATGACGGAAACTACACCGGCTGGGGTGGCTGGAACGGCACTGGCAACCTCTACCAAATGGGCAACTTGTTTGAAATATTCACAACAGATACCGCCACTTCCATTTCGGTTTATTTTCAAACCAATACCGATTCAAGCACGGTAGTAAATGTCAATTTACTTGATGCCGGTTTTAATTTGATTGCAACAGGCAATTTTTACACATTAAATGGAGCAGATATTGGCACATGGATTACTATTCCCCTTCCGGAAACTGAATTGATACCGGGCGCTTACATAGCGGCCATCGAAACTTTTGCCACAGACGTGTTAGTGTCTATCAACCCAGATGCAGCGCCCCCACTTACTTCATTTTTATATGACCCGGGACAGTCAGATTGGTTTTACTTACCTAACATTCCATTTATCCGAATGAACACAAAGCAATACCAGGATGTGTGCAATTCCTTTTCAGTTAATCCAACAAACATTACAAATGTGTCTTGTTCAGGAATGAACGATGGCGCTGTTGATATCGTTGTTTCCGGAGGCAATTCACCCTTCACTTATATTTGGAATAGCGGAGCAACTACCGAAGACCTCAGCGGATTGGCTGGAGGAGCCTATATAGTAACGGCAACCGACAACCTCGGCTGCGAGGCTTTTGGCGGCCAATACACAGTAGTTGACCCTGACTCCATTGGAATTAATTCAGCTATTACCGATATTTCGTGTTTTGGACAAACAGACGGTCAAATTTCACTTTCCCCTTCGGGTGGAGCAGCCCCGTTCACTTATTTGTGGAGCAACGGTTCAACTGGCGCAACAATTTTTGGCTTAACCGATACGGTTTCATATTCAGTAACTGTCACTGACGCCAATAGCTGCACAAACAACATTGGCAACCTTTCAGTGAATGAACCTGCTGAATTGATCTCTGCCGTGAGCAGCATTACCAATGTAACCTGTGGACAAAATAACGGTGGGGCTACGGTGAGCCATTCCGGAGGCACTTCACCCTTTATCTATAGTTGGGATAGCGGTGAAAATACAGCCGTTGCCGATTCGCTGCCGATGGGCAGCAACAACATTACCGTTACCGATGCAAGTGGCTGCATGGATGTTGTGAGCTTTACAATTGGTGGAACTCCTGCTGTAGCGATTTCCATTTCAACTAATGAGTCAAGCTGTACAGTGGATGATGGAGATGCTACGGCAAACATCACTAATGGCACTTCACCATATACCTACCAATGGGATGCAGCAGCAGGCAACCAAACCTCAGTTACGGCAACAGGACTTGGACAAGGCTCTTACTCAGTTATTGTAACCGATGCCAACAGTTGCTCCGACACAACAGTAGCAACAGTGACCAATATCAACGCGCCCATACTTTCTACATCAACAACAAACGTTGCCTGCAAAGGGGAAAGCACCGGTGCGGTAAACCTCACAATAACTTCCGGAGGGACTCCTCCGTTCTCTTACAATTGGGATAATGGAGCCACATCAGAAGATATCAGCAACCTCAGCGTGGGAACATATTCTGTTACGGTAACAGATGCGAGCACATGCGTTTCTATTTATTCAGCTACCATAACCGAACCTGCTGACTCACTAATTATCACTCCAACCAATACGAATTTGCAGTGCAATGGCTACAGTAATGCGCAGGCCAGTGTCACCGTTACAGGAGGCTCCACGCCCTACTCTTACCTGTGGACTCCCGGAGGCCAAACCACCTCCAGCATTTTTGGACTGGGAGGCGGAACTTATAGCGTGTTTGTTACAGATTTCACCAATTGCACCCAAACAGTTACGATTACAGTGAATGAGCCAACAGCCATTGGCATTACGGGAACAGTTGTTGACAACCAACCTGTTGGCTCCATAGATATTACGGTAACCGGAGGCACTTCTCCCTATACTTACTCTTGGAGCAGCGGGGAAGTAATCGAAGATTTAAACAACATCACCACACAAGGCCCTTACACGGTGACGGTTACCGATGCCAACGGCTGCTCTGATACGCAGACCTTCACGGTCGGTGGGCTTGTAAGCATCAGTAAGGTCAAAGTTCAGAGTTCAGAGTTCAAAGTTTATCCCAACCCAAACAAAGGCAGTTTTATCATTGAGTTTGGTAAGACAGGAAATTACCGTTTGGTATTGCGAAATATTTTGGGGCAGGATATTTACACCGAAACCGTTTCAACTGCGGGGAAACACCGGGTCGAATTGAAGGAAGTGGATGCGGGGATTTATTTCCTGAATATTATCGGAACGGAAAGCGATAAAACAGTGAAGGTAGTGGTGAATTAATTACACTTGAATATACGAAACCATAAAAAGCCTCGGCATTTGCCTGGGCTTTTTAATTGCTCACAAAAATTCTTCCTTCTCGCCAACTGTCCACCGCTTTGTAGTAGTTGCTTTTGTAGATGGGCGAGCGGGCGAGAATATAGTCATTGTCTGAAAAGGGATTGGAGACCTTTGTAAAATTGAAATTCACCGACATAAAGTTGTTTTCCTCCCCATACACCCAGCTTTCAGAGTTAGACGACTTGTAAATTACATTCGGATGGCCAAACACAATGTAAACCATACCTCGGTCAGTACGCCAGCCCTCGGTGTAGGAGGTCAAAAAGCGGTTCGCATCCTGCACACGGGCATAGTATTGCTTAATTAATTCGCGCGCCCTATCAGGGTTGGACGAGACATTGAGCCAAAAATAATCGAGTTGTTTTTTTTGGTTTTCTGTTTTTAAAAGTTCATCAAATTCTTTTCTGGTAGTGATGTAGCGCAATGGCAAAATCAATTCTTCTACCAATTTCACTGTAGGAAAATTTTCATTTAAATGGAAAAGCGTCAGCCCCAGCTTATTGGTTGTGTCAGTTTGAAGGTGGTAAATTCCTTTACCTGCAATTTCAGTTCGAAACACACCCTTCCCATTAATTGACAGCATAAACAAACTATCGGCATCATACTCAAACGATTTGGGATTGTAAATTGCAAAAGGAGGAACAGCTAATGGAAAATTGCGGTTGTAATGTCGTCCATAAAGGGTTTGAATTAATGGATTGTTACACTTTATCCTTATTGTTTTCCCAAGTGGAATGTGCTTGTCAAACAATGGAAGACCACTCAAATCATCGCGTAGCATGAAGTTCTGCCGGTTGTGGGGATTGGTTTTGTCAACTTCAACAAAAACCTTTTTTGAACTCCTTCGGTAAATGTCGGTAGCCATTACTTGTAGCACATATTTGTTGGGGGTTTCGGCTTTGAATTCAAAATGCCCAATGATGTTTTTATCGGTACCCGGCTCCCCCCGGTCGGTTAAGATAGTGAAGGAACTGTCTACTATTTTTTTTGATTCATAGGATTCAAAAAGCTTCCACTTCAGCTTCACTTTAGCGAGAAATTTTTCATCGCTTTCTTTTTTTGTGTAGAGCAAATCCCTGGTCTCAATTTTAAAATAAACCTTTGAAATTGAATCACTTTCGTGATAAACCACATACTTAGGGTTCAGTGTGTTCTGAACCGTTTTGTACAAGCTCGACAGGTTTTTATTAGTGATTTTGGTGGTGGTGGTGCAGTAATCAAGAAGGACTATTATTACTGGAAGGATTAAAAACAGGTATCTTTTCATTGATTTTCTCCTTAGCGGTCTTCTTTGTAGAGTGGTTGTCCTTCAATTGTATCTGTGGATGGAAGAGGTAAAATACCTTTGGCAACCATTTCTTGTTGAATAGAAATACTTTTTTCTTTTAAATCTTTGGTTAAAATTTGCTTGGCCCGTTTTTCCTGAGGCGGGTTTAATTTGGCTGCACGTTCAAATTCAATTACTTTTTCGAGAACTTCTTTAGGCAAATCATTTTTGCATTTTGTTAGTATTTGTAGAAACTCTACTGTAAAATAGTGTTCAATTTCTATTTTTCTCTTTGTTGTATGGGCAAACTGCCCTATTATCCTGCAAATATTATCTCTTTCTTCAGGTCTTAACTGTTCTGCAAATTCATACTCTTCTATTTTTTTCAAACTTAACATAATAGGTTCAAGCGCATCGGGAGTGACAATGTACACGTTGTAATCTCCCATGTTATATGCAAATTGCTTTATTACTTCAACAGTGTTCGATGGTATGACCAGAAAAATATCTTTTTTCACATTCTCCTCCTTAATATATTTCTTCAAATTTTCGGTTTGGGCTTTAATATAACTGGAAAAATTACTCAAGTCATCTGAAGCTGGACTTTTCGCATCAAAAATGATGTACTCATCACAAATTTCGATGGTATTATCTGGTTTCCCCCGAAAGGGGACTTCATCCAAATAAGTGATGAGGTAGTTTTTGCAGATGGATTTAATGACGCTTTCAACACTGTGCTCATGTTCAGTCCAAGTAGTTTTCATTTTTTCGAATTCTTCTTCTTTTTCTCTCACTCTGTCGTTATGTAATTTTTCCCTATCGGCTTTTAATCCCTGTTGGATAGTATTTAATTCAGTGATTTTATTTTCATAGTCATTTCTTCTGCCTTCTTCTGTTTGTTTAAATATTGTGTTTTCTTTTTCTAATTCAGATATTTTTTTGTTTGAATCATTGATTTTTGTCTCTAAACTGAAAATCCGGTCTTCTTGTTTAGCTGCATTAATTCTAAATTCCGATAAAGAAGATTCAAGATGTATCTTATCCTTTTCTAAATCTATTAGCTTTTGTTTTGTCTTTTCCAGTTCATCTGAAATAGTATTAATTGAAGGAATAAACGCCCTGAACTCTTCATAAGCATCATAGCTTAACTGTTTTATTTCCTTCCAGCTAAATATTCGTTGCCAAAAAGTAATCGCTTTTATCTTTTCAAAAAATCTATCAAGATTGACAAAATTCTGATTCATAATTTAAGCATAAATTTTTCGTAAAATTAACAATTCCATCCATCAAATAAACTCACAAACCCAAAATGCTTTAGGCAACATTTGCTTCAAATTTCGAAATGCTGAGAAGTTCTTTCTCTTTACTTCTTTGTTCTTTTTCCAAGTCGTAATCATCTTGCAAGCCAAGCCAAAATTTGGCTGAGTTGCTGAAATAGCAGCTCAGCCGCAAGGCAGTATCTGCTGTAACCCTCCGGTTGCCTTTCAAAATTTCACTGATGCGGGTTTGGGGAATATTGATGTCTTTCGACAACCGATAAGCACTTATTCCCAAAGGAGCAAGGAATTCTTCCTGAAGAATTTCGCCCGGGTGTACGTTTGGTAGTTTTTTCATAATTTTGAATTTTTAATGATAATCCATAATTTCTACTTCATACGCATTGCCGTTTTTCCACATAAAAACAATTCGCCATTGGTTGTTGATTCTTATGCTGTTATAATCTTTCAACTTTCCGCTCAATTTTTCCAGTCGATTCGAAGGCGGAATTCTTAAATCAGCAATATTTTGTGAGTTGTTCAACATTCTTAATTTCCTTCGTCCTATTTTTTGAATTTCGATTGGTAGCTTTTTGGCTCGAATCCCTTGCCAAATTTTCTCTGTTCCCTTCGAGCCAAATGTTTTTATCATACTTACGCCACACGTTAGTAACGTCAAAAGTAAGTAAAATGTTTCACTTTTTTTAAAACAAACTCACAAACCCAAAATGGATTTTGCCATCACGCCACGAAATGGGGTTTTCATGGTACTCGCCAAAGCTACGCCAGATGTGCTTTCCGAAAGCGTAACTCACCGCAAAAATACCTGCTTTGGTTTCGAAACTTATCCCGGCCCCAAAACCGAAAGGCGTGCCGTAAGTTCGGTTGTTAACACTGGTATTCTCGTAATAAGCCCCGTTCCAAAACAGGTGAAAATAAGAATTCTGTTCGAGCAAGTAACGGAATTCCAGTGTAGCAATGGAATAGGATGAAGCATTGATGGATTCTTCATCGAAGCCACGCAGCGTTTTCAACCCGCCAATGCGGTAAAGTTCGTTTGTAAAAAGTTGCTCATTGAACAAATAACCTCCCGTAAAACCAATGTTGAAAGTGGCCCTTTTCCAAAGCGGGATGAACACATCTCCCGCTATTTGTGAATTGTACTGAATCGTTTTTAATTTCAGTGAATCATAAATTTGAGCAGGCAGTGCAGGGTTTTGCCTGATTTTTTTGTTGCCTATACTGCCCAATAAATCAATACTGTAGCCCTTGCGCGGATTGATACGGTAATCGAGTTTTTCGGTTTTAAAGCCCAGCCCGTAACCCAGAGCGCTAATGTCAGCATAGTCGGGCACGGCAGTAATATTCTCGTAACCCTGTGTAGAAATCAAGTTCGACTGGCGGTTGTGCAAAAATGCCTTGAAATAATTGCCGCCCTTCAAAATGTACTGGATCCCATAGCGCTGGTCAATAGTTACAAAAAGCGTGTCCCGCCAATAGATTTTCAAGTCAAGGTCAGCGCCAAAAGGCGTATTTAAAATAAAAGGATAATTGAACAAAATTTTCAAATCCTGAGTTTTGGTTTGCAGTTTCCGCCAATTGAAATCAATCAACTCACCCCTGCCGAGCGCATTTTGCAGTTTAAGGCGTGCATCACCAGTTATCAGCACTTTATCTGATTCTTCATCGGGCAGCAAACCCAAAACACCGCTGAAATGGCTGGCCTTTTTGTGTTTCAAATTCAAAGCCAATTTGGTGAAGTCCTTAGTAAAAATAACTTGCGGGCTTTCTTTTTCACTCACAAAAGGCAACTCTCGGATGCGCGAAGCGATTTCCCTAATCAGTTTTTCGCTGTACAAATCACCTGGTTTTATGCGAATGTAGTTATAGAGATAAACGGGCGCGACTTTGGCATCACCCAAAATTTTGATGCTGTCAACCGTGCATTTTTTGTTTTTGGTCAAATTCAAAACTGCAGAAACAGAATTTTCACCAAACTCAATGCTATCGAGTTTTACAGTAGAAAAAGGGTAGCCGTTGTTTTCGCAGTAAATCAGAATGTTTTCCATCAACCGACTGAAGTTCTTGCCGCTGACCGGGCGGTTATAAAATAATTTATCGCGGTAGCCGATTTCACTGAGGATGCCCTCATCCACATTGCCCTTTTGTAAATAAGCCCATTGGTAGGATTTTCCGGTTTTCAAAAAAGCCGTTAAAACCGAGGAATCTCTTTTTAAACTGTCAAAAGATGCCGTAATGTAGCCTTTATCGTAAAGCAAAATCAGTGTTTTCCGCAAGTATTTTTCTCTTTCATTTTCAGATGAAAAACCGGGGCTTGCTTCACTGATTTCTTTTAAATCAATTTTTGTGCTGTCAGTTTGAATGATGTTAAGCGAATAGGAATTTTGCCCTTTTGTGGTATAACAAAAGAGTAGGAAACAAAGGATATAAGCTGCTTTTTTCAAAGCTGTGATTTGGGATGAAACGAAAAAACCGCTAAAGTGTTATTCCACGCGCCAATCAATTTCGGGCCGGCTGTTTTCCCGAAGGATTGCATTCGCTTTTGAGAAATGTTTGCAGCCAAAAAAACCGTAATGCACAGAAAATGGTGAGGGATGGGTTGATTTGAGCACGTGGTGTTTTGTAGTGTCAATCAACTCTTCTTTAGCTTTGGCATATTTTCCCCACAACAAGAAAACAACGCCTTCTCTTTGTTGAGAAAGCGCTGTGATGGCAGCATCGGTAAATGTTTCCCACCCTTTGTTTTGATGCGAACCTGCTTGATGTGCTCTCACAGTTAATGTTGCATTAAGAAGCAATACACCCTGTTTCGCCCACGGCTCCAAATTACCCGATTGCGGATAAGGAATACCCAAATCATCTTGTATTTCTTTAAAAACATTGACGAGTGAAGGTGGATGCTGAACACCTTTCGGCACGGAAAAACACAACCCATGCGCCTGCCCTAACCCGTGATAAGGATCTTGTCCTAAAATCACAACTTTAACTTCGTCAAAATGTATGTGATTGAAGGCATTGAAAATAGATTTTCCGGGCGGAAAAATGCGGTGTTTTTGTTTTTCCTCAACTAAAAACTGCTTTAGGTCTGAGAAATAAGAAGCATCAAATTCATCTTTCAATACATTTAACCAACTCTCTTCAATCTGTGGTTTTACTTGTGTTGTGGCTTCCATTAAAAAGTTTTTTGAAAAAAAATCCGGATAAATGTAACTATTTTTTCTGATCGTAGTACAAGGGAATTAATTTAAAATTTGCATTATTTGGTAATTTGCTTATTTTTGCCATAACCTTTTGTAAACACTTCTTTTCAGAATGAAAAAAGTTTCGATAATTGTTGCTTCAATTTTATTAGCTGGCACGATTTTGTCTTCGTGCAAAACTCACGAACGGTGCCCGGCATACGGAAAATCTAATCCACAACCCCAGCAAGAACGCCCAGCTTAACTTACTTTCTACTTTAATAATTGAATTTTACCGTTTGCTTTACCTCTGTATGTAAGCTTTTTGCCACAGGGCAATTCACAGCCGCATTGTAGAGCATTTCTTTTTCTTCATCCGAAAAATTATTGTGCGGCATGTCGAATTCTACGATTACTTCACTTACTCTACGTGGGTTGGATCCCATCACTTTATTGATTTTCATTTTTGTCCCATCAATGTTCATATTGTTTCTATCAACCACAATGCCCATAATAGTGACCATGCAACTTCCCAAGGATGCTGCCAGCAAATCGGTGGGCGAAAATGCTTCCCCTTTGCCGTGGTTGTCAACAGGAGCATCGGTTATGATTTCATTGCCCGATTGTAAATGCTTTGCCCGAGTCCTTAATTCTCCCTCATAAATTGTTTGAATGGTTTCCATGGACAACAAATTTAAAAAATATGCGTATATTTATGTACTTTTGTATTAAATCATGTTGAGCAGGATTTTTCTCATATTAATTTCTATTATTTTCGCTTTTGTAGGGTTTTCTCAGGTGGAAAACGACTTGGGCGTTGAAGAAACCATTGATGCCAGCGGCTCAGTTTATGATGATACAAAATTGCTTTACCGTAGTCAAATTACTGGAGGCGCATTGGTTCACACTCAGGGATGGGGTTTGTTTTTGCGCAAAACGAAGCATCTCACTGCATTAAAGAAGCAAATATGGTCGGCAGAATTTGCCGTTATGAAGCATCCGAAAGAAAGAAAAAGCTTCAACATCCATGATGACAACAGCAAGGGTTTTATCTACGGAAAACTCAACGCATTGGCCATTTTGAGACCTTCTTTTGGAAGGCAGCGCATTCTTTTTGAAAAAGAGGCAAAGAGTAGCGTGCAAATCAGTTACTTGATCATGGGCGGAGCATCACTTGGGCTAGTAAAACCGGTTTATCTGCTCATTGACTATGACGGGACCAACTCAAACAGAACCCCCGTTACTGAAAAATATGACCCGGAAAAGCATACACTCGACAAAATTTATGGACGCGCACCAACGATGAAAGGCATTGAGGGAACCGTCATTCACCCCGGTTTACACGCTAAATTTGCTTTGAATTTTGAATATTCAGCCAAAGACGACTTGGTAAAGGCCATCGAAACAGGCATCACTTTCGATGCATTTTACAAAGAAATCCCGATGATGGCTTTCATTGACAACCAGCAATTCTTCTTCACATATTACCTCAGTTTCGAATTTGGGAAGAAATCTTTTAATTGATGGAAACAGCAGCGCCCCCAAAGCGATATCCAAAACCCAAATGGCTGCGCGTGAAACTCCCCACTGGAGAAAATTATCGCAAGGTGCGCCAGTTGGTTGACGAGCACAAACTACATACCATCTGCGAAAGCGGCAACTGCCCCAACATGGGAGAATGCTGGGGAGCGGGCACGGCCACTTTTATGATTTTGGGAAATGTTTGCACCCGTTCCTGCGGTTTTTGTGCGGTAGCCACCGGCAGGCCTGATACCGTTGACCCATTTGAGCCGGTACGCGTGGGAAAATCAGTAAAAACAATGGGAGTGAAACATTGCGTCATTACTTCCGTTGACCGCGATGATTTGCCCGATGGCGGCTCAAAAATCTGGGCAGAAACGGTGGAGGCAGTACGTAGAATCAGTCCAAGCACTACATTAGAAACACTTATTCCGGATTTTAAAGGCAACTGGGATAATTTACAGCGAATCATTGAGGTTGCCCCTGAAATCGTTTCACACAACCTCGAAACTGTTCGCAGGTTAACCAAAAAAGTACGGATACAAGCTAAATACGACCGCAGCTTGGAAGTGCTGAGGCGGCTCAAGCAAGCAGACATGAAAACCAAATCAGGCGTGATGCTCGGCCTGGGCGAAACAGAGGAAGAAATTCTGGAAACCATGGACGATTTGCGCAGTGTAGGTGTTGACGTGCTGACACTTGGGCAATACTTGCAACCCACTCCAAAACACTTACCTGTGGTTGAATTCATCCCTCCCGAAAAATTCGCACTCTACAAAATGCTCGGTTTGCAAAAAGGCTTCCGCTTTGTGGAAAGCGGGCCACTTGTACGCTCCTCCTACCATGCCGAAAAACACGTTTTCTGATTTCCGTTCAATAAAATAATTACCCCGTTTATTGGCCGATAGTAACCGCTCGCAAAATTACCGCAAGCCGCATTACCAACGTTTTGTTTCTTTATGCTTGAATAATAAAAAAAGAATTTGTCATTATTTTCGATGCGTGTTTAGGCAAAATGTTCGTATATTGCCACGCATTTTTCCCAAACGAAAAATCAATTACTTATGAAATCTAAATTACTTACAGCGGTCATCACAACAACCGTCTTAGGCAGTGGCCTTTATCTGCTCAATTCGTCAAGCGATAAAAATGCGAGCTATGCTCCCAGAAAAGAAAAAGCAGAACAACAAGCCCAAAAATGGAACGGGGGGGCACTAGAATATTACATGAAAGTAAAGGCCAACCAAGTAACCGGCAAAATTGACTACAAAGACGTGCTAAAAGCACGAGAGCAAGTAACTGCCCTGAAGGCAAAGCGCTCAGGCGCTGCTAACCTTGCTTGGGTTGAGATGGGGCCTACAGACGAGGGCGGAAGAACCCGTGCCATATTAGTGGATAAAACAAAAGCAGACGGCAGCCGTGTTTATGCAGGCAGCGTTTCGGGCGGGCTGTATGTCTCCAATAACGGAGCAGCCACATGGCAGCCCGTTGACGATTTGGCTGAAAATTTGATCGTTTCCTGCATTGATCAAGCATCTGACGGCACCATTTATTTTGGCACAGGGAGTTCCTTTGACGGCCCCTCTGGTTTCGGAGGCAGCGGTTTTTTAGGGCGTGGKTTATTTAAACTCCAACCCGGCAGCAGCACCATCACCAAAATTCCGAGTGCATCTCCTCCCGATGGAAAYAACAGTGCCGGAGCAGAATGGGTGGAGATCAACTCGGTAAAAGTTGACCAAACTACAGGCAGAATTTATGTTGCTCAAAAACAAGGATTGCGTTATTCCGATGATGGAGGAGCCACTTGGGTAAACCCAGTTTATCTCGTATTTCCCAACATACAAAATACGGGCGAAGGCCAAGACATTGAAATAGCCGATGACGGAACCATATTGGTTTCGATCAACGGCACAATTTTTCGATCGCCAAATGGAAATGATGGAGATACTTATGTTAATGTAAGTTCATCTCCATTACCCAGCAGTTCACAACGTTTGGAACTTGCTATTGCMYCATCCAATAAYAACTTTGTATATGCTTTTGTTGTGTCTAGCTCAACACTGCAAGGCATCTATCGCTCAACAGACAAAGGTCTTACATGGGTCTTGCTTCAGGAAGCAATTACCGATTATTTCCAGCCTTGTATTTCTGCCAACGGACAGTGCTACTACGATTGCTGCCTTGCCGTAAACCCCAANGATGAAAACACAATTTACATTGGTGGTGTGCAGCTCTGGCGCTGGAACGGCAACCTCACGAGAGTTGCAACCGAATTCGGGGGTGATTTTTCCGGCACTTATGTGCATTCAGACAAACACACCTTTGCCTTTGACGAGGTAAATGATATCATGTACATTGGAAGTGATGGCGGAGTGAGTGTGGGCTATGGTTATGACAATACATTCATTACTGCCAACTCGGGTTATGTGACCACCCAATTTTACGGCATTGGCTTCGATTCAGATGGAAAAGTGATGGGAGGCACACAAGACAACGGAACCATTGAAGTTGACCCCAACGATGACACTGACCCAACAGGAGGCAATGATGTAATGGGTGGTGATGGTTTCGATTGCGATTACTCTATGCTTACCGATGCGAAATTTTCCACTATCTACCCAGGTGTCCCTGGTCATGTAAGCAGGGCATCCGGAGAAGGCGCTCCTTCGGGAATTTGCGAAGCATGGAATTGCAACGAAGCAACTTTTTTTACGGTTATCCGCATGTGGGAAACCATGAACCAGCCCAACAGTGAGGACTCGGTGCTGTTTACTGCCGAAGACACCGCAACGATGGACCCGTTTGCCGTAGGGACTGGCAACGGCTCCGTAAAAACCTTCTCGGGAATAATCACGCCCCCGCAAAAGGCAGCGAACTTTGTAGTTGGGTCCATACAGTTTGTTGTGGGCAGCAAAGTATTGGTAGACCCCGATGGCGATGGTAACCTAACGGGAGATGGAAGTGGGACTTTCAGTTATACAACAGGCGATTTTAACATCACCTTCAGCACAGCGCCAGTTCTGAGTTCTATTGTGAAGTCCTATTATTCAGCAACCTATAACGCTGGAGACACCTTGTTCTTATCCAGCAAAACCGGTAGTGGAAGCATTATACTCACACATGTACTTACCCAAACCCTCAATCCCGGCAACAAAGTGATGGTTCAAGACCCCGTACAGTCCATGCTGGCTTTTGGCGGCTCGGGCAATGTTTACGTTACCCGCAGAGCGCTCGACTTTTCAGTCAATCCAATATGGATGAAAATCAGTGGGATTGGAGGTTCAGTGAAATCCCTGGAATTTTCAAAAGACGGCAATCACCTGTTCGTTGGAAATTACAGCGGCAACGTTTACAGGATTTCCGGACTTAATTCACTGTATATTTCCGATGGCACTCCTGTTACAACGGGCAATCCACCTGATACAACTTATTATGATGTTTCAGCTTCGAGCGATATCAACATCACACTTATTTTCAGTGGTGGTGGTGCACGTGTTGTAACGGGAATTGGTGTTGACCCCGATAATGCCGAGAATGTAGTTGTCACTTTAGGCAATTACGGCAACACCGATTATGTTTACCGCTCCACCAGCGCTATATCTACCACTAACAACAGTTCATTTACCAGCATCCAGGGCGACTTGCCTGAAATGCCCGTTTATGATGCCATCATTTCCATTGATGTAGACAAAACCATTGTGGTGGGAACCGAATACGGAGTGTATTCCACAACTTGGAACAACGCGGGCAGTTGGTCTGATGAAAACAACACTTTTTCTCACACTCCTGTATTTGCCGTGCGACAAGCCGGCACTTGGTTCGGGGGGATGACAAACCTTGGTGCCATTTACCTCGGCACGCATGGTAGGGGCCTCTGGCGATCAGATAAGTATACGGGAATAGGAGACATCGAACATCCCGATTTTTCGAACGATGTTTTTGTGTCTGACTTGTCGGTTTACCCCAACCCGATGACCAGCGAGGGTTACCTACTCTTTAATATGCAAGAGGCTGCAAATGGTTTCATCGAAGTTTATGACCTCAGCGGAAAGCTGGTAAAATCAGAGAGCAGGCCGTTTGACAAAGGAGAAAACCGTATTCAATTCAACAACGCAGAATTGGCTCATGGCACTTATTTTGCAATGATTCGCGCAAATAACAAGCGTGCTGTTGCCAAGTTTATTGTGATGAAATAATCTGCTTTACAAGCAAGCAACCCCGCACTTCTCCGTGCGGGGTTTTTTATTGCTTAAAAATGCATAATCATCTTATATTTGCCCTTCGTAAAGCTAAAAGAATGTCAAAAATTAAAGTCGCGATTAACGGTTTCGGAAGGATTGGCCGCATCACTATGCGCGCATTGCTCAAAAAAGAAAACATACAAGTAGTGGCCATCAACGATTTGACTGATACGGCTACTTTGGCTCATCTTTTTAAGTACGATTCAGTCCATGGGAAATTTGATGGCAATATCGAAGCGGGCGACAAGCACCTCAGCATCAACGGCAATTGCATCTATATTTACTCATCGAAAAGCCCTTCTGATTTGCCCTGGAAGGATTTAGGAATTGATGTGGTTATTGAATCAACCGGTTTGTTTCGCTCGATGGAAGATGCAGGAAAACACCTCGAATCGGGGGCCAAAAAAGTCATTATCTCAGCCCCGCCAAAAGGCGAGGTAAAAACAGTGGTTTTAGGCGTAAATGACAACCTGCTTGATGGCTCTGAGACAGTACTTTCCAACGCATCTTGTACTACTAACTGCGCTGCCCCGATGGTAAAAGTGCTGGACGAGCTATGGGGCATTGAATCAGGATTCCTTTCAACCATCCATGCCTACACCAGCGACCAGCGCCTGCACGATGCACCACACTCCGACTTGAGAAGAGCGCGGGCAGCTGCAGCCAATATCATTCCCACTTCAACCGGTGCTGCCAATGCCATTGTGAAGATTTTCCCTCATCTGAAAGGAAAATTAGGCGGCTCTGCACTGCGGGTTCCCGTGGCAAGCGGCTCAATTACTGAACTAACCTGCGTTTTGAAAAAAGAAGTTTCACCAGAAGAAATCAACTCGGCATTTAAAGCCATTGCCCAGTCGGAGTTGAAAGGCATTTTGGAATACTCTGATGAACCATTGGTTTCTGTGGACATCATCAGCAACCCCCACTCCTGCATTTTTGATTCAGGCCTTACTGCAACTATAGGAAAAATGGTGAAAGTAGTGGGCTGGTACGACAACGAAGCAGGCTATTCCAACCGCCTCGCTGATTTGGTAGAGGTGATAGGCACATAAAATATCCCCATAGGGTGGTCACCAAAACATCATTACGATAAGAGAAGCTAAGAAGTGATCTGTTGATTGTTAATGAGATAACTTTTAAGATTCCTTCGCTTCGCTCGGAATGATGACTTTTGAGACATCCTCAGCAAAGAAGCCCTTTACTTTGGTTCCCGATAATTATCTGAATAGGATGGGCCTTCAAATTTTTTCAATTCCATTTTGTCCCCATCAAACACCGCGTAAGTAAAGTTGATAATCCAATCGCCAAGATTGATGTAGCGGCTGTTCTTCCCTACTTCCAAATCTAAAGGAATATGCCGGTGCCCAAAAATAAAGTAATCGAAATACTCCGTCTCCAATGTTTTTTTGCAGAATTGAACGAGGTGCTCTTCATCACCAAAAAATTCTAAATTTTCTATCTCCTCCCTGCTTACTCCTGAAGAATAACCCGCCAGCCAGATGCCAAAATTCGGGTGAAGCCGAGCAAACAACCACTGACACAATTTATTGGCAAACACTTTTTTCAAGAACTTGTAGCCATTATCGCCCGGGCCAAGACCATCGCCATGCCCAATGAAAAGTTTTTTACTGTTGTATTGCTTTTGAATTGGTCCGCGACATAGTTTCATGCCTAATTCCTTGGGCAAGTAATCGAAAACCCACATATCGTGGTTGCCAGTGAAATAATACACAGGAATACCTGCATCGGTGATTTCGGCAATTTTCCCCTGTAAACGCACAAAACCCTTCGGAATGGCTCTTTTGTATTCAAACCAAAAGTCAAACACATCGCCTAAAAGGTAGATTTCCGTAGCGTCATGTTTGATTTCATCCAGCCAACGTACAATCTTTTTTTCACGCTCTAAACTACTTTCGTAATCAGGAACGCCCAAATGGAAGTCAGAAGCAAAGTATATTTTATGCGAATTCACCGAAACAAAGGTAAGTGAATCAAGAAAAGGGCATCAAACCCTAAAGTGACGACAACTAACTTGATTTTTACCGATTTAATTTGCAAATTAGAAAAAAAATACCCAAACTTTGCAGCCGATTCTCTAAATCTTAAAAACTAGAAACATGAAAAAACAACTACTTTCTATTGCGGCAATAGCGTGCTTTTCATTTGCAAATGCGCAAACTGATACGCTTTTGTATGAAAATTTTAACAGCGATTCACTTCCTGCCGGATGGATGAACGTTGACCAGGACAGTTTACCACAAGATCCTTCAAGCGGAATAACAGACCCAGCATGGTTCTTTGGTAATTTTATAGTAGGCAGCACTGATTCTGCCGAAATGGTAGCTCAAAGCTCATCTTGGCTGCAGGGTTTTGCCCCTGGCAATAAGGACTGGCTCATAACTCCAGCTATCAGTATTACCGATTCTACTGCCATGCTAACGTGGGAATCGGCTCCATCGCAAGTTGGTCTTTATCAAGACGGATACAAGGTTGTAGTTTCAACGACTACTACTGCGTTGGCAAGTTTTACTGATACGGTTGCCGTTTATGCACAAAACATCAACGATGATGCAACTCAGTTTTCAACCGGAACAATGCATACAGCTTCGAGTGCGAATCCTGACACTACTGCTCCTTTCGATAATGGGCTGTTGGCACAATGGCAGCTTTCGCTTAGCGCCTATTCAGGACAAACTATTTACGTAGCTTTTTTGCACGATTCTGACGATGACTTTGTTTTGGCTGTTGATGATGTGTTGGTAACAAAACTAGCAGCTGCTTCAATTGAAGAAAGAACGGGCGTTTACGATCTGAACGTTTACCCCAATCCAACAAGTGATGTACTTCAGGTTAAGTACAATTCAACTGTAAGCGATCAGTTGCAAATCACTATCCTAAGTATTGGCGGAAAAGTGGTTTACAATAAAATGCACGGAACAAACAACCAATTGCAACAAGCAATTAGCGTTTCTGAGCTTCCCGCAGGCAATTATTTCGTTTACCTACGAAATGGAGACCACATCAACATTGAGAAATTTGCTGTTGTAAAGTAAATTTTAAGAATCAATTCATTGAAAAGCCGCTCGAAATCGAGCGGCTTTTTTTGCCTTTGCTTACCCAAAACAATGCTGTTTGCTGAAAATAATGGTAGTTAGACTATCTGTTACGCCCAAGTTTTGGTGCAGGCATGTTCCAATTGGTCATGTGCTGTACAATACCTTCGTAATAATCGAGAACCATTTTCTCTATTAATTCAATAAATTTCTTGGTGCTCGCAAAATTAACCCCATAGTCCATGATAAGTACAACATGGAATGCCTGAATTTCTCTGCCTCCAATAAGCTCATGAAGAATGCTCAGTTCGGATAGTTTAACCTTCAGGTTAACCTGGGCGTATTTAATATTGGCCTCAATCCAAATGTAATCGAAGAGTTTATTAAATACGTTTTCGCTTTTCTTTTTGCAATTTTCTAATTGCTTTCCAATCCAAGTTATTCGGGCTACAGTCCCTTTATCAAGTGGAGGAGTTACTTTTACGGACATCGATACAGTCCGTCTTTCAAATTCTGTAATTATTTTTATATCAGAAACGGAATTTTTTACACTCAATGATCCTGTAAGATAATTCTCTTTAACAAGTCGCTTAATATCATTTTTCAGACTGTCTTTCCCTTTCGGAGATGATTTAACAAGAACCCCTAATTTTCTACTCATTAACAAGGCCATATCTTTCTCCTCTTCGTGCCAACTTAAAACCGCGTCCTCAATATAAATTTCGGTAGCTTTAAGAGGTTTTTGAGCTTTAACATTTTCTGCAAGTTGCTTCCATCCAGGTTTCATTTGTGTATATCCTCTAACCCCCGACACGGGACTTTCCAAATATTCTAAAGCCTCTCGCATTATTTCCACCTGATCTTCATCTTTAAATATTATTCTCATTCTTGAAAAGAAGTAATTGACCTCTTGTAAGGAGATATGTCCATGAAAAGTGATAAAGAGATATATTTTTAGGCACTCTTACTTTGACAGGTGAGTGGGATGGATCAGCTACAAATTCGTTGGAAACAGTTACCAACTTATTTACTCCAAGCTTTTTTGAAATATCCAAATACGCTTCAACCTGATCTTTATTTACTGTATTGTTCTTGTTTTTCATTTCAAAAAAAGCTGCGTCTTTTATTACACCACTCTTTACGATGACAATAAGACCATCAATTCTTGATTTATGAATTTCAGGAAATGATGCTTCTGTGTAATAAAAAACCTTACCACCCTTACTTAATTTAAGTTCCTTGAAGAGGCCCTCCCGATACTCTTTTACCAATCTTAATATTGATAAGAATATTGAAGTTAAAGCCATTTCATCTCCCGTTTTTAAAGTAGGGATGAGCCTTGCATGTTGTATTTGTATTTGGGTGGTTTGCAGAAAGTAGTCGAAATCTTCTTTTTTTAAGCCTATGAGTCTCGTCAGTTTCTTTTTAATCATAATTGAAAAATTGTGATCTCAATTATATTAATAATTTTTTAGTCTAATTATAGCTAACGACTATATAAAAGAAGCACTAGCGCTTATTGCTTTGTTTTGTCAGCAGCAAATAACTGTTCAAAATTGTTCTGTACGAATTCGGGAAAGGCTATGCCTTTTCTAAGCTTGGCATCAATATGTAATCCGGTAATTTCGGTTTCTGCAACTATGTCATTACTTTCAAGGTTATACATGATGTGCCGCAAGCGGATTATTTTTTCTTTAATTTCAATTACCTCAGATTCGATGTAAATATTATCTCCGGGCAGTACTTCCTTGAAGTATTTGATGTGCTGCTCGAGCGCCACCATTCCTTCATTATTTTCTCTTAAATAAGCTGCAGTTAATCCTAAAAAGGAACATAAATTCCAAATGGCCTGATCAAACTTTTCTGCATAGAATTTCACATTCATGTGACCCATATGATCACAATTCCATGGATAAATTGTTCCTTGAAATGTCCTTATTCTTTTCATTTTTTGGCTGCAGCGATTTATATATAGCGTATGTCTGTTGTTGTTTCTATCCCAACTTCTATTACTAAACTTATTAAAACTCAAAAAAGAAAAAAGTTACCGCAGCCCATTCTCTTTTAACGCCTTTGGCATAACCAATTGTACTGTGGCTGCTGTTTTGAACCGTTCCATCATCTTTAATATAACCAATAGTGCTGTGGCTACTGTTTTGAATAGTGCCATCGCTTTTTACATAACCAACAGTTGAATGACTCCCATTTTGGATGGTGCCATCACTCTTGATGTAACCTATGGTACTATGACTGCTGTTTTGAATCGTTCCATCGCTTTTAATATAACCTACTGTTGAATGACTGCTATTTTGGATGGTGCCATCACTTTTAATATAACCGGTTGTACTGTGACTACCTGATTTAATAGTTTGTGCATTGGTAATAGTTATACTCGCTAAAGCAAGGACAACTAAGAATAGTTTTTTCATTTTGTTTTGGTTTTAGTTTTTCTTACTCATTTGGATTTTCAGGTACGCCCCTTTTTTGCATGAGTTTGGTCTCATCTATATTTTTTCTGTCGTTTCATTAATCCCCGCTCTTGTAGCTAAACAAAACAGCCCATGTTAATTTGCAGGTGAGTATGCTCATCATAACCTTCATACATATAAACGGAATTCCGCTTATACAGCTTATAGTTATGTCGCCCAAATTACGAAAGATTTTCGATAAAATTTATCAGCTCATGGCTGACTTGCACTGTTAAACATATTGGTTTTCTGAGGAATAAAAAGAAACATACAGATGGAGCCTCCTTGGAACAGGCAGGTTATTCGGAGCAAATTGACTTGGGTAAGTTCGGGCGTTAAGCAAAGCCTTATCGCATGATTTTGTCATGGATATTTTCTTTCAGTTTTTAATCCTTGCTTTCAATTATTTCTTTGATTTTCTTCAAGTCTTTCTTGTTGGCTTTTCTCATCATAGTTGCCATAAACGGAGCAAATAGTTTAGAAAACCCCTTTGGGTTCCCTCTATTGCGTAAAGTCATTCGGGTTTCTTGGTTGTCAACGACAGCCCAGGTATATGTTGTTTCCATCGGGAAAGGTCCATCAGCAGTGTGCATTATAAGTTTTTTGTTTGGAGTTAACTCTGCAACTTCATAAACGTATGCAAGTTGTCTTCCAAGAAATTGCGCTTTAAACGCTATTTTAGAACCTACTGCCAAAGGTTTTGGTGTTTTCCATTCAACAGATTTGATGTTTACATACCACTCCGAAGCATTATCCGGATCAATAGCATATTCAGAAACCTTGTCAATTGATTTTGTGATTATTATTTCCGTTATTACATCTACCATTCTATTTTTCTACAGCGGCTAATACATGCTTTGAGACTTTTGCAAAATCAACAGATAGCATTTCCTTGCCTGATTTTTATTTTGCAATAGTTACAGCAAATGTATTTCAGTTATTAATGTAGGCAGATTTTAGACTTCCCTTCGAGGCAGATATGCGTAGGTCAGGTATGAAAAGATGAAACGAGGTTCCAATACCTCTCTTGCTTTGCAAACTTATTGATCCGTCAAGTTTATCTACCGCTTTTTTAACGATATATAAGCCCAATCCTGTTCCCGTTGACTTCAGGTTTGATCTCACAAACATATCAAACACTTTGGGCTGCTGGTCTTCGGGTATTCCCTGACCATTGTCTGATATGATTATTCTTATTCCTTTACCATGTTTTTTAGCCCTGATGGTTACATACGAATCTTCAATTGTTGTTTTCTTGTATTTCAACGAATTGTCAATCAGATTTTGCATGATTGTGATGAATAGTTTTTTATCAGTGGATAATTGCAATCTTTCATCTGCATCAATCTCAATTCTCACATTTTTTGAGTGTTTAGGATTTTCTAAATCTTTAATGATCTGCGTGGTGAATTTGACAAAATCTATCAAAGAAATTTCAACGGGACTATCAGCCACCCTTATTGCATTTACTAATGTTTCCAAAATCACATCCAGACGTCCGGTGCTTTGTGATATCATATTCAAATAGTCAAAAAGTTCTTTTTTGGAATTACTATCCTTAGCAATATTTGTTATCCCGATGATGGAAGCAAGCGGGCCCTTTAGATCATGAGAAGATCTGTACATGAAATTATTCAATTCTGCATTGATTGCTTCTAATCTACTTTGGGTTTTTTTGTGAGCTTCGATTTCTTCTTGGAGTAATTTTATTAATTCACTCAGTTCTAAGTCCTTTAATTCAACCCTGTCTTTGAGTTGCTCATTAATTCTCTGCTTCAGTCTATGACTCTTAAACAAATAAAAAGTCAGCATCGAAATGAGCGCCAAGCCTCCTATACAAGCAAAAATGATAATTCGACTGTTATTTAGCTTTGCTGTTTGCAGGGCTTGCTTCCCATAATCCTGTGATTGATGGTTTCCTTCCAAGTGTTTATACAACAACTTATTAAGGATATCCTTCTTGTCCATATCCTCATGCGCATTGCTTAGTAAATGAATAAGTGAATCTATTTCCCGGTAAATTTTTCCATCATCCATGAGACTTTTTGTCTCATTTTGTGCTCCAACTCGTGTAGCTACAAATAAGGCACTTGCAGTCGCAAGTGAAAAGAGTATAATTCTAAGTGCTTTCATCGTTAGTGCCCAACAACTGTATAAAAGCAACATAAGCGCTTATTGCTCCTGCCAAAAGACGAACAGGCTTATGCGCTATTTTGTCATTTACGAAAAAAAAGCGAAAAAAGTTTCAATTTAAAGTATGTATTTTTCTGAATTTCAGCCCGTTACATGTCAAAATTTCTCACTATGTTGAACGGATTGATCTTGTGAAGGTTCACCGTAAAGCGGATGCGCTCACCAAAGGAAAGGTCATCAAACCCGGGCACATCTTTGATATTTTGCGAGTAGTTGAGTGGAATATAGACATCAAATACGCCTTTTGAAAGCCATACATGAATACCTGCGTCATATACAAATGTGCTGTAATTATTGTATCCAAAATCAGCAAAAATGCCAATGGGCAATGGAAAAGGAAGGTCGGCTTTGATGTTTAGCGCAACGAGCCAATCATTTGTAGAGCCAACAAAAGTTCTGGTTTTGAATCCCCCCTGCCCTTCTACAAACTGTTGCGAAAGCACACCATCGGTTTCTGACCTGCCTAAAAAGGTGTAATCGTAGGCGTAATCGGTCAGGTGGCCCACATCGGTAGAACCGCTAAATCCGTCCATGCGCCAGTTGTAACGACCATTGTTGGTGGTGTTAGTAAAATACTTGCCAGCAAAAAATCGAATCGAAATTTCCTTGCCTTTACTGTTGTATTCGATGCGTTGGTTGGCTACGAGCCATGCCTTCAGGAAATCCCCTTTATCGTTGGTATATCCGTTTCCTTCATCCTCTTTCAACATTCCGTATTGTACATTAACATCCAGCCAAAACGGATTGAGCGTATGCGCATGGCTGAAGCTATACCCGATTTCATTGAATTGATTGAATTGATTGACCGTTGAATACTCTTCCACCACATTCACTGAACGCAGCGTCAGGTAATTGGAATTAAAGCTACGGTAATCCTTGTTTTTGAATTCAAATTTGAGTTCGGGCGTGATTTTGTAAAACGGATTACTGCCGTTAATAGCATAGCTCTTCCCGCTAATGCCATAGCGCACAGATTGAAACAACTTACCTTTCGGGAAACAATTGAAGAACATATCGGCATAACCCGTCACCGAGCCCGTGCTAAACGAATACATTGGCGCGAGCGTGTAGTCGAATTTCCTTTGCGGGATGCGGCTGTTATACAACGCCAAACCAAGCATCCAGTGGTTGTACTCATTCCAGCCGAAGATTGGGGTGTAAAGCAGCTGCTTTTTATCGGAATTTTCCAAACTGGCGATAAATTGCAAACGCAGCGGTTCAGATTTTTTGCATAGCCCTTTGGTATTGATGGTGTTGTTTTTCTTGTCGAGCTCGGGCATGTCGTAGGTTGCATCAATTTTGAGTTTTTCAAAATCCCCATCAGGAAAAATGATCGTTTTTGTTCCTTCAAAACCGTCAAACCACTTGGTTTCCACAATCGAATCATTTCGAATTCCACTGATTTGATACGGCCCTTTGATTTCACCCGCATTTTTTATCGTGATTTTATATGCAGTAACTTCCGAAGCCGTTTGAAATTTCTCTTTTTTGGCTTTCACGATTTTGTAATCGAGTTTTTTAGTTGTTTGAATCATGTCTTCAAAAAACCAACTCAAGTTTTTGTTTGTTTCATCTTCAAAAATCTTCTGCAAATCACCGGGCTGAGGGTGCTTGAATTTCCATTCGTTGAAATATCGCTGCATAGTGCGGTCAAAAGTATCTTCTCCTAAATAAGCCATCAGATAATCGAAGGTAATGGCCGTTTTCATATACACCATCGTGCCGTAATTCATCGAAGCATATTTGGTGGAATGCTCTTCGATTGGCTGATCGAGATTTCTTCGTGCATTCAATAAATAGGCATAATAATACAGGTCTTTGTGCGGACGGTTCAGATCAAAAATTTCAAAGATTTTTTTGTCTTTTTTGAAACCGAGAATCAGAGCCGAATCAGAGTATTTTGTTTCGATATAACGGTTTTCATTAAAAGAATTCAGTCCTTCGTCCATCCATGGGTGCAACCGCTCGTTGGATCCCAAAATACCATAAAACCATTGGTGCCCCGTTTCATGCATAATGACCGTTTCAAGCGAAAAGGGCGAACCTGAAGTCCCTATCACTGTGATGTTGGGGTATTCCATGCCTCCGCCTGCGGTAAGCGCCCCATCAACAGCTGTCATGTGGTCGTAGGGGTAGTCACCATTCCACAGCGAATAATAGTAAATGGCATCATTAAGGTATTCAATCGATTTGTCTTTCCACAGATGTGGCTCGGCATCGGTAAACATGGCCCAAGTAGTTACCGTTCGCCCTGAATGTGGCAACTTCACTTCGCCTTTTTGTACATGCCAGCGCTTGTCAGCAAACCACGCGAAGTCATGTACGTTATCTTGYCTGTAGTGCARTGTTTTCATTTCCGAAGAAGATGGCGGGTATTCTTCATCTTTCATTTTTTTCYGTTGCTGYCTTCTCGATGTTTTTTTCTTTTCGAAAGATTGTTTTTCRCMTTGCTSGGCTTTGTAATTSAGCCAATCAAGTTCATCYTGTCCGTCAACAAAATCGCCTGTGGCGCCCACCACGTAATTTTTCGGCAGAGTAAGTGAAACATCAAAGGAGCCGAATTCCGAATAAAATTCACCCTGGCTCAAATAAGGCATCGGGTGCCATCCGTCCTTATCGTAAACAGCAGGTTTGGGATACCATTGGGTAATTTGATAGGTCTCACCCATATGCCCCAACCGTGAATAAACACCTTTCGGAATTTTCACTTTAAATGGCGTTGAAATGGTGATGCTTTCCCCGCTTTTCAACGGCTCGCTCAGCATAATTTTGCAGATGTCTATATGCACTGAGTCATATTCCCAATTCACCGAGCTACCATTCACTTTAAAATCAAGATCATCAATATAGCCGCGGTCTTTTTCTTCGGCATAGTAAAATCGTGTCCCGCCATTCTCAAATAACTGCTGAGCCATAGCTGTTTCATTGTTTTTGTATGCATTCGGCCACAGGTGCATGTAGATAAATTTCAGCTCATCGGGCGAATTATTTTTGTATTCAATCGTCTCATTAGCAGTGAGTATGTGCTCTTTGTCATCCAGCGTCACTTCGATCGTGTATTTAACATCCTGCTGGAAATAATCTTGTGAAAAAACATTTAGCGAAAAGCAAAAAGTAACAAAGGCAATCAGTTGTTTCATGGTTTAAAATTTAGGTCTCGAATTTCAAGAATTATCACGAATTAAAGATAAGTTTTGGGATAAATGGCAAAACTGCCGAGACTCACTCACCAAAAATCTCTGCCAGTTTTTGGTCCAATTGCTGCCCTCGAAGGTTTTTGGCGATGATTTTTCCCTCTCTATCAAGGAGATATGCCAGCGGAATACCTTTCACGTTGTAGAGTGGCACTACTGACGACTGCCACGCACGCAAATCACTGATGTGTTTCCAAATCAAGCCATCTTGGTTAATGGCAGCAAGCCACTGGTTTTTATTTTTGTCGAGCGAAACACCTAAGATTTCAAAGCCCTTGTCGTGGTATTTTTGATATACGCGCACTACGTTTGGATTTTCGATGCGGCAAGGCTTACACCACGAAGCCCAAAAATCTACCAAAACGACATTCCCGCGCAGCGAAGAAAGAGTAATAATATTGCCATTGGGATCAGGAAGAGCCATTTCAGGTGCTTCACCACCCACAGCCAGTTTGCTCAACTCCTTCACTTGTGCCGCAAGTTGTGTATAGTATTCCGATTCGGGCATGGTTTGGCTCAATCCATCAGCCACTTTTTTCAAATAATCGAAATCATTTTCGGGATTGAGTTTATTCACTGCCGCCAACGATGCAAGAGATGCGGGTTTTTCGACAACAAATTGTCGCAGAAACTTGTACATTTTCTCATTTAACTGCCGTTGGTAATTAACTGCCCTCACATAACTCTGCGCATCTCCACGCTGTTGGTGCTGCCTAAGGGCATTATTCAATGAATCGTTTTTTGAATAGGTATTTGACAGAAATCCGTTTAGTTTTTGCAATCGTACTGACTCATCAGAACCGGCTACCTGATATGTCCAAGCCATGTTGCTTGCGTCTGCAGTGACTTCTACTTTTTCGCTTGGATTTAAAATCAAATTAAAAAAATTATTACCTGAAATTCGAATTCGATAAAAACTGGTTTTATTGATCTGATAATCAAACGCAAACTCACCGTCATCCTGCACTTTTGTGGAATCCACTATATTAATGGCTTTGGTGCCCAATGCTTCTAAAAAAATCGTTTGCCCAGAAGAATTGGATAATTTTCCTTTTATGGATGCATCAGCATAATTCAACTGGTTGTTGGCATCCCCGCAGGAAAGCAGGAAAATCGCAATGGATATGTACAGTAAATTTTTCATTTTAATACTAATTTTCTTCAAGCATTTGTTTTACCAATTGACTGGCTATTTTAGGGTCGGCCTGGCCTTTGGAAAGTTTCATCACTTCACCCATAAACAACCCCGCCAGCCCCTTTTTTCCTTTTCGGTAAGCTTCGGCTTTTTCAGGATATTTTCCGATAGCTTGCTTTACGATTTCATGTAAAGCACCTTCATCGCTTTGCTGTAGCCAATTGTTTTGCTCGGCAATTTTGAGCGGTGATTTTTCAGGGCCTTTCACCAACAAAGGAAAGATTTTTTGCGAAGTAATGCTGTGACTCACTTTTCCGTTATCCACCAAAATTATCAATTGGGCAATTTTTTGCGGTCGAACAGGAAAATCTTGCATTTCAATTTTATGCTCATTCAAATATGATTTTATTGTTCCCATCAACCAATTGGCTGCTGCCTTGTAATTTTTGGTGTGGCGAATAATTTCTTCGTAATAAAAAGCCATTTCTTTTGAGTCAGTGAGCACACTTGCATCGTATTCCGATAGGCCAAATTCCGATGTGTATTTTCCAACTAACTCATTCGGCAGCACAGGCATTTGTAATTTCACTTTTTCAATGTATTCTTTTGAAATGATGGTGGGCGGCAAATCGGGTTCGGAGAAATAGCGGTAATCGTGAGCCATCTCTTTTCCGCGAAGTTCAAAAGTAGTTCCTGAAACAGCATCAAAACTTCGGGTGCTTTGGCGGATTTTGCCACCGCTTTCAAGCGTTTCAGTTTGCCGCTGAATCTCATGCTCAATGGCGCGCCTCACATTCCGAATTGAGTTCAAATTTTTGACTTCCACTTTATTCCCCAATGTTTTTTCACCTTTCAAGCGAATCGAAACATTGGCATCACAACGCATACTGCCTTCTTCCATGTTGCCATCACAAATATCCAGATACCTCACTAATTTTCGGATTTCGATAAGATACTCATAAGCATCTTCAGCAGCATGAATTGCCGGTTCAGAAACCATTTCAAGTAGCGGGACACCTGCTCGGTTTAAATCAACCAATGAGTATTCCGGGTGTCGATCATGGATGTTTTTTCCGGCATCTTCCTCAATATGAATTTGATGTAGTTGAATTTTCTTAGATCCGTTTTTTATGGCAATGTAGCCACCTACACAAATGGGCGTTTCGTACTGTGTGATTTGGTATCCCTTTGGCAAGTCTGGGTAGAAATAATGCTTACGGGCAAATCCGTTAAGCTCAGTTATCTGGCAATTGCAGGCAATGCCGAGTTTTACGGCATATTCAATAGCCTTTTTGTTGATTTTAGGCAGCGTGCCGGGATGACCAAGCGAAATTGCGCTCACATGAGTATTGGGTTGTTCTCCAAATTCATTTCTATCGAAAGAAAAGAGCTTGCTTTCGGTAAGTAACTGTACATGCACTTCCAACCCAATGACGGGTTCGTATTTATCAATCTTTAGCATTGGATTTCACACAAAGTTCGCAAAGAAAGAAGTTACTCAACCTTTACTAACTTTTTAGTAACGGAAAAATCGTCCGAAGTTATTTGAAGGAAGTAAATGTCGTTGGGCTGGTTCGATAAATCGAGTTGATGAGTTGATGAGTTGATGAGTTGATGATCAATTTCTTCACCTAAAACATTTAACACTTTTAGTTCTGAGTTCTGAGTTCTGAGTTCTGAGTTTTGAATCCTTATTTCAAAAATTCCATCGCTCGGATTAGGAAAAACGGTGAATGGTGAACGGCCAACTGTGAACTCATCTTCTCCTTCAGGAGGCTGGTTCGAAACATCAAAAACGAAAAGTCCTTCCTGCATATCGGAAACCAGTACGGTGCCCGAAGGCAAAAACGGGTAAACTCCCCAAGAGCCTCTGTAATTAGTGGCATTCGGTTCTTTGGAAGTGCCGTAAAAGCCCGCCACAAATGGGTTGAATGGGTCGGAGATATCGAACATATAAAAGCCATCGTGGTAATAGCTAACATAAGCGGTGTCACCTTTTATAATGGGATTATGAGGAATTGAAAGCGTATCCACTATGCCTGAGCCAAAAAAAGCAGTGATAGTCATGTTACCCAAATCAGAAACATCAAGTAGCTTGAGTTCCATGCCGTGGGTTTCATCTGCAAAAATATACTTGTCTCCAACGGCATTCAGCCAGCCTGAATGGTTGTAACCCTGCTGCGGGTAGTTGGTTAGCGAGCCAAGCAGTTGCGGGTTAGCAATATTCGAAAAATCGTAAATAAAAAGTCCCTGGTTGCCATCGTTGATATAAGCTGTGTCGTTACGAGCAAATACATCATGCGTGGCAGCGGGCATGCTCATGTTGATGATTTCTACAGGATTGACAGGRTTTGCSAGTGAAAAAATACGGATGCCGTTATTGCCATTTCCTCCRCATGTATAGAGCCGGGCWGTAGCTGCATCAATGAAAATGTTATGCGAGCGCGAGAAAATAACATCCGAATCGTAAACCAGCGGGGCCGAATCRGGTAAAAAGCTCAAATCTGCAATTTGCAGRGTGCTGGAACCTTCGTCAGCAACGATGTACAAATAATCTGCATAATCATGATAATCGCGATGCACAATTTGGTCTCCYTGCACCRCSCCAGCAATGAAAACAACCTGTGTAGAATTCACCGGGTCGGTTACATCAAAAATGTGTGTGCCTGCCGTAGTACCAATGATGGCGTATTCCTTRCCRTTTTTGGCATAGCCCCAAATTTCGTTGTAAGTGTTTTCATGTGCCCATGAAGGTATCAGTGTAGTATCTTTCCATTGRTAGAGCAGGCGAACATTCATGCTGTCTTGCGAAAAAGAAGGAGCAAGYAGCAARCAGCAAGTAATRAGAAGAAAAAAATGTTTCATTGAAAGTTCTATAAGGAAGAAATCAGTTCTTTGATAATAAATGTCATTTTCGGTTCMGCCTCTTCGGCCACTTTTTGCACATCTTCATGGGTGACTTCTACAATTTTTCCYGGCACACCCAAATCGGTAATGATCGACATGGCAAAACAGGGAACTTGCATTTGRCGCGCGGCWATCACTTCGGGCACAGTGCTCATGCCYACCGTATCMGCACCCATATTYCGCGCCATCAGGTATTCGGCAGGGGTTTCGAGCATAGGGCCTGTCAGCCCCAAGTAAACTCCTTTCTGCACTTTAATATTATTGCTTGCTGAGATTTCTTCAGCTTTTGCAATCATTTCTTTGTCGTATGACTCGCTCATATCGGGAAATCGCACGCCTAATTCTCTGTTGTTTTTTCCTATCAAAGGGTTGGTAGGAAAGAAGTTGATATGGTCATTTAATATCATTAAATCGCCAATTGAATAATCGGGATTCACCCCACCGCTAGCATTGGAAACAAATAGTCGTTCGACACCCAAATATTTCATCACCCTTACAGGATAGACTACTTTATTCATTGAATACCCCTCGTAAAAATGAAAACGCCCTTGCATGGCCATTACATTTTTCCCGCCAAGCGTACCAAAAATAAATCGCCCATGATGTCCTTCAACAGTAGAGACAGGAAAATTGGGAATACTTTCGTAGTCGAGCGTATGTTGGATTTCAATTTCATTCACTAATCCTCCCAACCCCGTTCCGAGAATGATGCCGAACTGCGGCTCAAAATCAACCTTTTCTTTTATATAAGCGGCTGTGGATTTTATTTCTTCTAACATGGCCAATGATTTGTTCGTTAAACTCTTCTTCGTCTTTATCGTGAAATGCTACCTCAATCGGGATGTAAAACACCGGAAGACCGGTGAGTTCTTTTTCCAGCGCTGGTAACGAAAGTCGCATGGCGTCTTTTTCTGTTGTTAAAATGAGTTTATTCTCGCTGGCAATATTATCAAATATTTTGCGGATTTTTTGCACATCTACTGACGAATAGCGGTAATGGTCGGGATATTTCAGGTGTTTTAACCTCATCATTTTTTCGGTTAGGTAGTATTCTAAATTAGAAGATTTAGCAATGCCGGTAATCAGCAAAACAGAAAAATTTCGTTCAAAATAAAATTCTTTAGTGAGCGGTTTCGTGTCTTTTTTCGGGAAAAGAGGAGTGAAATCACCGTATTTCACATAACTAAAATAAGTATGCTGATAGGGTTTCGGCTTAATTTTTTCCTTGATAGCACGCCTTTCGAGCGGTGAGAATATTTCGGGTGTTTTGGCAACAATGATGATGTCTGCACGTTGCGCAGTTCTGCTCCACTCACGCAACCGCCCGGCAGGCATCATAAAATCATTGATGTACAGATTCGAATAATCAGTGAGCAAAATGGATAAGTCGGGCCTGACGGCTCTGTGCTGAAAAGCATCATCAAGCAAAACGGTATTTAATAGCGGGAACTCATCGAGCAAGTTTTTTATTCCTCTTACCCTATTTTTGTCAACAGCCACTGGCACTTCAGGAAATTTCTGTTTGAACTGGCACGGTTCATCACCAATATCATAAGCAGTTGATTTTTCATCAGCCAAAATGTAACCGTCTGAAATTCGGCCATAACCCCTGCTCAGTACCGCAATGCCCGATTTCCCATCGGGTAATTTTGTAAGCGGATATAGCAAACGAATCAAATACTCAACGTGTGGGCTTTTGCCCGTACCACCTACGCTGAGATTTCCTACCGAAATCACTTGAGTTTCCTCAAATGCTTTGGAAGAAAACAGGCCAAGATCGTACAGCATGTTGCGAAAAGCAACCAGCAAGCCGTAAAGCAATGCAACAGGCAACAGTAAAAGCTGCAAAATTTTCACGGGGTAAAGGTAAAAACAGTTATTGGTTATTTGTTAATGGTTATTGATTGGCTGTATAAGCAAAATTAATTGACTAATTTTGAAGTCATCAGTGAAATATCTGATTAAAATAGCGGTTTTTTTCTTGTTTACTCACAACTTTCTCTTTGCCCAACAAGACAACGTGAAATACGAACGGGGGTTTGAGTTTGTAGCAGGTATTTACCCAAAATTCGAAAACTTTAAAAACAACGAGTCAATAAGATGGAAAAATGTTTTTAGTTCTTGCGACAAAACCGATCGCGATTGTTTGGAACGCATTTTAACAAATAAGAAAATTCTCTATTTGGATTCTAATAGGATAAGGCGCGAATTGCTCCCGAAAAATGTTTGGGGATATACTAATGGCAGATCGATATATATTTCATCAAGAAAATTACCTGATTTTACCCCCCGCTCTTTTGGTGAAACGTTAGATAATCGAAATAATTTTGTTGCTTTTAACATGATTGGAAGCGTATCTTTTACTTCATCATTAAGAACAGTCAGGTCAATAGTATACACGAACCCTTTTGACCCAAACAACTATTACCCTCCAGAAATAAAAGGGCAAGTATCTGAAAATTTTATGCTCGATTTTGAAACAGGAAAAATATTAGGATTTAGTTTATACTCACTTACTCCCATTCTAAAAAAAGATTCTGCTCTCTATTATCAATTTGAAGAGGAGTATTCCAATCACGAAAAATCAAAAGAAGAAAGTGACAATTGGTACTACGAAAAACCTATAGATAGGACAAAGAAAGATAGTCGTTATTATGTCTTAAAATACATCAAACTCTACAACGAAAGAAACCCCATTTATTTTCCAAAAMCCAAAGATTGATGAAACTCAAAGAAATTACTKCTTATYTWGAAWCCATWGCWCCKCTTGCTTTTCAGGAAAGTTACGACAAYGCAGGATTGATTACCGGCAACYMTGAAATGGAARTCACAGCAGCATTGATTTGCCTCGACAGCACCGAAGAAGTGATTGATGAAGCAATTGAAAGCGAYTGTAATTTGATTATTGCYCACCACCCMATCGTTTTTAGCGGGTTGAAGAAATTYACGGGTGCTGATTATATTCAAAGARCCATCATTAAAGCGATTAAAAATGACATTGCMGTTTATGCAATACACACCAATTTGGACAATGTGCAYAAYGGAGTGAACGCCAAAATATGCGAACGGCTTGGCTTGCAAAACTGCAAAGTACTTTCTCCWAAAAAGGAATTGCTGCGCAAATTATTCACTTTCGCACCKRTTGARAATGCTGACAAAGTGCGCCAAGCCRTATTCAAAGCTGGGGCTGGGCATATTGGCAATTACGATGAATGCAGCTACAACACGGATGGCTTTGGGACTTTTCGCGGGCTGGAAGGAACCAATCCCTATGTTGGCGAAAAGGGCGAGCAACACCGCGAAAAGGAAATAAAAATCGAAGTGATTTACTCTGCACATCTCGAGAGCAAAATTTTGAAAGCACTGTTTGAAGCACATCCTTACGAAGAAGTGGCTTACGACATTGTTCCACTGGAAAACACAGCTCCTCTTGTCGGCTCAGGAATGGTTGGCGAATTGGAAGTAGAAATAGACGAAATAGATTTCCTGAAAACGGTTAAAGAAAAAATGCAAACTGGATGTATTCGCTATACCAAATTACCTGGAAAGAAAATAAAAAAAGTAGCTGTTTGTGGAGGTGCAGGCAGTTTTTTGCTGAAGGATGCCATCCGAGAAGGGGGAGATGTATTTATCACCTCCGACTTTAAATACCACCAGTTTTTCGATGCTGAAGACAAAATTGTAATTGCCGACATCGGGCACTACGAAAGCGAGCAGTTCACCCAAGAATTGATTATCGAGCTACTAAAGGAAAAATTTATTAATTTTGCAGCCCATTTATCAAAAACAAATACCAATCCTGTAAACTATCTCTAAAATGGCAGCAACAAAAACAAAAAAGGAAATCAAAAAGACCGACATCAGCATTGAAGACCGCCTGAAGGCGCTTTTTTCATTGCAGCAAATAGACAGCACGGTTGATAAAATCCGCATTATTCGTGGAGAATTGCCGCTCGAGGTAGAAGATTTGGAAGCCGAAGTGGAAGGATTACAAACGCGCGTAAACAATTACACAGAAGAAGTAACGACACTTGAAAATGGTATTTCTGAAAAGAAAAACCTCATCAAAGACGCGAAGGAACTGATTAAAAAGTACGAGAAGCAACAACAAAACGTACGAAATAACCGCGAGTTCGAGTCTATCTCAAAAGAAATGGAGTACCAGCAATTGGAAATCCAATTGGCTGAAAAACGCATGAAAGAACACAAGGCGCAAATCGAGGGCAAAAGCGAAATCATTGAAGATTCAAAAAATACACTGGCAGAACGCAAAGACGACCTCAAGCACAAAAAGGAAGAATTAGACGATATAGTGAAAGAAACCGAGAAGGAAGAAACATCGTTAATTAAAAAATCAGAAAAAGCTGAAAAAGTAATTGAGGACCGGTTRCTTGCAGCTTACAAACGCATCCGAAACAACGCCCGCAACGGGCTGGCMTTGGTGCAAATCGAGCGCGATGCTTGTGGGGGCTGTTTCAACAAAATCCCACCACAGCGACAATTAGACATCCGCCAGCATAAAAAAATCATCGTTTGCGAACACTGCGGCAGAATTTTGGTGGATGATACATTAGAAGAAACCGCTAAGAAAAACTAACCGGTAAAAACCCAAATTTAGAACTTAAAGGGCTTGCAAGAGCCCTTTTTTAGTATCTAAACCCAATAGTTGCCATAAAACTGTGGCTGAAGATTTCCATGTCAGAWGCAGCCACTAAATCAGGRTCATAGAGGTAGTATTTTTCGTTTGTATTCGTCAACAGATAGGCAAAATCGAGGAAATACCCCTTTTCCCTAAAGCCAAAGCCTACAGAATAAGTCGTCTTTAATGACTTGTTATTGATGCTCTTGTTAAATGGATTGCCGTAATRKGCATACCCCGCCCTTRTACGAAACTGMTTGTGCCGCCATTCTCCCCCAATCCTGATGTTGCTTGCAGTAGTATACTTGTCTCGGATCTGAGCATTTTCTGTTCCRAAATTGTAGCTATCAAACCTCGGGCTGAGGCGCGCCATTGAGTAATCGACAAACTCGTAGTCAGCGCTAATGRTGCCGTGTTTTCCTAAAATCAAAGCCGCACTACCGATTGCTCTTAGAGGAGTTGTAAGGGAATAATCGTAATTGCCAACGGGTGATGCAGCCGTGTATTTCACTGAATCGAAAGCAGCTGTCATGTTACTGTTCCAAGAATCATTCAGGTTAAAAAGCGTGGGGGAATGCACTGCCCAACCGATTCTGAGCATATCATGCAAGCGATAAATCATACCAAACTTCACATTCATGCCTGTTCCGCTGGTTGTAAGTTTTTCATTAAACGTAAATGATTGAAGTGCAGTAGTAGAATCATTTTCACTAACGGTTTCGGTATAAGATGACTCCCTGATGTAGCGCACGTATGGGATGCCCAATGTACCGCCAATATAGAGCCTGTTATCGTAATTCCCCCCGTATGCCACCACAATTTCTGACGCACCACCTCTTGTGGTAACTGAATTCGTTTGCAACTGCCCGTAATTGGGAATTGCAGTCATGTAATTGCTTGAATTACCGGAGACGGTATCTACAAGAAAAGTCGCCCAGGCAAGGTTCGAACCGAATTCATCAAAGTTGCCCGATTCGATTTGCTGTTGGTAAATATCGAGTAATGAACTGGTGCTGTTGGTGCCTTCAATAGTGAAACTGTTGTGGTAATCTGCAAGCCGGTTGTAGGCAATCCCAAGTGACGAACTCTGCCATCCGCCTTCCTCACTCTTAGCTTTATAGGTAGCCACCAACCCGATGTTTTGCGCACTGAAATTGATTTTGTAATCTTCGATGGAGTTGCCGTAATGAGAAGTGGTTGTAAAATGGTGGTTGAGCGAAGGAGAAAAAGTAAATTCCGATTTTCGGAAAACAGCCACTCCGGCTGGATTTGAGCTGATTACCGAAATATCTCCCCCTAGCGCACCAAATGCCCCTGCCATGCTGCTGTAGCGCGCTGTTCCGCCAAAATGCAACTGCGAATAGCGCAATGCGTCCACTTCATTTTGTGCCAAAATGGACATGGGTAGGATTGTGCTTAGTATGATAGCTAAACGTTTCATGTTTTCTAATATATCAAGTATTACCTCGGGCTTCGGCTTCGGCTTGAATTTGTTCCCGAACCTGATGACCTGCTCCCCGAAGAAGAAGATTTAAAACTTCCACCACCACCCGAACTTCTGCTCGGGCTAGAATAATTGCTGCGGTTGTTCCTCGTTGAAGAGTGATTGCTTTTGTTGTAGTTGGGTTTTGAGTAACTTTTATTTCTGTCTGGGTTATATGAATTGTTGTTTTTGGGCTTGCTGTATCCTTTGTTATAATCACTTTTTGGCTTGCTGTATCCTTTGTTATAGTCACTTTTTGGCTTACTATATCCTTTGTTATAATCACTCTTTGGCTTGCTATATCCTTTGTTGTGATCACCTTTTGGATTGCTGTAATTTGGTTTATTGCCTTTTGGTCGATTGTAATCGTAATTCCCTCTCGGTTTTTCGTAGTTATGCTGCTTTTCGCCTTTCGGCTTGCCATAATTCGGTTTCGACTCGTAATAAGGAGTTTGATTTCGACTTGGCTCTGAATAATTAGGTTTTGAATAATTCCGGGTTCGGGTATCGTTGTGCTCAATAGTTGCATTCGGCGTGGAATAATCTGGCTTGTCGTATTCCGTTGCTGCCCTGCCGGTGTTTTTGGATGGCGAATAATAATTCGAATTGCCACCTCCTTGGTTTAGTCCTTGTGATTTACCTATTTGTGTACTGTTATCACGAGGAATTTCCGTTTGTTCTTTTCCAACAACAGTTGTTTTTGAAGAATTTACAGTAGAATAAGTAGCAGGCTTTTCACCTTTGACAGTATTCAGTTTTACCTTTTCCATTTCAATCTTGGAAATACCTGTCGGTTCTATATCAGCATATTTGGAATTATATGCCTTTGCTCCTACTGCATTTTGATAGGTTTGAGTAAGTGTGTTATTTCTTGAACCGTTGGATGAATTGGAATTTCTGTGTCCATGATAATAGCTGTTGTTATCATAGCTGTTATAATAATTATTGCTTGCGTACAAGCCGTTGTTATAGCCGTTCCAGCATCCGTTATTGTAGCCATTCCAATAAGAATTATAGCCGTGATGATGACTGTAAGGGTAATAATTGTAAGCGTAAAAGCCTGTGTATCCACCATAGTAGTAATTGCTCCAGTACGAACCGTAATTCCACCCCCAGCCAACGGATACTGACCAGTTCCAGGGTCGTGGAGACCACCARTTGTAACCYGCATAWATGCTGGTTCCGTAGTAATAAGGGTCRTAATTATACCAGTAGGAATTRGTGTACCASGGRTCGTAATAACTAGTAGTTACAATMGGYTGATGAAAYCTGCGAATACGGGCTGCGTAGGCATAGTCGTAGTAATCGTCAGATTCGTATTGATAATCAGGATCGTAATAATCTTCTGAATCGCCTACTCTTTCCTGTTTCTCGGATAAATCATAATATTCTTCCGATGAAGTATTTCCAGCCATTTCGGTTGGCTGGTTTTGAGCAGCCCGCTCAGCATCAGCATCTGCGGAACTGAAATAAAGGTCATCATCTTCATAAGCCGAACCCACATTGCTCGATGTAGAGCAAGCTGCCAGTCCTATTATTGCTGAGAGCAGAAAAAAAGCTGAAGTTTTCATAATCTTATAATTTACCTGAAATGAAGCAAATTGCGTGCCAAAATGGTTTTTATGACTTGTTTTATCAACGTAAGTTTAACGAAACGCTCGCATTATTATTTGCTACTTTTGCATCTCCAAATTTACGAAGAAATCTTTGAAGGGAGATGGCAAAGGGTTTTACAAAACGCGAAGAAAACTATTCTGAATGGTATAATGAATTGGTAGCAAAAGCCGACTTGGCAGAGCATTCTGATGTTCGTGGATGCATGATCATTAAGCCCTACGGCTATGCGATTTGGGAAAAAATGCAAGCTGCACTCGATAAAATGCTCAAAGATACGGGGCACTCCAACGCCTATTTTCCGCTGTTTATACCCAAGTCCTACTTGAGCAAAGAAGCCGCTCATGTGAAGGGTTTTGCCAAAGAATGCGCTGTAGTTACCCATTATCGTTTGAAAAGGGCCGACAACGGGCAGGGCATAGTAGTTGACCCAGAAGCAAAGCTGGAAGAAGAACTGATCATTCGCCCCACTTCCGAAACCATTATTTGGAATTCTTACCGCAAATGGATACAAAGTTACCGCGACTTGCCGATTTTGGTGAACCAGTGGGCAAACGTTGTCCGGTGGGAAATGCGTACACGTTTGTTTTTGCGCACTACAGAATTTCTGTGGCAGGAAGGACACACTGCTCATGCAACGGAAGTCGAAGCAGTTGAAGAAGCCGAAAAAATTCTGCACTTGTATGCTGATTTTGCCGAGAATTGGATGGCACTGCCTGTTTTAAAAGGCATCAAAACCGAAAGTGAACGTTTTGCCGGGGCAATAGAGACCTACTGTATCGAAGGGCTCATGCAAGACGGGAAAGCCCTGCAATGCGGCACTTCGCACTTTCTGGGGCAGAATTTTGCAAAAGCATTCGATGTAAAATTTGCAACCAAAGAAGGACGTGAAGAGTATGTTTGGGCTTCATCATGGGGCGTTTCCACACGACTGATGGGGGCACTAATTATGGCTCATTCTGACGACAACGGATTGGTTTTGCCACCAAAATTGGCGCCCCAGCAAGTTGTTATTGTTCCCATCTACAAAAATGAAGATCAGCTAAACCAAATTTCTGAAAAGGCCATCGAAATTAAAAAATCATTAGAGGCGAAAGGCATTTCAGTGAAATACGATGACAGAGACACACACAAGCCCGGATGGAAATTCGCTGAATATGAATTCAAAGGAGTGCCTGTTCGTTTAGCTATTGGTCCGAGAGACATGGAAAATAACACGGTTGAAATCGCCAGAAGGGATACACTCGAAAAGGACATAGTTAATCAAGATGGAATTGCCGAAAGAATTGAAAAATTGCTCGAAGAAATTCAACAAAATATATTTCAAAAAGCATTGAAATACAGGGAAGATAATACACAGCATGTTGACAATTTTGATGATTTCAAAAATGCCATCGAAAAAGGCGGCTTTGTAGTTGCTCACTGGGATGGTACAACTAAAACGGAAGAAAAAATCAAGCAAGAAACAAAGGCAACAGTCCGTTGCATTTTATTCAACGGCAACCAAGAAGCGGGTAAATGCGTATATTCGGGTAATCCATCAAGCCAAAGAGTGGTTTTTGCCAAAGCGTACTGACATATCGAAAAAAACACCGAGCGAGCTCATCATCGAGACGTTGAAAGACAAACCGATGATGAAACAAGTGGTGTACCGCAACACTGTTGAAACATTCGATGATGTGCAGGAGATGCTCAAAAAAACCGTTGACCGACTGAAACAACAAACCGAAAAATTTGATGAGCCGATTTCCATTAATTACCGCTCAAAAGGAGAGTGGGAAGCAGAAATCAAAATTGCAGGTGACATCCTTATTTTTCACATGCACACCAACGTGTTCCAGTTTGACAAAAGCCACCCGATGTGGAAGACTTCCTATGTAAAAAAAGACAACAACCGCGCGTTTTGCGGGCTGATCAATGTGTACAATTTCCTGTCAGATTCTTTCAAATACAACCGCGAGAGTGATATGGGTTATTTGATTGCGCGTATTTTCATCAATAAAGACAAGCACTTTTTTGTGGAAGGCAAACGGCAACTCGGGTTCTTGTACAACGATTTCCCTAATGCAAAAATCACAAAAAAAGCCATCGAATCCATCATAGAATCGACCATTCTCTACACACTTGACTTTGACTTGCTAACGCCTTCATACGATGCTATGAAAGAGGTGTCGGTTAAGGAAATGCAGGAGCTAACTCAAAACATGAAATTCCGCACGGGCAAACGGCTTGGCTTCAAATTCCAAGCCGATAGCGACAATATCGAATAGTGTTTTGCCAAGCGCTAAAATTAATTACATTTGCACCCGATTTTTCAACAGTTCGATGGGTTCGATTCCCCTACGGGCTGCTAAAAGTTCTTCTAAAATTCGAAATCACCCGGCCCGTTCGTCTAGGGGTTAGGACGTCAGATTTTCATTCTGGAAACAGGGGTTCGATTCCCCTACGGGCTGCTTTCAAACCCTCGGAAACTCAATGTTTACGAGGGTTTTTTGTTTTCAGACATGCCTTTTTCGTAAGGAAATCGTAAAGAAAATAATTCATTTGGGGTTATGGACTAAGCCTTTTAACCTATGTCTTATCAATTTTAATAAGTACAAAATCCAGAGCATTAGGGCATATTTACCAAGGTAATAGTTGCATTTGTTGCAGGCTGAGACATGCAACAAATGCAACAAAACTAACTATAAGGGTTCGTGCATAGACTGAAATCCGCCAAATATGGTTTACCTATATTGCTTATTTTGGCAAAGATAGTTAATGGCGACAATCAAGCCCATATTGTTGAACCATAAAGTAAAGACGAGCGATGAAGCCCTCTTGCATTGCGCATTACCCTACATAGAAAATCAACCTATATTCGATGGCGAAAATGAACAAAGTCACTCGGGGCACAAGGAAATGTATGCTCAAATGAGCCATACCACAAAAGTACTGCATGTAAGGATCACGGATTCAGGCTTCACATAAGGTCTCATCCCCAAAATTGTAAAGACGTTTGAGCATTAAACTTCCTACCATTAAACGTATTAGCATCGAGGGCTGACCAACTTTAGAATAGTACACCGAAAATTCTTTCTCAAAATATTTCCAGTCTATTTTATGAGCCAATAGAACCAATTCATGCTTCATATCAATGAAGTCCGTCAATAGAGGATTAAACATATTGCGTGGATTTTCCTAACATTTATTGCAAGCTTTTGACCACAAAATACCCATTCCCTTGCAATATAGGACACCGATATTCCACCCATTTTTCAACAAACAAATCTGGATATCAATCTTTTATTTAGTTGGTAAGGATCGACTAACTATTTTTTTACACTTAAATCATTCCAGGCAGTTTCACAATTACAATCAGCTTGAATGGTATCGTTAACTAGCATATGTTGTATTCTAGAACTCTCAAATAAATACTCATAACTTTTTTCTCGACCTTCAACAGAGCAAATCTTCTTAATTCTCTTTAACACAAGACCATCTATTGATTGTGTAGAATATTCTGTTATATATATCCAAGAAAACCTATTGCCAGACTGATGACGAATCTCAAAGCCATTTTTTGTTAAAAAAATCCCATTATACTTAGATAATACGCCTCCAATATTTGAAACTAGGTTTGAATAAACATTCCTAATTTTTACATATTCTCCTTCATTAATAATTTCAACAACAAGCCTGTCCAACGCATTCTCAATCAAGCAACCAAATTGATTGGTATCTTCAAGTGGAATTGGTGCTAAAACCGCAAGTACATCAGTTATACCATCTCTGTTTAGATCAATGATTAAGTAGTCATCAAGCTCATAATACTTTTGGATAATCACCCCAAACTTTGAATAATAACTTGTTAAAAGCTTCTGGCAACTGTAAGCATGATCAATTGTATTTTTGATGTCAATTACCTGAATGGTATCGAGTTGAGGCCGAACCTCCTCTTTGTCATCCTTAACTTCTTCGCAAGAGAACAAGAATAACAATGAGAGTATATAGATTGTGATTAAATATCTATGCATATATAATTACTTGGGCTCAAGTTTCCAGAAGATTGACTCACCTATTCCAGGTGCCCCTGTCGCTCTTAAAGAGAAATATTTGCCGGTTCCTTTTGATGAAAATCCTTCTCTCTTAATTAATGCCGGGACAAAAGTACCGGCCAAAAAAGTCTTACTTGACCTTCTGGGTCCCATGGCATACTTCCACATGATATCAGCACTGATTGTGATTTTAGTATATTCTTTAAATTTATTTTGAGCAGACCCGTATTTCAAAAAGTCATAACCATCCCAAAGTACTGATCCGCCTGTTGGGTCAGCCCCACCAGTTAGAACATCAATAACAGCAGCCCTAGCATTATTAGCCGAATTAGTCCCACTAGCAGTACTTAATGGTGTTCTAGCCGATGCGGGAGTTGTTGAATAATTCTGATCCGTTAATTGATCATATAGTGTAGTGTTCTTTCTACGCCAATCAATAGCATTATTATCTTTCGCATTATTTGCCGTATGCGCTATCCAAAGACCTTCCGTCTTATCTCCAGAAGATTCATGGGCAACAACATTAGCCGTAGTTGCAAACTGAGTATGTGTAACTCCTAAATCAACTGCGTTTGAAAAAGTCTTATTTCCAGCGGCATCAGTTGTTACAGCATCTGCAGTATACACCTTATCGTCAGGTACCTCTTTTGCATCATCACCTTCTCCAACTGTTTTGGTTTTCCCATCACTACCTAGATGTTTACCGTCTTTATCATAATAGTCTCCGAATCCGTTCCAGTCTATCTGAGACACTGGTCTGTTTTTAAAGTAAGCATAGGGTGTCTGCCATGAATATTTGCCCTCCCATGGGTCGGTGCTTGCAAAACGTCCCAATCTTGGGTCATAGATCCTCGCTCCAAAATCATAGCTCTTCCCAGTTCCCTTAATTTCATCATCTTTTTCTTTCCCGTTAAACCCATACCTGTAATCAGGCGAGTTATAAATACGTGTCGGTTGTTCCATCCCGAATGGATAATAGTTATTAAACGCATCTACAATGGCAAAATTGACTATTGCCCCTCCGGATATGTCCCCTGCTCCTCTTCGGTCATTCACTACCACACGTACGTTACTTAAATGGTCTTTTATTTCATATTGTTTCCTTCCCACAAACCGGCTAAAGATGTCCGTAGCGGCATCAGCGGGAATTAACTTGATAACCTGGGTCGGGAAACTGCCTGCGAGTTTATAGCCCTGCCCCGCGTTGGCAAGGGCTTCGGTTTGGACGGTTCCGTCAGGTAAAATGGTCGTGAATTCATTCTCGTTGTTTTTGCCGGGCACGAAGATTCTGCCGTCCTGCGCCCTGCGCACTTCCCCGTACTCCAATGTGCCGGCAAGGGTTTCTGTCGGGTTCGGGCTTAAAGTCGGGTCGTGTTTCAGGATGTTCTTTTCCGTAAACTGGCTGGTAATCGGTTCCTTTTTGTAAACGCCTTGTTGGTTAAAATACACTACATCTTCCTCATGGGCAAAATCCGCGCTGGCTTTGCCGAAGGTGCCCGCCTCATCTCCCTCAATGATTTTTGTTTCTACATCTACGATGGATTTTCCGTCAGCGCCCAGGATCATCACCGTTACCTCTATTTGCCGGTGCGCAAAGCCGCCAATGTGTTTCTTTTTGTTGTAATACAGCAATTGTGAGCCATTCTTTGACAATTGTAGTTCGCCATCGCCTTCTTCGGCCTTGCTGTCCAAAGTAGTAACCACCACCGGGGCGGGGTTGGTTGTATTATCATCATACTCGTAAACGACTATTTCTACCGTGCCCAAATCGCCTTGTGTCTGCGGGTCATTATACCTTGCCAAATACAAACGGTGCTTGCCGGCAAAACCGTCCTCGATGGCTGTCATGTGGAAATTGAAGTCGTGGTTGGCAACGTCTGTCAACTGTACGTTTTTGGAAATCACCTCTCCCCGTTTATCTACTGATATGCCAAAGCCCGCCTGGTTCATGTCAATGGTTTGCACGGAGGGCCTGAGGTCGGTGCCGATGGTAAAGAGGTAATACTGCTTGTTGTTGCCTGGTTTCTTCATCACCAATGCTTTGGCACTTGGCTCGCTGATGATGCCGCTACTGCCCTCCATCAAATCCCCCTGTGCGTCAAATACGAGGCATACGTTCTGGTTGCCCAAATAGGTCTTTGCAGTTAAAGCGTAAAACTGCAATACTCCGTTCACATCCTCCGCCACGGTGACGTTGTTGCCCACCTCGCCCATGAACTTTCCGGCAACGCCTGTGTTGAGGAACACACCCAAATCGAAATTCACCTGCTGCACCTCGCAGTCACATTCCTTCGTATCGTTGTCCACATCCGTCACCACTTCCTTGTTGGCGGGGCTAATCCACGTCAGGTACTCGCCTCCTGCCTGCAAGCCGGCATCGTCAAAGGATACCTCCAGCCCATCATTGATATTAAAGTTAATTTCTGCGATCGGATCGCCACCCAAGGGGTCGCTCACCTGCCCGATGCGGTCGCTGCCGTAAATCGGCAGTTCCTTGAGTTTGAAAATTGCCCTGTAGATGGGCGCAGCTATTTTTTCGTTTGTGCGCTCGTAAATTGCCATAATATTGCCCGAAGCATCCCGTACGTAATAAGTCGTAGTGATAGTAACCACTGGGTCGTTGGCCGAAGGATCCGTGACTTCTTTCACCACCCGGTTGCCCAAGGCATCGTATTTGAACCGTATTTGTGTCTCAATGGGGTCACCCACTGCCGGATTGGTCGGTGTCTGTACTTTGTTTACCTCCCTTACCTTGCCGTACATGGTCCAGTCAATGGTTGTGTTGGTAGTATAAATACCATCAGCACTAAGCGCAGGATTAAAAAGGATTTCGTCATAGGTTTCACCCGTCAGGTTGCCAATCGCGTCATAGGTATAGGTGTGGGTGCCCATGATGTCATTCAGCTTGCCGTCTAATTGGACTCCGCTTAAATTATCCGTTACCGATTGCAGTCGGTTGTTGGTGCCGCTATAGCTGTAAGAAAGTGCATCCATTGCGTTGTCGGAAAGGATGGAGGAATTGTGGGCATTTCTATTCAAAGCGAGGATGTTACCGTTGGCATCGTAGGTGTAGTCCGTATGAAAATCCGTGGTCGTGTTCCAGGTCCCGTTAAAGTGCGCAAAGTCGCTGCTCTTGATGCGGTTCAACTGGTCGTAACCGAACTTTCGTCCGGTCATTTCACCGATGTAGGGGTCGGTGGAAGCCATGAGGTTGCTCTGGTCGATTTGGCTCGTCCATGAACTGATGTTGCCGTTAAACAAGTTGTCGGTAATTGCGGTGTAGTCGTTCAACGTGTGGATGTCGGTGTTGGTGCGTTTAAAGTCGAAAATGTTGTTGGCCACATCGCGGTAATAGCTCAGGGCCATGCCGAACACATCGGACAAAAAGTCGTTGCTGCCGTCCCCGCCCGGGTCCTTAGCCGGGTTCAATTCCGGATGGTTAATCGCCTTCAGCCAGCCGTGAATCGTGTACATGTTATCCGTTCCTTGAATTTTGTCCTCTCCGATTTCCGTCCTTTTCAGCGGCCCACGCAGGTAGTAATCATACCTGCCGTCTTTGTCCCAGATATAGCTGTTCAAAGAGGTCTCTACATCGGCAATACGGTTGTCCCCGTCATAGCCGTAGCGGTGGTAGAAACGGTCCTTCAGCCCCTGATTGAAAAATACGTTTTTCACATTGCTGCTGATGAGATCGTAATCGTATTCTAAAGAAGTGCGCTTAAAGCCGGGCACGTCCTGCAAGAGCCATTGCACATTGCCGTGCGGGTCGTAGCTGTAATGGGTAAGCGCTTGGTCGTTGATGGTATTGAAGTCCCCGTCATGATCCAGCAAGGCATGGCTGATCCGGTTGCGCAAAAAGGCCTGTGCTTCTCCTTGGTACAGGGCGTTTGAGGGCACGGTGTAAACCATTTTTGTAACCTCGCTGTTAGCGGTTACCTCCAGATGAGTGCCGGGCGCAGGAAAGTCCGGGTTGTTAAAAATCGCGGCATTTTCAAGGGTGGTGAAATTGCTGCCACCGGCAAAATGGCTCTCGCCTACTTCTATTATTCTGCTTAAATCATCGTATTTGGTGTAGGAAAAGGTATTGTCACCTGCTTGTCTGGCGTTTTGCGAGAAGCGTAACAGTACTTCATCGTTGTAAATAAATCTACTAATTCCCCCATTAGGAGTCTCCTGCTGCTTGAGTTTCGTCAAGTTGTTGTATTCGTATTTGGTTTTAAACCCGTGGTTGTTTAAATGAGCCGTCCCTCCGTTGTCGGCCCTAAAGTCCACCACATCATTAATTTCCGTGCTCAGCAGCGGCTCCACGCCCTCGGGCGGCACGGTCTGCACCAATTCACCTGCTCGGTCGTAATAATACAGGGTGTAGTGGTAATAGGGCAGGTTGTAACTCAGTTGCAGGTTGTCGCTAAACTGCTCCCTGCTAAAGCAGGTCAGCCCCACATCGGCATTCATCTCCTGCGCCTTGTCGTCTAAGCACCGTTGCAAAGCGCCATTGGCGTCATTAATGGCCTCCTGCACCACGTCTTTCACCACCTCCTCGGTTTCGTCTGTCGGTGGCGGTGGCGAGTCGCAGTTGAGGCAGTCGCCCGGGTGGCGCCACACGTATTGCACGGTCCAGAGCCTTGAGTTGGTGCGGCCGCCAATCTCTTCTTCTACGGAGAGCTTGGTGCAGCCGTTGGCATCCACCATTTCCACCACGTAAAAGCCCGGGATGAGGGGTGAGGGAGCGGTCACCGTGGTACTCGTGGTGGTCAGTTCGGTGTTGTCCGGTATATCGTCCCCCTGGCTGTTGCGTGTACGTATCCAGTGGAAAGTGTAGGGCGGGGTGCCCCCGAAGGCGTTCACCGAGGTGTTGTTGCAGGTGGTTCCCATATTAATCTCCACGAACAGCACGTCTGGCTCGGTCAGGGTTACGTTGTCCGTGGCCGAGCAGCCCCGGGTGTCGGTCACGGTTACCGAGTAGGTGCCTATAGGCAGGTTGTCCACCACCCCGCTGTTGGAGAACACACCTCCCCCGTCATTCCATTCGTAGGTGAGGCCGCCTGTGCCACCACCGGCCTGCGCAATAATTTTCCCGTCACTGCCGCCAAAGCAGCTCACGTCCGTGGCATTGAGGGTTATTTCCACCGGGGGGGCCTCCGTAACCACAAAGGGCTGGGCTGCCGTGCAGCCGTAGTCGTTGTCGGTTACCTGTATTTCGTAGTTCTCGCTCGTTGGGTTGTCCGCAAGGTTCAGGGTTACGGGAACACCTGCATTGGCCGTTACCGGCCCGGCCAGCAGGGTGAGGGTGGTCCCGTCATCGCTATACCAGTTATAGGTGTAGCTTGCGCTCGGGGTTTCTCCGTTGCCGAAGAAGTTGGCAATGGCGCTTACCTCCACCGGGTCGCTGCCGCAGCTCTGCAGGTTGTTCACGCTCAACGTTACCACAGGTGTGCCCACAAAAATGTTTTGCAGGATAACGGTGCAGCTCTTATTATCGATTACGCTGAGGTCATAATTGCCGGCAGCCAGCCCGGTGGCAATGGCATCGGTCTGTGCATTGGGGTCAGACCACAGGAATTCGTAAGGCGAGGTGCCTCCGGTTACTGTTGCGGTAATATTGCCGGGGGTACCGTTGCAGAAAGCGTTTTGCACGACTGTGGTCACCACCGGGCCGTCATAGGGGATTGGCACGCTCCGGGTAATGGCACAGCCGGTGAGCAGTTCGGTAATGATCACGTAATTGAGGCCACCATCGTGCAGGTCGCTGGCCGTGGCGCCTACCATGCCCTGGCCGCTGTGCTGCGAGGGAAACACCCACGCCATATTAAAATCATTGGGGTCATCGCCCAGCAGGAAAGCAATGGTGGCCTGGCCATCATTGCTACCAAAGCAACTGATGCCTTTATCCACATTGATGGTTTCTATCTCTGGAAGAGGATGCACTGTAATGGTAATGGTGCTGCTGTTGGTGCCGCAACCGTTGTCCACCGTGGCGGTGTAATCACCGCTTTCGGCCACGGTCAGGGTTGACTGGGTGCCCAGCACATTGCTGTTGGCATCGGTCCAGGTGTAGGTGTAGGTCTCGGTAAAGTTAAAGTTGTCAATGTTGGCCGTAAGGGTAACGCTTTGCCCTTCGCAAATGTCGGTGGAAGGCGCTTGTATGGTAACCACCGGGTCGGGCTTCACCACGATGTGGTCGGTAGCCGTTTCCCCGCAACTGCCGATGGAGACGTTCAGGGTCACTTCGTAGTTGCCGGGATCGGGGTAGGTATGCACCGGGTCCTCATCATTGGACACCGCACTGCCATCCCCGAAATCCCAAATATAATCGGCTCCACCGGTAGAAGTATTGTCGAAGATGGCATCGTCTCCTTCGCAGATGAAGTTGTTCACTAAGAAAGAGGCCTGCACGTTGATGCCGTCCTGCACATCCACATCCTTGGTGTACGAATTGGTACACAGCCCGAAGGTAACGGTGAGGGTTACGCTGAAGGTGCCTGCTGTAGTGTATAAATGAACGGGGTTCTCCAGGTTGGAGTTGTTTCCGTCCCCGAAATCCCAACTGTAATTATCGGCATTGGAGGGGAAGGAAGCAAAAGCAGTGGTTTGGCCCAAACAAACATCATTGGCCGTGAAGCTCACTGCAGGAGTGCCGGCATAGATGTACCTGAATGTGCTCAGGGTGCAGCCCACTGCATCATAAGCCGTAAAGGTAACTCGATACACCCCGGGCTGAGCATAGGTATGGGTTTGATCAGTTACTGATGAAGAGGTAATGGTGTTACTGCTAGGGTCATGGTCTCCAAAGTTCCATTCAAAAGTATTGGCCCAGGACGCAAGGCCTGTAAAGTCAACGGTGGTATTGGCGCAGTTAACGTCCGCACTAAAATAAATCCCGGGGATAACGCTCAGGTCAACATCCACGGTGTTGGTGGTTACACAGCCAGTAGCCGGGTCGGTTACGGTGAGCGTTACGGGAAAAGTGGCATCATCGATGCCATAGGTGTGCTGTGGTTCAGAGTCGGTGGACGAATTGGCGTCTCCGAAATCCCATTGATAGGTGAAAGTGCTGTTAATGCCTGCATCAAGCGAGAAATTCACTGTGGCGCCTCCGCAGCCGGCTTGGGTTGCTGTGAATGCAGCATCGGGCGGTACAACTACTGATACCGACAGCGTTTCTGCAATCACACAGGAATTGAGAAATCCAGGGTCGGTAATGGTCATGGTTAATATTACAACGAACGAACCGCTGGTTGTATAGTCGTGTGAAACAGGCAGTCCCGAGCCCTGGATACCGTCCCCGAAATCCCAGTCAAAGATAGTGGTGAGGTTAAATGTACCGGCTAATGACGACAGGTCGGTAATAGTGGCATCAAAATCGAAACTGCCGCAGCCGTTGTCGGTAAAGGAGGGTGTTACCGTAAGCGGGCCGTTACCAGCTAATGCCGTGTTGATTTCGGCACACAGGTCAGCATTTGACAATACCGTAATGGAAATGGTAAATACATCGGTACAGTTGACCACTCCTCCACCTATGGATTGCAGGGTAAGCGATGCCGTATAGGTGCCCGGAGTTGTATAAGTATGATTAAACACATCCCCGTTGATGATGGTGCTTCCCGTTACCGGTGTGGTGCCATCTCCAAAATCCAGCGTGAAATCATTGGCGTCACTGCCGTCACCGGTAAAGGTAAATACCACATTGTCTGTGGTACTTACATTGGTACTGCTAACTGTGAAGATGGAAACGGAATTAAAATCAATTACATTGATAATGTTTGTCTTGGTTATAGATGGCGTACAGCCATCGTCAAGGGTTATTGTTAAGGTTACGTCATAGGCGCCTACTGCTGAGTAAGCATGGCTAACAGAACTTGTCTGAGGGTGGGGCCCCGCAAGATTGCTGCCATCCCCGAAATCCCAACTATAATTTACCGGATTGGCATTGGTAATACCGATAATACTTGAAAAAATGGCAGGGCCACCTAAACAAATGGTATTATTTACAGGAAAAAAGTTGATATTAGGGCATGCTACAGCTCCAACTGTAATGGTTTGTGTTTGGGTATCCTGACACCCATTTGCATCTTGTACGGTAAGGGTAACGGTATAGGTGCCCGGAGTAGCATAAGAAAAATTAAACTGATGGCCTGAAGCGAGTACACCACCGGATTCAGTAAACCCGCCTCCTGAGTCGAAACTATATGTATTATTTGGAGAACCGGCACCGGTATAAGTAACAGTAACCTGTTGCCCTGTAGTAACATTAGTACTACTCGTTGTGAAAGAGGCATCCATTTCAATTATCGTAAGAGCTTGCCCAATATGAAAAGGGTCACAGCCATCATCGAAAAGAACAATTAAAGTGATTGTAGGAGTGGCTCCGTTTAAATAGGTGTGGGTAACGGTTGGTGTTTGAACAGTTACTACACTACCATCTCCAAAATCCCATGTATAATTAACGGGTGCCGGAGGGGAGCCGCCATTTATAACAGCAGTAAATGAAACCGGATCTCCAACACAAGCAATAGGGTTATTAGTAAAACTTACGGTAGGACATGTTATATTAATTACGATAATTGTTTCAGTATGTGTATCACTACAACCATTGGAGACATTATTTAGTGTAAGAGAAGGGCTATAGTTACCACTTACCGAATAAGCATGAGTAAAAGTAGTACCCGATGTCAAAGTATTTCCGGTAACAGGAGTGCTTCCATCACCAAAATCAAAGGTAAAGTTCTCCATAAAATCGGCATTGCCAGTAAAGGTAAAGGTCACTGTCTGTCCGGTTGGAATAACAGGAGTGCTCTTGGTAAAGGTGGCATCGAGAGCAACCGGCTCAGTGATAGTAACCTGTGCTGTTTCATTGCAACTGGCAGCATCCGATACGACAACCGTATAGGTGCCAGCTGTTAAACCGGTGGCTATTGCTGTACTTTCTCCATTGCTCCAACTGTATGTAAATGGAGAAGTGCCTCCTCCAACAAATACCTCTGCACTGCCATCACTGCCACCATTGCAGGTCACGTTTTGCACGTTGATGATGCTTAATGTCGGGCAGGTTATGGAAGCACCCACAGTAATAGTCTCGGTATGAGTGTCGCTGCCACAAGCAATAGCATTGTCTATTGTTAAGATGGCATTGAATGTTCCTATAGATGAATAGACATGTGTGAATATATCTCCGGGCGATAAAGTTACTCCTGTTACAGGTGGGCTCCCATCTCCAAAATCAAGGGTGAACTCCAATGAAAATTCCGCGTTTCCGGTAAAGGTAAAAGTCAGGGTTTGCCCGGTGACAGCAGTGTTATTGTCGACCGTAAAAGTTGCATCTAAACCAACGATGGTTACTGCATCAGAAGAAAGGTGGGATACCTGGCACCCATCAGAAAAATCAATAGTCACGGCAACATCATAACCGCCTCCCGTATTGTAAATGTGCGTTGGGTTTTGAATTGTAGATGTAGCCCCATCACCAAAATCCCAAAAATATCCTGTCGCGGTTCCACCATGACTAGGAATAAAACTAACTGAAGTTCCTGCGCACCCGACTTTTGGGGTTGGTACCACACTGACTTGATAATCACAGCGGTCATAGGTTACTTCACTGGTACCAATACCAGTGGTGGTTAAAGTACTTAATGAAGTAACTGCAACTGCCAACCGGTCATTGCCCGGGCCAAGGTTCAGTATTCCCGAGACAATCGGGATAGAAGCGGAATAGGTACCCCCCGTAAGCGGCGATGGAATATCGAATTTACCAAGGTAATCCAATAGGTCTCCGTTGTCATTGGATTTGTAAAAATCCGCTACAAATGGTTCGTTAGAATTACTTAGCAACGCATCGAGTGTAAAATTCACCGCCAGTTGGTCATTTGGGCTGCCGCTCGTAACCACTGATGATTGTATGACCGGTTTGACAATGTTGCCATTGGCTGAACTTGCGAGAAATAAAATTGGGGAATTTATACCTCCATTATTGTCGCTGTAGATGTGTTGGATAGGAATGGGACTCCCTGGTACATGGTGCCGAATTTTGGTTTGTCTGATAACCGTATGAGTATTGGCTTGAACAGCATCCCCCAAAGTTATTCTTCCATCCAAATCTAGTCCAATTAATTGCACTTCGAGATCAAATTGGCCATCCACCAAAATAGAGTATGCGCCAGCAAAACCCGAAGACATATTATTGCCTTGATTAAATGGTGTCAAAGTCAAACTGTTGGTTTCAATCATCCGAAAGCCGCTTTGCGTTCCGTCCGTCACATCTGATTTTAAAAACAGATTATTAAATATATTTCCTGTGAATATATTTATTGTGAATATCCAATGTGGTTTTGGTCCAGATAATTCCACCCCTATGTAGCAATTAGAAAAGGTGTTATCATCAATGGTGCAAGTAGTTGCAGAGGTATTCACATTGAAATTATGAAGATTTAAAGCCACCAGGATTCCCTGAAATTGATTGCTCTGAACAACCACTTGATCGTTGTTATTATCAGCCATCACATATTGAAACCCACCCGCCCAACCGCTAGTTTCTATGGTGAAAATTGTTGGCATAACAAAGGGATTCATTGGATCGAGTTGCACGATGTTATTAACTAAATATATGGTGGAGACAATCACCGGACCACTGGTTTCACCTTCTCCTATAAAAGCGTGACAAGAATTCCCGACTGTTTCTTCTCTAATGTAAAACTCATTATCATCAACCACTAAACCGGTAGTTTGGTCTGTACTAAAAATTGCATCGTTAAAATCGTAAAAAGAACAGCCGTCAATAAGAACATTTTCCGTACCGGTTAATTGAATTGCTCTTCGCTGTACCCCGCTAGCACTCGTACTCAGCCCCCGGTCACTAAATCCCCGAAATACCAAACCAGTGATCCGGATGGAATAGGTAAGGCTTTGGATGGTAACAGGAGTGTTGGTGTTATTGCTGATTGATAATCCCTGAGTAAATGCACCATCAAGATCGGTGCCCGCGTATTCAATCCCTTGTTCCAAAAGCGCACTGGAATGCTTAGCGAAAGTAATGGAGCCATTACTTATGCTGATAGCAGGAAGAAAAGTGGTCAGTTGGCATAAACTGGGCGAGGTGGATACGTTGAACTGTATCAACACATGATCACCAGAAGTACCAGCAGCAGTTACAGCCGTACTTAATGCTTCGCGCAGAGTACCGGTGCCGGCATCGGCATTGCTCGTAACAGGAATGATTGTCTGACCATAAGATGAAATTCCTCCACCGAATAGCAGAACAAAAAGCAGCAGAATAGCCGGTTTTACTATAATATGTTTACTTAATGACTTCACTTTATCAAATGCATAATGATTCTATGTAATAACTTTTTCATCTTAAAAATTCCTTTTGCACCATTTAACAGCTATATATGCCGGCCTGTTTTCATGAGGCATTCCCTGTAAATTAAGGTTATTTCCTATATTTCCTGTAACCGTTCCACTGACGGTATGACTGTGCGAGCCGGTTGATGTATTATTCGAGCCCGCGCTCCTATTACCACCCTTTCCATACTCTACATCCCTGTGGCTCCCTACAGCAGTTCCCCCCCCTCCCCTGGTGTATAAATCATGAGCGTGCCCTACAGAATTAGTAGATCCTACTGATACAGAACCAGTAAACGTATGGTCATGGTCAGGCAAGTTGTTCTGGCTCAACTGCACCTTTGCGCTGCCTCCGGGTTGATCTTTTGTATAGGTCTCTGCGCCAGTGGTACCAAGCCCTACAATGAACCTTCCCTCACCCAAGGCAAAAGGTACCCATCCGGCAGGGCATTGGTTGTCATCAAAGGGAAGTACGATACCCACAGGCATCAGCTTGTCAATGTCTATTCCGTAACGTACCCATTTGCCTTCGGCCTCATCGTAAAACCACAACCCCCTGGAATTATCAGTAACAAACACCTGTAACCCGTCTGCCCCGGCAGTAGGGCTTATGGCTTGCATCTGGCTTTCGGTCATTCGTGGGATGAGCATGCCCTTGTCAGTCGACTGCACATCCAACATGGCATTGTCATGAGGTGGGGTATTGATAGGCGCTATTGAAACGCCATCCGTTTGGGAAGAGACATTCTTCAATGCCAAAGCAAAACAAATCAGCAGAACTGCTTTAAGTATGTTGTTGTATGGATTTGATTTTCTCAATTTATCGGTTCGTTTAAAAATTCCTTATGCAATAAATAACTGTAATATAAGGCGGCCTGTTTTCATGAGACAGCCCTTGCAAATCAGCAGGGTTGTTGCTCAAAGTTCCCGTAACAGTGCCGCTCACAGTGTGCCTGTGAGGGTCGGACAGTTGGGTGTTTTTGTCTCCATTTGTGCCCGTGCTCAGTTTTCGTTTCTTTTTTCGGCCATATTCTGCGTCCCTGTGTTGATCTACTGATGTTCCCGAATTACGGGTAAATAAGTTATGACTATGGGAATGACTGTTGGTGTGCCCACCTGTTATTGTGCCTGTAAAATTGTGCTGGTGGTTGGGCGTTTCACTGAGCTGAAGGGCAACTTTGGCTTGTCCTCCTACATTCCCTTTGGTATAGGTAATGCTGTTATCGGTAGGGTCTTGTCCTAACCCAACCAACAACCGTCCTTCTCCATCGGTGAACTCCACCCATCCATCGGGGCAGGCAGATAGATTAAACGGCATAATAACTTCCTGGGGCATTAATTTGTCAATGTCTATTCCATACCGCACCCATTTTCCTACCCCATTGTTTAATGATTCATCAAAAAACCACAGTCCACGATGAGGGTCATCGGTCACAAAAACCTGCAAGCCATCCGCCCCTACTGTCGGGTTGATGGATTGCATCTGGCTTTCGGTCATCCGCGTAATGAGCACGCCCTTATCGGTTGACTGCACATCCAGCATGGCAGCGTCATGGGCTGCATTATTGCCGGGTGATATTGAAACACCATCAGATTGGGAAGAGGCATTCTTCAATATCAAAGCAAAACAAACCAGCAGCATTGTTTTAGGAATATTTTTATATGGATTTGATTTTCTCAATTTATTGGTTGTTTTTAATCTTTTAAAAATCCCTTATGCAATAAATCAGCGGAACAAATGGCGGCCTGTTTTCATGGGGCAGCCCCTGTAAATCAGTACTGACGCCCAAGGCTCCTGTCACATTGCCGCTTACGCTATGGCTGTGAAAGGCCTGTTGTGTATTGTTTCCGCTTAAGGGATCAGTTTCTGCTTTATTATTTCTTTTGCCAAATTCTGCATCCCTGTGCTTTCCTACGGCAGTTCCAGAACCCCTTGTATATACGTAATGGGCATGGGTTTCAAAGCTGGTTTGCCCTCCTGTTATTGCACCTGAAAAATCGTGCCCATGGTCAGGTATTTCACTGACCTGAAGGGCAACTTTGGCCTGCCCGCCTTGACCCCCGGTGGGATAGGTGATGAGGTTGTCGCTTGGGTCTTGTCCTTTGCCAACCATAAACCGCCCTACTCCTGCCGTAAATGGCAACCATCCCTCAGGGCAGGTATTCAGGTCAAAAGGTATAATCACTCCCGGGGGCATTAATTTATCAATGTCTATTCCATACCGCACCCAATCTCCGGTATTGCCATTCAATGTTTCATCCCAAAACCACAATCCTCTTTTATTTGACCCGTTGTTGACAAAAACCTGTAGCCCGTCCGCACCCGGTAATGGGTTAATGGCCTGTTGTTGGCTTTCGGTCATCCGCGGTATAAACATACCCTTGTCGCTTGATTTCACATCCAGCATAGCTGCATCATGAGGTGGGGTTTCGGTTCCGAATATGGAAACCCCATCGGCATTATTTTGTTGAGAGAGCACGGTATTTGAAATGAATGAAAAACCGGCAACAAAACATGCCATTTGCATCATTATTTCAGTTATTTTTTGCTTTATGATATAGTTTACCGGTAGCATAATTTTTGTTGTTTCAATAACTCAATTTATGGCGAAGTGACCTGCACCTCATAGGTTTCTGAAAAACTTCCTGTCGGGCATAGTGTCGTATTATCCCACCAAACTGAGTTATCCCTCATCGGCAACGGGCACTTGGATTCCACATTCTTAATGTTCACATTAAACCGCCAGTGCTTTATTTGAAATATAGCGTCCAAATCGCATTGTGGCAGCAATTCTATAAACGGATAACCAGAGAGTATTTGTTCGGTGCCATCCGATAATAACCGGGTACACTCTGTTTGTATGCATATAGGGAAACCAGGCTGCGAGGGAAAGTCATTGTTGCATTTGTCTATACAGTTCTGAACGATGGCGGTGGTAATGAGTTCGATATCCTCCAATGTCACCACATTGTCATTATCCGGGCAACCTTCTATTTCATAGCAGTTGTTGATAAACATATTTTCAACAGCAAACCTGACTTCGTCCCTTCGGTCATCACAATAAGAACCACAGCGGCCAATCAAGTCACTAAGCATCTGATTCAGGTCAAAGTCAGTGCATTTGGAGTCCTCGAGGGGGGGTTCATCGATCAAAATAAGTGGCCTGAAGCTTTTGATGGCGCTGTAAAAATCAAATCGCTCGTCACAGCCCCATTTATCTTTGAAATCTGTACAACCCGGATCCTCGCATAAAGGACGTTTGAAGGTAAATTTTTTGTAGCAAAGGGTTATTTCTAAAAGTTTTACTCTTGGAAGTAAAGGGTCATTAGGAGAATCCATATCATTATACTCAAAGTATTTAAAGGCGAATACCGGGTCTTTTATATAGGGATAGCGAAGTTCGCCTGCTTTTGTTGGATGACCGGGTGGGAAAACAGGAGGGTTTGTATTATCATATTCGCTAATGTCATCGTTAAGAGGTTCTGCATCCTTTGGCTTACCGAATGGCTCAATGATTTTGGCAAACCGGTAGCCTGTGCAGTTCAAGAACTGTTCGGCCAAATCCACTTCGAAGTCCACATCTCCCTGGCCACCCGGAATGTCATCTCTCAACCTCGTGGACAATGCTCTTTTGGTCACCCAGTCAATGAACCAGTTGCCTGCATCGGCATTGTCTTTATCATCAGCATGTTCATCAAAAGTTTCAGGAGGGTTTTGCTCATCCTCCTGGTCATCGCCATCTATTCCATCCGCTACGTTGTAAGTGTCTTCCTGGTCAAGTAAATCCTGGAAACTGCTCACCACGCTTATCCAGCATTTCCACAAGTCCTTGCATTGGTATTGGATAGCAGGAGCGCCATCACATTTGTACTCATCCGTCAGCATGTGAAAAATCATGCGGTTAAACTCTCCTGGAGCGTATGCGGGTAGTAAATCTGAAAATGCCAAACCGGTTTGTGCACTTATCCGGTCCAACATGAATTGCTCAAAATCAATGTCGGGGTGTTGGTTGGGTTGAGCGGCAAAAATGTCCAGCACCGAGGGGCAGTTGAACTGTGGGGTATATCTTATGGGAATTTGAATGGCATCGCAGCATCCCCCTTTGACGATAATAAAATTGGGTTTGTTGGAACCGGTGAAGGGCTGGTCGAATTCAATGGTATAATCAAGTTGAAAGTCAAAATTATCGAACAAGTTGTTGTTAAAATCCCTGACATCCTTATAATCATTCTGGTCGTTGCTAATCAAAAAATCAGCATGTGCATCCGTTAGGGCAACGGTAAAAACTTGCACCTGATTAAAGAAACCGTTTAATTCGCCTTCGTTGGTAACAGCTTTTAGCAAGCTAATCAAAAAATTAACCAAGGGTTGTACCTGCTCTTTGGCCACTACATCAATGGAAGAAGCCACTAAATTCTCGTGGTCGGCTGTGGAGAAAATCCTTTTCTCAAAAATGTAATTGCCGGGCTGAAGCTCCACATCGCCTCCATTCACAGGCAGCGCAGGCGTCCAGGTTGTAATGTTTGAAATCGTCCGTAAATTGGTGCCGCCATCGCATGCATAGTTATCCAATGGAAACACGTCACTTCTGTGAATAGTGCCTGTGATTAAGTTGTGGATAAAGAATTGTGCTTCATACGCACAACCGCCTGAGATAGTAACACAGGCAAGGTCGAGTACATCGCACTCAATTTTGTAGGTTACATTTACATCAGTAACTGTTGAAAATGCCAGCCTTTTTGTGCTGTAGAAGCCGCCTTCTATGGGAACGTTTTTGGTGATGTTGCTGATGATGTCAGCTCCGGCTGTGTTGGCTCCGTCAGGGGCGGGAAGCGCATCACCATCTGCTACGGTTAAGCTGGTGGCAATAACATTGCCTTCTTTGGAAGTATAAGTAATGCTTGCCGTGTTGTTTTGGTCAATGGTGACGGTTTTGAACACGGTGGTTGCGGAAGGCGCTTCATCGCCAAATATTCTTATCAACTCTTCATCGGAAGGTGTGCCGAAAAAAGTCCTGACTGTTCTGCCCTGTCCATTGCTTTGCAGCCCGATGGCATGTACTTTCCCTACCCCGGATTGTTCCTTTACTCTTCCGGTGGCATCGTTAAAATAGACGATTCTTGAATAAGGATAACCCTCTGCATCTGGAATTGTCAAATCCGGTTGTGCAATATTGTCATCGGAATAATAATCATAAGGTCCACTCGGCCCCACCACACCGGGAGCATCGAAATTATTATCCGTATCAAAGTCATCGGCAGTATATAAATCGCCACTTGAATTGGTCACCATACCGGGAACATACCCTTCCAATCCGCCTCCGTTTACCGGGGCTACAGGAACAGGAATGGTGGTTAATGCCGGCCGGCCTGAAAAATCCTGGACGGTCTGGGTAATAATGGTATGGTCATTGGATTGCAGGTGTGCCTGGGTCTGTTTGGTATGCAACAGCCTACCGGCATAGTTAATCTGTTCGCTGATTTTGTTTTCTTCTGTAAAGGTTCTACTGTACATCCAGTTGATGTTTTCATCAGGGTCTTCAAAATAGAAATACGCATTATTGCTGCCCCCGAGAGATGCTAAGTTTAAGTGTTTATCTCCATCATTGAGAGCAGGACTGTTGTAAAGCCCCCAGTTTTTCGCGTTGGCGATGCCTCCTTCGTAAAATGTCCCTATCGGCCTTACCCTCCATGCATAAAACCCCGTGCCTTCAGCAATGGTAATGGTCAAATCAACGGCTCCGCTGTAGGTTTCGATTTTCAAGGCTTTGCTCCAGTCAATTTCCGTTTGAATTTCTTCCCGGTCATCATCGAAGGCATCATCTGTATTGTAAAGCCGCAGTAATTCAAACTGGTAGTTGGGAAATTGATAAGTATTGCTCCAACTAAAGGTTTGCACCCGGTTGGTAACCTTAGTTCCCAATAAGGTAGTGATGGTTACCGGCAAAAATTGGTTGTTGACGTCTCTTACATCAATGCTGTATTCGGTTTCATAATAAAACGTCAGGCGTAAATTCGCTTTTCCATTAGTGGTATTTTCCACATGATCTTTGACATCAGCAGCATCCGAAGGATTTGCATTACCTGAGTAATCTGCATTAACTAAGTTTATTGAAGAAATGTCAAATTGAGTAATATCTGGTTCTTCTGTAAAATCAAAAAAGAACAATTGCTCGGGTGCATTTGTAGTGATAACTAAATTTCTTGGGCCTGAGTTATAATATGAATTGGTGCCATCATTCCCGTCAATAGTGAAAGTTACTTCAATCTCAAAGCTGTAATTTCCTAGTTTATAATCTTCTCCCAAATCAAGTAAAGCATAAAGTTTCCCTGATTTTAACTGGTGGTTTAAGGGCGCTATACCCGGGTTGATGGTTAAGGTTCCGGTTGTCGAACCGCTGATTTGAGTAAAATCAAATACCTCTTGATTTTGAGCAAGCAAGGGGATGATGTTCAAACAAAAACAAGCCTGAACGACAAAACAGCAAATCCATTTGTGGTATTTGTGAAACATATCTTTTAGGTTTTCTTTTTCATTTATTGGCCCTATTTATCTGTTATCTATCAATTGATAGCCGTTATACACGGAACGCAATTGGTTGTTCCTGGCAAAAATCAAATCCATCACCGGTTTGTTCATTTTTGCTTTAAAATCATAGTTCATTTCATCATAGGTGACGGTTGTTTTTTTCATCTCATGTTTCCGGGTATAATCTATGACCACCTTGTTAATCCATTTTTTTTCCGGATTGTACAGCACCTCCATTTTTTCCAATTTTAAGTACTTGCGAGCCCGTTCATTGGGCTGCAAGATGATTTTTTTTAATTCCACACCGTCCAAACTAACCTTGTCACAGCTTTTTATCGTACACAATTCCAACAGCGTATCCCTGAATACCACCAAATCCTCCATTTTTGCTTGCCTGTCTTCATAGATGGCAGAAGTGGACCACATGATCATTTTGCGGGATTTAATAATCATAAAAGCATCCCTCATGTCTTGAAACATCACAATATCACCTGCCAAATAATGGAGTTGGTCCTTGCTCATCAAAATTTCAATTTCGATATCTTTTGCAGGAGTAATTGTTTCATCCCACATCATGGATTTAGTGCTGTATTTTAAATAATAAACCTGGTCATCCCGTGGAAAATCCATGTTCCCCATAACACTATTAATGGCACTCAATTCTTTTTTGCAATCATTTGCATTTTGTCCATATAGGTTAGTGTTCAGTGCGAGTAAAATGAACGATATGTAGCTGAATAACCTCATCATTGCAGCCGGTTTATTACAGGTGTATTGTATTGGTTTTCTTGCAGTGTTTTCATGCCTCGTTCAGTCTCTATCATCCTTCTCACTAATTTTCCTTCGTTGTCGTATTGATAGAAAATACCAAAATGCTGATCATCGAATTGCGTTACTAAACGAAGAGAAGGCACATCATAGACATAGCAAACGGCTTCTGCATCAAAGGGCTGGAAGCGAAAATCGTCAATGAAAACGACCTCTCCTCCCTGAGCGTCTACATTGTAGTTTAATTTCACTTCTAAAAGATCCCCTTGTGATAAACTTCCCCAATCATCGATTTTGACATTGTACAGTGACCACTCTCCCGTTGAGGCAATCTTCTCAAATGGAGTTAATAGCGTATTGTTAATTTTAATTTTAAAATCGGCAGCCGTGTTTTCCTGAGTCGGATTATCAGGGTATTGATGCTTCACCCATGCCTGAACAATGGCTCCTTTATCAATCAGTTGCTGCGTTAGTTTTATTCCCTGAATCGCAGGATCGATAAACTTGAAATCAGTATTTGTTTGGTAATCAAAAGATTGTTTTCCGGAATGGGATTCCACACCAACAACACTGACATCTGAACTGGTTTCAAAATCATCAAAATGAACGGATTCATAGGTGGCATTTTGTGCTATCAATATAGGCAGCGTATGTGAATAGCCAAATTTGGCCGTGCTGTGAATATCGATAACGTTGACTTCTTCAAGCGCATTTCCGTTTGGAGAATACTTAAGTACTTCATTGGTTTTAATCCATTTACCATTGGTAGCAGGTGGTTGAATAGATAGCGTCCAGTCAAACATAGGCAAGGGGTCAATGTAGACGCCTCCTTTGTATATTCTGTTGTTGGGGTTGGGGGGGTCGGAGTCGGAAGAAGTGCGCTTGGTTTTGTATACATGGTTAGCAGCAAGATGCCATTTTTTGTTTAGCTCAGCCAGTTCGCTTGCTGTGATAACCAGGCTGCCCGATTGGTCAACAATACCGTATTCCGACACTATGCTGGCAATTGGCGATGTACTGCTAATGTCTGTAAACCAGTTATTTTCATACTCATCGGCTGAGGCGGAAAGCACCCCAAGCGGGGGGGTATTGAACGTATTCCACCTAAATATTCCATTTGAAAGTATGAAATTGTTCTTCAACCAATTCCCGGCATTGCCGTAACCAACTATACTGCCGCAAGTAATGTTCAATTGATTGGTTCGGTCATCAGGATTACCCACCACTGCCTTTTGTCCCATTTCGTCATAAACCCATGAACCAGGAATAGTCCAACTGTAAATTCCACCATCATGTACGGTAGTTGCTGATTTTTTCAATCTCAATCCATCATAACCATCCGTTGTTTTAATAACAACTACTTCTCCATTGTCGGGATTAAATGCCAAATGCTCTGTTTTGTGCACCACTCCATCCTGATAATTCTGTATGCTCTTTACAATGGCGGGATAGTGCAGCACCTTACTGGTCGTATGTGTGTTGAGTTCTTTTTCTTCATAGCTAAAACTTGGGAAAAAGCTGACAAAAATCGGAGGTGTCAAGGACAGGCCGATGCTCACATCTATCTCCAAGCTAAAATCCAGTGTTCGGTCGAACACGGTTTGCATGGCCATGGTGTAGTCCTGTTCCTCCCCGAGTGTGTTAACCCCGAAAAAGAATTCTTTAGCTGCTTTATCATAACGGATCACAGGAACTTTTTCACCGGGCTGGTAGTATTGATATTCTGTAGAGGTGCTCAGGTAATAGGTTTTATTATTGGGATTAAGGAATGTAAAGGGGCTATACGTCCCTCCATAAGAAGCAATTTTTTTCTGCTGGCCGTGCATGTTATTGATAATAAACCGATACCCCTGTGCATACCACCTTTTATCTACTTTGTAATTGAACAATCCTGCCGGAATATTAATCCAGTCCCTTCTTTTGTTGTCTTTCAAATCGGTATGTTCTACTCCGTTGCCTGTTACTCCGTTTCCGGAATACTTTTTGTCAAACGGGAAATCCCGGACAGTAAAGAATTCGTTAATCTGAAATCCCGTGCCGGTCTTTCCGGTGTGGATATTTCTTACGATTACTCTCGAATGGCCCACCGATGGTGCCGGTAGCAGGGATTCTCCAAGCGGCCCCTCGTTTTGTTCTTTATCCCTTCCCGAAAGGGCCCTGCCCAGCCAGTTTTTCTTTTGCTTGGGCAATAAATTAACCAATGCATTTTCCTCTCTGCCGGCACCCGGTTCGTTGGTAGCCACACCACTGCTTCTTCCGCCTATGGTATGATAAAGGTATTCGCTGCCGTAGACCATGGCATCTCCCGATTCAATACCAGCGTCAAACATCAACAACCGCTTCACCCTTACGCCTCCTCCTTTTTTCGCTTTTGTCAGCGGAATCCTCAAATAAGACAATTGTTCATTGATTGCTTTACACATTTCCGATTTTTTCGGCTTGGGCGTATTCATTTTATCGGGCATGTCTAAAATTGCTTTTTTGACTACATCTCTTTTAAATTTCAGATTCGGCCCCACTATTTTTTGGTTCTTGATTATGTGATTTTCCACACCTGCATCCACAAAAGTTTGGATGATGTTGTCATACTTCGACATGCTATTGGTGCATTGGTCGTTTTCCAAAAAACCAACTTTCCTAGTGCGTACATAATCGTAACACACGTGTTTGGGAATGTTTTTCTTATTGTCGTTATTGCCGAAAACCTGTTGAAAAAAGTTCTGGGGACTACCCAGGCTCAAATACAAATCGTTGCCGTCTTTTTTTACTTCGTTGACTGTGGTATAGCCGGTGATGTATTCGGATTTGCAGTGATTCAGGTCGGGATTCTCGCCTTTGAGCGCATACAAGAACTTGAAATAGATTCTCCTTTTCAAAAATTCATGGCTTTCCTCATCCTGGGAATCTATATAATCCGGCTTATCAACGCCAAAGAATTCTTTCAGTTTGGTTTCAAGTGCAGTAATGTCTGCGGGTGCTGTAATTCCGATGTCATCAAGATTGAGATAAAACTTAGTGTTTTCAGGGTCATCGCTATCTATTGAATTGGATTTCAAGCTGACCATGGCCATTGCGTCTCTGTCTTGCACATAGCAGTAGTCCTTTTGCTCGTATTGGATATTAATTTCACCTCCTGAAGGCAACCTTATTTGTTTTAATTGCCATGCAGCGGGGTCAAAATTGGGGTCATTGGCTTCCTGTGAGACCCAAGGACGCATAAGGTCGTGCCTTGTATTGCCTTTGTATTGATAATTTCCCCACATATCAAGTGCCTGTGGCTGATAATCAGGATTTTCTGCTATATCGGTTAAGCTGGAAATGCCATTTACCAAATCGGGATATTTGGCCAGAACTTCGGAAGGGTAGTTCTTTCGGTACTGGTACCTGAATTCATAAGGCGCAATTTTGCTGTTTACTACCCCTTCATACTCAAACCAAACTCTTTTTAACGTTAGTTTTCCTTTGTTCCCATAATCGGATGAAATTGTATTCGGTAAGTTTCTGACCAAACTGAAGTCTTTATCGTATTCAAAATGAATGGTTTGCAGGGGCTTTTCAAACCGATCTTTCGAGTAGAGTACAATTCTTTCTAATTTTTCCAGCAGTTTGGAATTGTCTTTGGCCTGAGGATTATTTGCTGAACTATTGGTGATGTCAGCTCCTATGCCATCTGCCCTCGGGTCAGTACTTCCGCTCAACGACTGAACGATTGCATTTTTATTCAGCACATCATTAGGAATATAATTTGCAAATTCCACAGAGGCATCGGTTGCATTGGTGATGAAAAAGGCAACATGAGTTTTGGTTTCAACGGCCTTCAAATAATAAATCTGCTTTTCACCGCAGCTAACAGAACCCATATCGTCCCGCACATCTGAAATCTGATTTTTTTGATACAACAGTCCGTTGTAAGGGGTTCTGTAACCATACCAGCTTCCTTTTACACTCGACCCGTTGTTGCTGGTTGCATTGTCCCTATAGGCGAATTTCGTCCAGCCGCCAAAATCATTTCCATCGGGTCCGTCAGGGCCAATGTCAACATAATCAGGGGTGTTGATTTGTGTCAATAAGTAGGTAGGGGCATAGGCAGCACTTTTTTCTTCGCCTACAATGCTGTTGTTGTTTAAGGGGATGTCTATATCGACAGCTTCATAAGCCAGGTAGTTGTTTACGAGCGAGGGGGTTTCAAGCCCGATGCTATAACTCTTTTCGTTTCTGGTATAAACCGGCAGCCCGTAAACATAGCGCATGCCTGCTTCGTTATAGGTCGCCACTTCAAACAGGGCGTTTGCCGGGTTGATTCTATCTGACAGCGAGACAATATCAACATCTTTTTCTATCCTGCTGTTAGTTGGGTTGCCACCGTCATTCAGCAAATTGTAATCAATAAAAGAGGACCTTCCTGAGTTTTGTGCGGAAAAATTGTCTATTACTCCCAACGAAGCAATATTCGGATAGTGCTTTTTGGTGCCCGGCAAAGTAACTTTAGGTGGAATGGAAGCAACTGAAGGGGCAGCAGAACTGAAACGGACAAGGTTCCCTCCCAAATCATTATTAAACCTGAAAAAGCCTCTGTTTGCGTCATCAGGGTCAATGAATTGATGCTTGTCCAAGGTAGGCAATTCATCTCCAGGATTAATATTCGAAGGAAATTTCCAATCCCTTGTTTCGAGCTTATTAAAGCCAAGACCAAAATCAAAGCCTAATCCTAAATTAACACCATACGCTACCTCAATGGCCGTTTGCCTGATTTGTTGCTTGCTTGTAGTGAAATTAGGATAGTAATGGCCTATTTTTTCATGATACAAGCGGAAGCCGCCGCCCAAGCCTTCTCCGCTGACAGAAAAATTATCTGCGTTATTAAAAGGAATCCCCAGATAGTAGTCCTTCTTGTCATAATGGCTTGCTTTTTCAACATAGTGATCTGATAAGATCTCACTGTTGTCATCAACATCTAATAAATCTGTGTCGTCATACATATCCAACCGCGGGTTATACATATAACCGAACCCTTTCATCTCGGCTTTAGCCTGGTTAACCTGTATATTGAAATTGCCTGAATGCCCGCTTTGAAATCCGATATGAAGCTGAGAAGGATTCACCTGCACCGAAGCACTGTAGTTGTATGAAATTCCCTTATATGAGCTTACAGCTACGGAACTTTCAAAGTTCGTGTATGAATGCAAGCCATATGTGCTTGTATACTGACTTACGGCCTGCACTTCAGCTCGCCTACCAATTTTTCGGGCTGCCTTACTTAGTTTGCTTGCCTTCTCTCTTTTAGCTAATTTATCTGAGTACTCATCTACTTTCTTTTGATCCTTTGCTTCCAGTGGACCCATAGTCTCTGTTAACTTTTTGTAAGTTTTAGCTTTAATATCTCTAATGATTGCAGCAGGATTAACATCCACACTAAATGTCGTTTCTCCAGCACTTGTATTCAATCCCAAACTGCCCATGCCTTTATAACCGACCGAAAAGCCGAAGGATTTGTTGATTCCTTGATAGTTGTTAAACCGCACCGCACGGCTAAAACCCAAGTTCAGTGGTGGTAAACTTGCCCCAGCAAAAGCCGTGTCTTTATCCGTTTCACCGGGCCCATCTTTACCAAATCCAGCAAAACTAGATCCCCCATCTCCTTTTCCTTCCCCTTCCCCTTTTTCTAATTTCTCATCGTCCTTACTGTTCTTTTCTAAGTTAATATCCTGTTTAACACCAACGGTCCAATTGGGGCGGGATTTACTGTATTGCACAATATCTTCGCCTTTATAGTCATCCGGGATACCTCTTGTCATCCGGTTAATCGCACCAGGGTTCAATGTCCAGCCAAATCCTACCCAGGAGGCCTCTTCCTCAGAAGTCACTCCGCTATGATAGGAAAGCGATAGTGAGTATCCTCCTCCGTCTGGTCCGGGAACGCTCAAAACAGGAAGGTTGTACGTAAAATCTCCTGTGAGCAAACTCACCATATCGGTGGTGGCAACAGGTTCAAAGCTTGATGCTTCGGGTGAGTTTGGGCCTGCGGTCAACGCCATTGCCAATGTTGGAAAAAAGAGTTCATTCAAAAATGAAATGAGCATCAGCATAGCAATCCGCTTTAATATTTTTTTGTTTCTTATCATCGCTATGTTGTTGTTTTCCAGAAATTTATTTTCGGCACGGCTTCAAAATCAGTTTTTTGAAAAACAAAGTGGTTGATGCCGGTTTCAAACAGCTCGTCATTAAAAATTAAGTCAAAAGTTTGCACATCAAGCAGTTCGCTTTTTTCATGTGAAGGTGAAAAAACGATGTAGATGTTTCGATGCTTCGATAATCCATAAACGTTTTCCATGGCTGAAAGTACGGGTTTAAATTCACCATGTTCTGTCCTCAAAATCAGACAGTCACCAATATGAAAATTCATTGACATTACCCTGTCTTTGTACTCAGAATAATTGGTTATATCTAATCTTTGAATGTCAAAATCTTCTCCACTTTCTTCGTCAGGGCCAATAGTCAATAAAAAGGTATAACTACTGTCATAGGTGTCCATGATGCTATCCCTTACGGTTTTGTCATAGCCATCCATGCCATTGAGTTCTTTATAGGCCAAATATTCTACGGGAAGGTATTTGACTGTTAGTTTTATCCCATTTACTGCTTTTGTCTTCATTAGCCCGTTTTCCGGTTCGTTAAACCACTGGTACATTTCTTTCTCACTTGAAAGTTTTTCATTACAAGCCAGCAAGGTTATCAGCCAAATAGCAGCCAATATTTTTATGTGAGCTTTTATTATCATTGTCCCTTGTAATCTTTGTTTAAAGCATCCAACACCTCATCGGTAATGTCCATGTATTCTTCGGCATACATTAAGTTGCCCGAAGCAGTTGTTCCAAAAATCACGCTATAACCGTTTTGTTTGCTGTATTTCTCAACGAAGCTGTTAATCTGATTCAAAACTCCCTGTGTCATTTTGTTGTCTTCCTCTGCTGCTTTTTCATTCACCACATTCGAATACCTAATCATGTCTTCCCTTAATTTAAGAATTGTTACTTTACGGTTAATCCTTTGCTCATCTGACAAATTCAAAGAATCTCTTTGGTAATCCGCAATGGATTTCTCCAGTTCTTTTTGTAACGTTATCAAGTTGGTTTTCCACTCTTTTTGCTTGTTTTGAAACATCTCTATAGCCTCTCTCATTCCGATGTATTCATTGACCAATTCTGCCGACTTGATGTAAGCTATTTTGGGAGCAGACAGTTTTGCCCAAAGACTTATGCAAATGCYGCAAAGCACTCCCAATAAGATTGCTGTATTTGTGATTCTTTTTATCATTCTACAAAGAATTGTCCTTCGAATAAATGCGTGTCTCCAGTGTAAACACCACCTGTTCCTTTAATACCTACAGTTAATTCAAATTTGTATAAACCCGGAATGACCGAACTGATTCCTTTGTCTCCGTCCCACAAATCATTTATTACATCTGTTCCCGTAACTGAGTGTACAACAGTTCCATCTTCATTTCTGGTGATATTCAATAATTGATAGGTATTATCATTTGGATCCAAACCATTGACAATAAAAAGGTCATCATCAGTTGTTTTTAAAATCACGGGGTCGTTGGTATTGAGCTGCACCTGAATAAGGTTGTCGCATTGCGGGCCGTCATCAGCAGGTGCGCTATTAAATCCTATGGTATATCCACTGGTAAACCATAAATCATCGGCTAATTCAAAAACATCTTCATCAGTAGTCGTCACCGTTACATTACTCATATTTCCGCTGTTGTCCATTTCAAAATTGATGTCCAAGGCGGTATTGCAAGGCCCTTCCTGAACAGATAGGGTGTAGCTACCTCCCACTTCGTTCGGAACATTTAAGTCTCCCCCTGTACCATCTTGATCTCCCTGACCGCTTTGGTCCAGAGGACCATCCGCTCCTGTGCCGTCATTGGGCGGAAGGCCGTCCCCAGTGATCACATAGGAAACATCGTCAAAGTCGCCATCGCCATCGGTGTCCCCAAAGCCTGAAGTATTTACAAAGAAGCCTGCTCTTGACAAAGCAAATGGAGGTTCGGTGAAATCATTCCAATCCTCAGCCCTAACAGAACTTAGCTGTATTGGGCTGGAACTCTGATTTAAGAAGATGTTGCCTGTATTTGTCCAGATTTCCGGGTCATCCCAATGAGAAATGCTTTGGAATAATTCATTGTCTGTATTTTCATGATATGAAATTGTGATATCAGCCGCATCAACACCGCTAATCTGGTCAATAAGGTGGTAAAATTCATTATTAATTACTTCGATATTTGGCTCTTTATATGGGTCTGAACGGAAGAAGCCATCAATTTCAGGGTCGAAGTTTACCATTCGAAGCCCATATTCATGGTGAGTAGAAACTGTAGGTTTTATCACCACAGGGCGATACCTTGGCGTATTACCAATAGAGGAACCTACATGAAAGGGATAATCTGATATTGCACCTGTATGACGGATGTACGCTCCTGTTTCTGCACTGCTCACAAATCCTGCCGTTACATTATCGTCTATAGCGCTTGTCCTGTCCACGGCATTTTCATTCTCGGTATTTACAATCAAGAGGTTATCTCGCGTAGCAAACTCACAATCGTTGAGGTGCAAGAAGCCATCCACTTTGGCATTCACTGCCAACAGTTTCTTGGTTTGGGGATTAAATAGTGATAATTCATAAAACTGGGTAGGGTCTGTTCCAAGAATCCATTGCCTGTTGCCGATGAGTTCAACTAAGCCGTCTTCACTTGCATCAAAAGCATCATTGCCCCCGTTGTTTACCCAGTATTTTGTTACCCTTATTGCCCCAGAATTTACAAAAAGCCCGCCTGCTCCATCATCACCTATTTCGTTATAGACATGTCCGTAAACATTCAATCCTGCATTGAGAGGTACTTTCACATAAGCCCCGTAGTTGTTCAGAGAAATACCCGAAAGGTATTCTTCATCGCAGTCATCCGAAGTGCTAACCGTAGCATCAGCAATAATGGTACATGTATTGGCATCGGTGGCTGTTACGGTATAAGTGCCGGGACACAGACCAGTAGCAGTGGTATCTGTTTGAGATGACGGGTCGCTCCACTGATATGTATATGGTTCTAATCCTCCTGTAACAATCAACTCAATTTCGCCATCACAAAAGGTTGGGCAACTTGGATCGTTGGTAGTTAAGGCATCAGTAATTGTAACAGAGGTTTCGAGTAGTTCACAATTTGGCGGGCAAGTAATATTTGTGGCATTAATAGTGGCGGTAAGATTTAATTCACAATTGAGTTGGTCCGTTATGGTCACCGAATAATTTCCCGGACACAAATCATCTGCATCCTTTGTTGTTGCTCCGCTTGACCAGTTGTAAATATATGGCTGAGAACCTCCGGATACCGTTATATCAATGCTTCCATTACAAATGGTTTGGCAAATGGCATCAGTCGTATTTGTGACGGAAGCATTGAAATTCTGACATTCAGGACAAATGGAACTGGTAAAGCCGATGGTAACGCTTGTGGTTGCCGTGCAATTGCTGGCATCGGTGGTAGTCACATCATATTGTCCTGTGCATAAATCTTGCAGGTGCTGGGTTGATGCTCCATTACTCCATGTGTAAGTAAAAGGAGCTGTTCCATTGGTGATAATTTGGAATACGCTACCGTCACAAGCAGTTGGACAAACAGCATCCGTGCCATTTAATGTCAGTGCGAATCCAACACATGGGTCAGGGCATTGCGTATTTTGCAATCCGATAGTTGCATTATCAGATAGCGTACATCCATTGGCATCAGTTACTATCACGGAATAACTATTGTCACAAACGAAATTGATATCTTGTGTATTTGCTCCGTTGCTCCATTGGTATAAATAAGGTGGAGAACCACCAATTACACTAAGATTGGCACTCCCATCACATGTTCCGGGACAATCAGCGTCAATAGCAACTATGATTGAGTTAAATGTTTCAGTTCCTATGCTCATGCTTGCCGATTGCTGACAACCGGTGGCATCCAATATTTCCACACGGTATGGCCCGGCACATAACCCATTGATGTCTTCTGTCGTTTCGGCCTGAGTCCAAAGAATGCAAAAGGGGTTCTGCCCTATTGGAGTAAGTATTTGTAAATCCAAGTTTTGGCATTGAGCATTGTCTTCAATTACTTGCCCATGATACCACAGGAAGCAATAGGGGGTTGTTCCTCCTGTAACGGTTAAATCAATGCTGCCATCGCAAAATCCGGAACAGCTTTCATTGGCTCCAACGATTGAAACTAAAAGATTTTGGCAGGGGTCGGTAAAATTACACGTTGAGTTTTCATAGCCGGTAGTAACACTGGAGGTAGTAACACAACCTTGAGCATCTGTTACTGTGACTGTATATGTTTGCTGTGGAATTAAACTATCTACATCTTGTGTTGTGGAATCATTGCTCCATTCATACGTGTAAGGATAGTTGCCGCCAAATACCGTTAGGTCTGCTTCCCCATATGCGGTGGGGTCAGGGCAGATTGCGTCTATTCCAACTATAGTAGCGCTCAAGGTATTGCAAGGATTAGTGCATTGTATATTTTTATTGCCAATGGTTACATCTGTAACCGTAACTCTGCCGATAACATCGGTAATCGTAACGGTATATATCCCCGCACATAGATCACTTGCATCCGAAAATACGTTACCATTACTCCATTGATATTCAATAGGGCCGAACGCTCCAGTTACGAACAGTTCTGCTGTGCCGTCACAAACACCCGGGCATGTTGCATCTTCCGTCTCAGTTGTAAAGGTAAAATCCAAACAAGTTCCTGTACATTCTGCCATTTCTACACCGATACTTACACCCCCATAAATCGCACAACCATTGGCATCTGTAACAGTAACACTATGGTTTCCCTCGCATAAATTATCGGGGTCTTCAACGATGGCACCATTCGACCAGTTATAGCTGTAAGGTGTCGTGCCTCCAAATATTGTTATGTCAACACTCCCATCGCAAACATCGGGGCAATTAGCATCTTCTTTAGACAAAAAGCCGCTTAAGTTACATCCTGGTATGCATGCCGCAGCATCTTCAATTATGGTGACATTATCAAAAATTTGGCATCCGTTGAAATCGGTGATTATAACATTGTACTGCCCAGCGCATAGCCCTGTAATGTCTTCTGTTGATGCACCATTGTCCCACAGGAAATCATACGGTGGAATCCCCCCCGTAACTTCCAAATTAACAGCAGCATCACAGCTACTTATACAAGCATTTCGGCTAAACAATGAGGAAAAAAGGTCACCGGCTTCCTCTTCAATTCTAAAGCCGGCAGTTTGAAAGCATCCATCCGCATCATTGAAAGACACCGTATATTGTCCGGGACATAAGTTAGCAACGTCCTCTGTTGTACTTGCATTAGGGTCATCCCACAGAAAAGTATAGGGCGTTACTCCACTTGTAATTGTTATGTCAATGCTGCCATCACAAGCGCCTATACAGGTTGCATTGCTTCCTGCAATTTCAATACTTACACCATCACACGGGTCTATTGGGCAAACCAGCAATTCAAAACCAACGATAATGTTATCGCTTGTAGTACATCCGTTACCATTTGTTACTGTTACACTGTAGGTATCTCCTCCACATAAATCGTCAATGGATGCTGTGGTTGCACCGTTACTCCACAGGTATGAAAAAGGAGGAGTTTGGCCTGTGGTTATTGCAGTGGCAATCCCGTCACATCTACCGGGACAAGCGTCATCTCTCGTAGCTTCTATAGTTACAGGAGAGATGACATTAACCGTTACTGACCCCGATGAAGAAGAGCAACCGTTTGCTGCCGTTACTATAACATTGTATGTCGTTGTCTCCTGCGGACTTGCAACGGGATTGGATATGTTGGGGTCGCTTAAACCATCGGTCGGACTCCATGTATAGGTTGCTCCTCCAGTTGCAAACAATTGTGCGCTTGCCCCGAAGCATATGGTTTGGTCATCACATAAAAAAATTTCCGGTTCAGGAATGACATTGACAGTAACCTGAACAGTTTGAGCACAGGCAACCCCGCTTACAAAACCTGAAACGGTATAAGTGGTTGTACTTTGCGGAGAGGCAATCGGGTTAGGACAATCATTGCAGTTCAATCCAACTCCCGGTGTCCATAGGAAATCCGTTATCCCTTGTCCCGATACATTGAGTTGAATGTTTTCTCCTTCACAAATCGAGATATTATTGTTGGCTACTGAAAGCGTACAGCCAGTTATTGTCGAAGAACTGTTGATGGATAATGCGAAGGCCTGCAATGAGAAATTATCAAATCCTGAAATTGCATTGGAACTTAATTGAGGAGAGGTATTAAGGATAGAAACTGTAGGCCCAACATCCTCCCATTGAGGTACATTTTGCCAATGTGTCACTCCATTAAAGCTACCATCTGCTTGGTTGTCAAAAAACAAACTAATGTCAACCGGATTGCTTCCCAGCTCTCTATTAATAAGATGAAAGTATATTGGGTTTATCACAACAACGCTAGGATCTTTGGCATTCACATCAAATCCATCAACAGAAGGGTTGTTATTGACAAATCTAGTAGAATAACTTTCAAGAGTGGTTACGCTTGGGGTTATTTCAACAGGTCTGTATCTGGTAGTTCCCACGCTAGAGCCAACAGGAAACAAATACGGATTATTTGCGTTAGTTTCTCTAATTAACTTTCCTGCTTGTTTACTGCTTACAAACCCACTTGTTCTGGTAATGGCGCCAGGGCTTGTATTTTTGATGGTCAAATCGGTATTAAAATATGTTGCTAACTCCCGGTCGTTCAAATTCAAACTTCCGTGAACCTCAGCTCCTATTTCGAGGTTTTTTATTCCACTTCCGGAAAGTATCAGGTCATGAAATGTTGTGATATTATTACCTATTATGGCTTGATCGTTTTGCCCGAACAGTTCCACTTTCCCATAAGTTTCTACAAACCCTTGGTTGTTTCCATTGTTAATAAGGTCTTTGGTTAAATTAATTTCACCCTGATTATCGTACAACCCGTTTGTTCTGTTGATTACATTTCCATAAACTTTTACTGTTGTATTGGTCAAAACCCTGAAAAAACCACCTGTGTTAATCAGCGAAAGCCCATCTATGGTGGGAGCAATTAACTGTGTTATGGTAACCGTAGTGCTTCCAATGCATCCGTTACCGTCAGTTACTGTTACCTGATAAGTACCTGATACTAAGCCAGTTAAATTTTGAGTTGTTACGCCATTTGACCAGATGTAATTATATGGTGGAGTACCCCCAGTGACTGTTAAATCTATAGCGCCATCCTGACTGCCATTACAGCTTTCATCGGTTATACTTGTGCTAAGTGTTAAAATATCGGGTTCAATAACGGTTACACTTAAGGTAGCTGTACAACCATTGTTATCTGTAACTGTTACTATGTATGTGTCTGCTGTTAAATTGCTAATATCTTCTGTTGTTGCCCCATTTGACCAGCTATAACTATAAGGGGTTGTGCCATTGGCTACAGTTAAATCTATAGAACCATTATTAGCTCCGTTACAGCTTATGTTGTTAATATTAGTAGTAAGATTGATTGCTTGTGGTTCATTAATGATAATTGAAGAGTTGTTTTTGCACTTCCCTGCGCTCCCTGCACTGTAGATGGATTGGATTTCCTGTTGGGACAAGACACGGTCATAGACTTCGACTTCGTCAACCAAGCCATCGAGTGCAAGAGGCTGGGAAAATTCGCCTGTGAGAAAAGCTGAAGCCCCCCCAATACTAAATGGTCTATTTGTATTATCTGGGGCAATGGCGCCTGCTGCAATGCTTCCTTCCAAAACGCCATCAAGATAGCACTTCATCGTGCTTCCATCCCACGTTACTGCCATGTGATACCATTGGTTTAATTGAGGAGTAATTGTATTCACAGTCTTTGTAGTTCCATCATGTAGACGACACTTCAACTTTTCAGCATTATCAACATCACCTTTCCCATAAATTATTCCAACCCAACCTTCAATATCTGCTACAAAAGCACCATCATTCAATGGAGGTAGGCTATTGAAATTCACCCAAGCGTCCAGCGAACCAGACGAACCAATCTGAGCAGTGCTAAACGGATTATTGGCAGTGCTTACAACATCATCCACTCCATCCAAACTAAACGCCTGCCCCACCAATCCAGTAGCAAAGGTTGCCCCATTCTGCAAAGTCCCATCATTCCCATTCTGAATATCATTTGAATTTCCATCTCCGGGCCACCAACTGACCATATTGGAAGGCGGAGGAAGACAGCCAGTTTGATTTGCTAATGTTATTGTACATCCGTTATTATCGGTAACAATGACATCAAAAGTACCCGCACTTAATCCGGATAGATCTTCTGTAATTGCCCCGTTAGACCAGTTAAAATCATAAGGCGTTGTGCCTCCGGTGACAGTTAAATCTACGGAACCATCRTTCGCTCCGTTACAAGTTACATCCGTTTGGCTTGTAGTGATGTTGAGCGGTGCAGGCTCATCAATTATCACAACTGTTGTTGCASTGCACCCATTCACATCGGTTATGATTACTTCAAAGGTACCTGCACTTAATCCGGATAGGTCTTCTGTAATTGCCCCGTTAGACCAAGTGAARCTGTAAGGTGAAACGCCATTCGAAACCGAAATGTCTATCGATCCATCACTAAGACCGTYGCAGCTGATTGTTGTGATGACTGGAGTGATTACAATTGCTGGCGGTTCGTTAATAATAGTGCTCGTTGTGGCCGTACATCCATTGTTATCGGTCACAGTCACCTCATAGGTATCGCTGATTAAACTTCCTATGTCTTCTGTATTTGCCCCGTTCGACCAACTAAAGTTATATGGTGAAGTACCGCCTGCTGATGTTAAATCTATTGAACCATCATTACCTCCATTACAACTGACATTTATTTGACTTGTAGAAAGAGCTAATGCAGRTGGTTCGGTAATAGTTGCATTAGCTGTTGATGTATTGGAAAGCTGGTCGGTTATCGTTACGCTATATGTGCCTGCGGTTAGGTTGTTAATGTCTTCTGTTGTCGCTCCGGTTGACCAAAGAAAAGTATGAGGAGGCCCACCTCCTGTTGCTGTTAAATCAATGGAACCGTCATTGCCTCCGTTACAACTCACATTGGTTGTAATTATAGAAGATGTGAGCGGATTGGTAGCAATAATTTGATTTATTATCCCTGATGGTAAAGGAGGGTTCCTATTTAGCATAGCAGTCAATACTGCATTTGACAATGGAGATTCATTAAGTAGAATTTCCTTGGTGGGCCCGTTTGATAGCCCGCTGTTTATCATGGCAATCAATACTGCATCTGATAGTGGGGAATTAGCTAATAACACGTCTTTCACCACGCCATTAGGCAAAGGCGGAGTGAGGTTTAACATAGCAAGCAATACAACATCTGAAAGTGGAGAATTAGCTAATAACACATCTTTCACCGCGCCATTAGGCAAAGGTGGAGTACGGTTTAACATAGCAAGCAATACAGCATCCGAAAGCGGAGAGTTATTGAGTAATGTGTTTTTTAACTGGTTGCTGGGAACAGGAGGCTGCTGGTTAATGAGGTCTATTAGTTGTTGGTCGGTGAGGGATTGCGCTTCCACTGAAAAGGAACACAAAGCGCTCCCCAGAAAAAGTAGCAGCACCCCTAACCTAGGAATAGCAAGGAATCTCTCAAGGTAATATATATTATTCGCTACTTTCACTGTTAACCGTATGTGAACTTTAGTTTCATTAAGAGTAACCGAAGCCGTTTTTGTAGCATCGTACGTATATACTAAGGATAGATACGTATCTCAATTGATGTAAAGTTCAATATATCATCAGATTGATTCCCAGCTCCATCCCAAGTTTTGATCGCGATATTATTATTCGATGAAGGTCCGTATGTGATGTGGTTCAACAACCCTCCGTTGATAGAACTACCTATTAAAACACTAACTCCTCCCAGTAAAAAATTATTAGAATAATTAGCTGAATAGGCCCCAACACCTGTTCGCGTGAATGTGAAGCTCCCGCTCCCTAAAGTGTTTTCTAATACATTGACTGTTGGATTGCTTGTTCCTGATTGCGTTAGTATAGCTCTATAAACCAACGCGGTTGACCCGCCTGTTGCGGCAGTAGTCTGCACTGTTCCATCAGGAAAGGTAATTCCATTCCCTTCCACTTCAATATTAGGAACATAAACCGTATTGGGTTGTGTAGCAGAAATGCCTTGCCCACCAAGCACGACTGAGCTTGTTGCAGTAGATTGTATTTCATTGTCAAAACCTCCTAATATAGCCGACTGATTGGCTGCAGCTCCTACCCCAGTATAACTGGAGGTAACCAAAGAGTGATTAAACGAAGTTGTTCCTGATGCAACCACAAAAGTTGTTGGCTGAAACCCAGAACCACCTGCATGAGAAAAATCACCCATGGCTTTCGTATGATGGTTTTGGGCGTGAGAATTAATCCCTGTGGCATGAGCTTTATCACCCTCAGCATGCGAAAAAATACCACTTGCTACAGTTTGTAATCCTACGGTTACGGATCCATTAACATGAAGCGCAGTTTGAGGATTGCTGATACCAATCCCTACGTTGCCACCAATCGGATTTCCAGACACATCAACACCCTTTATAAACTCAATATTCTTGGGAATTGCCCAGCTTGTAGTTGAGTTAACACCATCAATATTAATAAAATCGCCTGTGCTATTTGCTATTTCAATTGTTCCAAGGTTGTCTTCATTAATCTTGATACTTCTTCTTTGTGGATCATTGGGAGGGCCTACCCTCAATTGAGCATAGCCATTAAGGTTAAAATCGGCTAACAAAGCAACTCCACCAGACGGTGCCCCGGGAATGCTTGAACCGGCAGGAATCAATGTAAGCACTTGTCCAGTGGGAAGGGCGTTTACATTTTGGCCGAGATATATAGCATTTGGATTGCCTAATACATCAAAAGTTAAAGTAGAATTGCTTGTAGTAGTAGTAATTGCAGTGCCATTTAGCTGAACGTCTCCGTCAACTCTTGCATTGCCGTTTACATGAAGTTTTTCCAATGGTGTAGCTATTCCAATTCCCAATCTTTTATTTGTATTATCCCAAATAAAATCAGCATCACCTGCCTGGGAAGATGTTCCATTCCAGAATGAAACCTGGCCGTTTGCTCCGCTTCCGGTTATTCCTCCACCTCCGCCACCTCCAAGTGTGCTTGCATTTCGGACGTGTAACACTCCATTCGCATCGGCTACAACAATGTCATCAAAACTCCCCGGATCGAGTGTTCTTACCTTTACCTTTCCGTTAACATCTAAAGCGGTCCCAACTGTAGGGGATGTAGTATTTATTCCAATCCTGTTGCTCTTTATATTCAACACATTTTGCAATGTTCCCGCTCCATCCCTTATTTGAATAGATATGCGACCGTCTTTTGCATTGAGGCCATCATATCGGCCATAAATTCGATTTGCATCAAAACTCGGAGTGCCTCCCGGAACACCCACATTAAAAGTAATACCCGCTTCTGTAAAACTCGATCCATTGGTCTCGTTTGTCAATCTCAGAACACTTGCTCCAGCATTTATATCGGAGTGGACAATTTCTGTTTTTGATGAAGGTGTCGCTGTGCCAATGCCTACATTGCCCTCTGTTGTAATCCTCATCCTTTCATTATCAGTGGTTCCTGTATAAAGAGATAAGTCATAGGCTCCGATCCTCAATGGAGCGCGGTGGCTAGAAGTAGGACCAAGGTGCCCAAGAAAAGTTGTAATAACATAATGATTGGCCCCATTTGGATAAGCCGCTCCAGTTTTCCATTCGGAGGGGTCGCTTCTTTGGATTTGGAGTTGTGATGTATGGTTCGGCCCATCATGACCTCCGGCAATGAATAACCTTGGGATGTGAACAATACCCTGAGTGCCTATTATACCTATAGCGGTATTTAGTCCTCTGCCATGAGCCTTAAACTCTCCTGCACCAAATCCAAAGCCATCTCCCCCCATCCGCGCAAACAGGGTGTTTCCGTTCAATGCGATATCAAATCGTCCATCCGGTTGGAACGCCCTGAGCTCCAGGTTTGCTCCAGGATTTAAGGAGCTTGGAAAGAATGTTACCTTGCCTTTGACGATGTGACTATTCGCGGTTGTCTCACCTAATATTACATCGCCTGCAACATCTAACTTTGCACCCGGTGTTGCTGTTCCAATGCCAACATTGCCAGTATTCAGGTTAAACATATGGGGGGAATTGGAAGTGAAGTCCCAATCACTATCAGCACCGGATGTTGAAGATGTACATAAACTTATCCATGCATTCACCGAATAATAATAAAAGCATTTTGCTGATAAATCATAAACCATCAATCCTTCTTCCGGATTGCCAATCGCCAAGCGTTCTGCTGCGCTCATCCTAGGAATCAGTATTCCTTTGGTTGTGGATGACACATCTAATATCGCTGAAGGAGCAGGGTCTAAATTGAACGCATTAATGGCAACGCCTTCGGCAGGTGTAGTAGGGCCAGTAGAACTGTTCTGCCCATGTCCGCAGGTTGCAGAAAGTAACACAGAGCAAGAAACTATGAAGAATGATTTAAACTGGCAGGTATTCACTCGAATAGCCATAACAGCGTTTGTTTTCTTTTTCATGGCCTTTTAAGGATTTAGTGATATATAATGCCCGAAGGCAATTAATCTCAAAAGTGTATTTCGAATCTGCTGCTGTCTTGTTTCAGTACATGATGGCTTGCTGCACCTAGTTTCTCATCGCTTCTGTAAAAGAACGATGTTTACCATATCGGTTAACATTCGATCTCCCCCCTACAAACACAAAGAACTTTATCTATAATAGAATTTCTCCGAAATATAATACTCTGTCAAAAATTGTAATACAAAAGACAAATTACAAACGCGGTTATTAACAAGCTGTTGATAATCTCTGTAATGGAGTGTATTTCAATAAAGTAAGATTAACATTTTGTTGATAACTTTTTTTAAACGTCTTGTAATTTTGATAAAAATAGCAGTTGAAGCAAATTATTTCAGATGTGAAACAATTAATAAAAAGCTGCTATATAAGTATCGGGGGATAAAAATAGCTGTTGAACATATTGGTAATCACATTAATAAATCTGTGATTGTTCGTCTTAAGCAAAATGTGGACTGATTAAGACGAACAATCAACAAATTTTAAATTTCGGGATGAAATCGTAAAGAAATATCACTCTTTGGGTTTTTATCTATTGCGAAACTCCGTCAAGTTCAACGATAAAACTGGCCCCACTACCCAGTTCACTTTCACACCAAACCCTGCCATTCATCGCTTCAATATATTTTTTGACAATCGACAAGCCCAATCCGGTGGATAGTTCTCCCCCTGTGGGCTTCGCGCTCAACTTTTGAAATTTACCAAATAGTTTCTTCATGTCTTTTTCACCTATTCCAGGACCCTCATCTCTAACAATAGTTCGTATTTTATCACCTCTCTGTTCTATTGTTACATAGATGTTTTTACCTTTCGGTGAAAATTTTACCGCATTGGACGATAAGTTTTCATATACCTGGGTAAGATAATTCTCATCTGCATTCACGTAATGAGGGGCAGTAGGAGGTGAAAAATGTACTGTCAGCTCTTTCTTAGTGGCTTCACGATCAAAATTCTCGATAATTTGTTCCACCAGCTTAACTATGTTTAGCCGTTTTAGTTCAATATTAAGGTGTTCTGATTCTATTGCATTTACATCGAGTATTTTATCTATCATTTCTTCCAATCTTTGTGTTGAATTATTGATCAACTCCATGCAATGTTGCTGTTCTTCCGTTGCTTTTTCTATGCTTAATTCGATGATCTTTACTAACCCTTTGATGCCTCCCAGGGGGCCACGAAGATCATGAGCAACTATATAAAGCAAATTATTTTTGTCTTCATTTAATGCTATTAATGCTTCATTCTTCTCTTCAATAATTTTGCTATTAGTTACCAGCTGAACTGCAATAGCTTCTTCCTTCCTCAATATAGAACGGATGAATCTAAGCAGGAAGAAACCCACTATAATGATAAATCCAAGGGACACTAGAGATTTGCGAAGAATGGCAGCATTAGCTGCGGCAATAAAATTGTCAAACCTTTCATCTACTTGAAGTAACCCTACAGATTTATCAGCAGCATCCATGATTGGAGCAAATGCTGAAAGCCAAGTTCCGTTCTCATCTTCATAGGGAAGAATAGTTCCCCCTATATCGTAATTATCCAAGAGGATTTTAGGGAACCTTTCGTATTGGTGCCTAAAAAAAGGCGAGTCCGAAGTGGTGACTCCAAACAAAAAGACGTTATTGGCTGCACTATACACCATCGTGTAGATTGTGGCTTCCATTCCATTTTTCTTTTGTGCCTCCAATAGTTTTTGGTATATTTCAAAGTAGATCTTGTCCTGTCGGTTTTGTTTAATGGCATCTTTCTCCGTATACTTCTCAAATAAATAGCGATGATCATCACCATCAATTTGTAAGGCAAGCGTAGTAGCCACACCCTGTAGCTTCACTAGTATCTTTTGCTCATGAATATTCAGTTGTGAATAATAATCATTAATAATAAAGTATGTAGTAATCAACATCAAGCTCCCGAATATGATCACTAATACCTGGGTATTTGAGTTCCTAAAAATTTTTTTCAGTTTGCGGATCATAATTAGATGAACAGAAGCCAAACGTCAAATTTAAGAATTGAAAATCAATATGTTACGAAATTTTGTGCCGCCTTCAGGGTGTTTTTTGCAGGCGAAAAAAGGCAATCCAAAAGCAAAAGAATAAAATATTGCCTCAGCAGGTCCCTGTAGTTCCAATATTTTTGCAAATTGTCTGCAGTAGTTTGTGAATGGATTTCAAGACAATAAACTGAGCCTATTTGAATGCAAGCTATTTGTATTCTTTTCATTTTTATATTTTTAATCTAAAAAATGAATTTCATAGAGTTTATTGTTCATGTTTTTCTCCAACCATAAGTCACTATTTGTTAATTTGAGTATGCTCCATTGACCCGGGAAAATCAATTTACCTCCTAATGAATCTATGCTCTGGGTTGCAATATTAATGATGTCTTTACTGTCGAATCCCCAATTTCCTGTAGATAAAGTATACTCTCCACCAGCCACATTAATGCACTCTGTATTGCTTGTTTGAACGATAAGAAAATCTCCCTCATCATCACTAAAAATATAATGATACTCACTGCAATTAAAAATCGAATCATTTAGATAACCCAGCGAATCTGCCCCATCAACGGTATAAGATTGAATTGTCCAACTTGCTCCAGCAATTTTCCCTTTTCTGTTCCATTTTGTACCGCCTTCGGGGTATTTTTTGCAAGCGGGTAAAAAAAGGCAACCCAATAGTAAAAGGATAAAATATTGCCTCAGCCGGTCCCTGTAGTTCCAATATTTTTGCAAATTGTCTGCTGGAGTTTGACTAAAATAATCAACACAATAAAAGAATATTAAAAGCACTGTATTAAAGTTTATTTTCTTCATACTTAATCGGGTTTCAAAAATTCTATTTCGTATAATTTTTCGTTCCGCGTTTGCTGTACCCAGAAATCCTTCCCGGTTAAGCACATTATGCGCCAGTTTTGCATAAAAATTTTGTGTTCAGGGCGTGCTAAAGAGTCCAATGTAAATACAGATATACTAATTTCATTTTTATTTGGCAATGACCAACTTCCTCCACTTGACTCACCACACCCGCCTAAGCTTACATCAGAATAACCAAAATTTTCATTGGGGTCATAGAAAGTCACGCTATATGTGCTGCAATTTAGAATTGAGTCATTTAGATAACCGAGTGAATCAGCGCCATCCACATTGTAAGCGTCAATCCACCAAATCGTTCCTTTAATTTTATTCTCTTGGTTCCATTTCGTTCCCCCTTCGGAGTATTTTTTGCAGGCCGCCAACAAAACGAAAAATAGGATTGCTGCAAAAAAGTATGTCCATTTCTTTTTAGTCATATGGATATCGTTAACGGGTTACTTTTTACTTAATACTCCTTTCAATGCTTCAATTTGCTTTTACTGCGCTATGGTATAAAGCGTTAGTCCTCTTATTTTTTCAATAGGAATTCATTTCAGCCATATCCATCCGTTATTTTTTAAACTCTTTTTCAGATGACACTTCGGGAAGGTGATTGTTCCTTCCTTTACTGTTTTTCGAAATGCACTTCATAAGTTTTGCTGTTAAAAACTGTTCGCAATTGCATTTCGGTTTTTCCAATTTGGAAAAACTTTTCTTAACGCGCTAATTTATTACCTTTTGCTATCCTGCGAGTCGCTTTGGGTCGGTGCATCCCTTAAAAACTCCATTTCAACCTTATATACACGCTATTCCCAATATTTCCATTAGCCCCTGAGGATTTCATAAAAAACATTTGTCCTAAAAGTACAATTTCCCAATTCTCCTTAATAGAATAAGACAACGAAGGCATTGCGAACAGAATATTTAAGCCTGTACCGTAAATACCGGCAAGGTCAGCTCTCAATAAAGGAGTAACATTACCCGAAACTTGCCCAAATAACGAAAATTTGGTGGGCATCAGGTTTTTAGCAGATAAGGCAGAAGAAAAAACATCGGTTTGAGAAATCGACATAATATCTGATGTTCCATTGCTGTTATACAATACAGAGCCATGAATATAAACTGCGTTTTTAAAGGAGTAATCATAAGAGACAGAAACATTCAGCACTCCTGAAGTATCGGTAATGTTATTTTTGGGATGGAAGTAGGTAGCTTCACCTTTAAACCCTGCATTTTTTAAATTTCCTGCCCAGCCGGCACCAATTGCAATATCTTCGTAATAAAGACTCCCCAAAAACTGGAAATCGTAATTCCATTTATTGAACTTGTACATCCCTGCTATTACAGTTTCATTTTTATTCTTTCCAGGCTTCACGGCAAGCTCTATGCTTGATATATCAGTGCGGTAATATTGAATTCGCAGGGCATCACTACCGGGGCGTTCCTCGTAATCAAAGTCGATATAATTAAAAACATTGAACAGGTCGTTGGGGTTCCACACCAAATTAACACCCCAGTTGATCCTTTGCCTGCCTAATCGAATGTCCCATTTATCTGCTGACCAGTTCATCCATGCCCGGTCAATTATCGAATGAATGACCAGTGAATTTTTATCAACTATAAGCCAGGAAAGGTCAAAATAGCCGTCATCTACATCCACGAACTGACCGAAACCAGGTGTCATCTTTACACGCTCGCCATAGAAAATCCTGTTACGAATTTCAACGGCAGCAGTAATTGAATTGGAGAGGTAGGCCTTCAGATTTAGACGGTTGTGAACGAGATTATCTGTTATGATACTGTCTAAATTATTACCGAACGAAACTACCTGAAGGTCTTTAACATAGCCGTTCAATTGCAGAATATCAGGCAGCTTTTTCTTGGGTTCTGATTCATCCTGAGAGAACGACATCAGCGAAAAAAAAACCAGGTAAAAAATTAAAACTGCTCGCAGAAATTTATTCAATTCAAACAAGTTTAAGGATTACACTTATCCTGTTTGTTTTTCATCAGATACTATCTTTCCATCTTCTAATGTAATCACTCTTCTTGCTTTGTCAATAACTCTTTGATCGTGGGTTGAGAAGATGAAAGTTGTACCTTCTTCCTTGTTCAACCTCGCCATAATATCCAGCAAATTTGCGGTTGACTTTGAATCCAGGTTTGCTGTAGGTTCATCCGCTAAGACAAATTTCGGCTTTGAAGCAAGAGCTCTTGCAACGGCAACCCTTTGCTGTTGTCCTCCTGACATTTTGTTCGGTCTTTTAGCGGTGAGATCACCCAACCCAACAGCATTCAGAAGATCTATGGCTCTTTGTTCCCTTTCATCCTTAGGTTTGTTTTGCATTAACATGATAAACTCAACATTTTCTTTTGCCGTCAGGACAGGAATAAGATTATATGCCTGAAAAACAAAACCAATATTATTCAGGCGAAAATCGATCAACTTGTTATCCTTCATTTTGGTAATATTCGTATCGTTTATTGTAACATTACCTTCGGTAGGGTTGTCCAGCCCCCCGATAATATTTAACAGGGTGGTCTTCCCCGAACCGGAAGGGCCAACGATAGCCGTAAATTCCTTTTCTTCAATATCCAAGGACACCCCATTGAGCGCGTGAACTTCAATGCCATTGTCCTGGTAGACTTTTGTGATGTTTTCAGTATGTATTATTGACATGATGTTTTTGTTTTAACTTATTTTTAAATATTAACCCGCAATCTACAAAGCCCTGACTGCTTCTGCAGGGTTTAGCTTTAACGCTTTTCTTGCCGGATAAATAGATGATAAAATTGCAGTTATGATAACCATAACAGCTATATTAAAATAAAAGTTATTATCCAACAGGGGATACACGATTACATCATAACCCAGACTTTTCATGCCTTCGCCAACCACTGAGAGATCAATGCCTCTATGGTTGAAATACCTGATGGTTAARTATCCAAGTAAAATGCCAAGCGGGCCTCCGACAAATGACAGGTARATCGTCTCCAATACRATCATCGTAAAYACCCTGAGTTTATTCATCCCAACGGACATCAGCATCCCCAATTCCCTTTTGCGTTCAAGCACAGCCATTAGCATTGTATTAATAATTCCGAAAGCGAGGGCAAGCATGATTATCGAGATGAAAATGTACATCATCTGATCCATCATCTCATTTGTAAAACCAAGTTCCGGGGATAATTCATGCCATGATCTAACCAGCATCTCTGGATTTTGCCGTTTCAATTGCTCTCTCACTTCAGGCACCATCTCAAAATCATTTGCCAGTATAGCTATTTCATGGATGTAATCACCTTCACCCAATAAATCTTCTATATCATYACTCTTTACAAAAACATTCATCTCATCATATTTTGAAGAGACTGTTTTATAAATACCTGCAACCCTGTAAGCCCCTGCAATTATCTCTCCCTCATCATTCTGAAAAGTAAGTACGATCTTTGAGCGAAGTTTTACCTTTAGTTTATTAGCCAGCTTTTCACCAATTAGGATCGGATTTCTTTTGACTCCTTCCAGGTATTTCCCATCGATCAATTGCCGATGCAGTGTTGTAACATGCTGTTCATGCTCCGGAATGATGCCAGTGATCTTAACTCCGTAGCCTCCGGCAGATGATGACACCATTCCATTCAGAATGATTCTCTCCGTATATGCTTTGATGTTTTCATCATCGTCTAACTTATCCGTGATTTCATTTACAGAAGGAATAGAGTAAATAATATTATTGTCAGACAGGAAATCAGGATTATGTATCTGGATATGAGATAGCGCATTGTTAATGACAGTATTGATCCGTTGTACCATCATACCATTAGAAAAACTCAGAATAAATAATCCTGCCCATATTCCCAAAACAACTGATGTAATGACAACAATGCTTCTCAGCTTGTTTCTCCATACATTTCTCCATGCAATTTTACTTATCATGATCTACGAATAAATTTTAGTATCAGAACTTCAATGTTTTAGTAGAATTTATTTTAACATCTATGTTTGTGCATTTAATCGTCTGTTTCTGGGTTCTGGGCACCGGGTTCTGGATTATTGGTTGTTTTATCCGAATCCGTAGCCAGTACATACCACCCAGTACCCCTCTTCGACTTCGCTCAGAGTGACACTTGCACGAGATGTCATACTGAGCGTAGTCGAAGTATTACTTAACTCAATTCTATATAATTTCTTTTTAAAATCTCGCCTTAGGCGAGACGAAGTTAAGTTCCTAATCATTCTCACTTTCTCATAGCATTCACCGGTTTTAAATGGGATACAACTATTGCCGGATAAATCGAAAGACATAATGAGATTACAATAACAATTACCGCTTGAGCCAAAACAATAGTCGGATCAATTGATGTCTGAATCAAAGCTTCCATGCCGAATTCTTTCGTTGCTTCAGCCGCTTGTCCTGTCAGTGGGATCGGGTTATTGTGAATATAATAAACCAATGGTTCTACTGCTATTGTCCCTGAAATTATTCCGATAATCGAAATCAATAAAGTTTCAATGAACAATATCAATGCAATCTTCCACCGCCTCATCCCAACGGAGATCAACACGCCAAATTCATACATTCTTTCATTGGTCATCATCATAACCGTACCGAAGATCCCGAAAGTGATGATCATATAAAGTATTGCAAGCATGATCCGCCCTCCTACACTATCCGCTTGTATCATTTGAACAAGATCAGGCATCATTTCTTCCCAGCCCATTATTTCAAATTTATCATCATCGAGGTTTTGTTTTATTGCATCAATTACAGACTGAATTTCATTACGATCTCTTATCAACAGCACCAAAGATGTAATCCTGTTCTCAGCTCCATAAAACCATTGCGCTTCTTTCAGTGGCAAGAAAAGTATATTGTCATTTAGCTGAGGTGATCCGAACTTCAAAACACCGGATATGTGATATTTGCCGGCTGCACTAACTCCGTGATATCCCTGGCTTATCAGAACTAATGTATCATTAACACTTATCCCAAAATAGTTTGCYARCCCCTCCGCAAGTAAAATGCTTTTATCATCTTTYCCGAAAAAAACTCCTTCAGTTAGTTTTTCCGAGAGTTGCATAAATTGRTCTTCYTCTTCCGGATCTATTCCAACAACCATAGCGCCCTTAGTCAGYTGGCCTGAAGAGCCAAGTGCAAAACTCTCTAATCTCGGAACAACGAGGGTTGTCCCTTTTGTTTTTGCAATATTTTTTAAGAATTCTTCATCAAAGTCAAACGAATTATCCAGTGTTTGTTCATCCCAATATCCATTCGAATGAATTTGAATATATCCTGAATAAAAACGGACCATACTATCGATCATCAAATCATACGAACCCAATTGCATTGTCCGCATAACAACGGAAAAGAAGATAGCGAAGAAAATGGAAGCAATRGTGATTAAGCTTCTTCTTTTGTTTCTCCAGATGTTTCGCCAGGCGAGTTTWAAGWACATAGCTTCKCAAATTGATTTAAAAAACCGTTTAACTTTACGCGAATCACAAATAATACRCRAATRAGGYGAATATTAGGAAACAATTCAANNAGTTCATAAYAAAAGATCAGGAARTTGAAAAAACAATTCGCGTAATTAGCGTTATATTYGCGATTCGCGTAATAAAATTCNAAATYACCTCACYCTCTTCATGTTCTGTGTYGTAAAAAAACTATCTTCTATCGGTTTGTCAAATACAATGGACTYATATTCCATCACGGTTTTATGACCCTCYTTTTCAACGGGGATCATCTCCATCTTTGTCGGTAACAATTTGCCCCCCATCAATTTTAAATCATATGCTTGCATAATATTKACGAGATAACCATCCTCATCATAGAATTCSGYACGCAACTGCAAATAGTCCTTCTGATCAATCCACGAATATATTTTTCCCCAAACYACCGGTGCRTCAGGTTTTGGWATCAATTCCAGCTTCCAGCATGTTCTTCCGATGATCACRGAATCACCAACGATTTTTTGCACATAATCCGTAACAGCCGATGACTCCTTTACCAAGTCATCATTGGTRAAATCCGAACCCATCCACGATTGCATCATCATGGATGGCGGAAGTTTTATGTTTCGTTCGATAGATGGTATCCAGTTCCATATCTCCTTATTCCTTTTTAAGAAAACGATACCTTTTTCCTTAGCCGGAGATGTGATAAGCGTTAAATTAAATTCGCTTCCCTTCGACCAGTTTTTCATACTCAATTCCCGCGTCCAGGTCGGACGAACGATCTTTATGGTCATCTCAGATATAGATGTCTTTCCTTTGAATTTATTATCTGCTTTTTTGATTATTTCACGGGCATCCTGGGCGTTAACACTTATATTGAGAGYACCCARGGCGATGATYGAAAATGCTAATTTCTTAAGTGTTGTCATGTTTTTTATTTTYGGGTTTACAATATTGGTTAACCATGCTTTCCACTACCTCATCTATYGGGTATTCATCTTCAAAAAAGACAGTGAAATGCAGACAAAYACCATCCATCATRCCACCRAATTTATACGCTTCMARTTYRGGRTTRTCTACYCCRATTTCCTTGAATATTTCCTGAATATTTTTTAGCATDATGTCAAATATCCCGGTAAYCTTATCYCTCGTARCATCCATCACATCAACTTGCATGATAATRGAGGTGTAGAACTTCCAATACTCTTTTTGCRTTTTCAGCATYTCAAAAGTTGMTCGTATTAAYACYTCTAATTTTTTRTGTGGYAKGGTTTCCTGCTCCATSAAACCRGWDAGCATTCCKGCTTCCTCCARGCCTKCTGTAATTATTTCATCCAACAGCTTTTCTTTACTGTCAAAGTAATGATACATCAAGCCCTTTGAAATTTCTGCCTTTTCCGCTATTTTGCTTATTGATGTGGAATGATACCCATTCAATGCAAACAATTCAAAAGCTGCCTTTATAATTTTCTCCCTGCTTTTTTGTCGTATTTCTTCAAACTGTTCTTCTGCTCTTGGTGACATTTTAATATTTTTGACTGAACGGTTGGTCAAAGATACGATCAATAAAATTACTCTCCTAATAAAATTTTACTTTTTATTGATAACTAATGTGTTAAGCTGTTACGATATACTTTTGAGGAGTCGGAAAGCACGTTATTTATGGTATTAACATTGTTGTCAGCTGGCTTTTACTCAATTAAATTGACAAAAATGCCAAAGTACGCCAGCGGGATCATGCATAAAGCATTCTCTTCCCCATTCAAATTCTTTAATTGGCATTAACCTGGCATATTTATACTTATTATGAAGTCCTTTACTGTTCAATTCTTCCCAATATTGATCTACATTATCGACTTCCAGAAAAATCATTGAATTATTTACCCAATCTTTGACATAATAATCTTGCAAGTAAAATCCTAATTCATCATTTACTTTGAATAGTGTCATTTTATTTGAGATTATTGATTCCTCAAATCCTAACTCACGATAAAAAGATATGGATTCTTCATAGTTTTTGGCACCTATAAAGGTTCTTATATTTTTTGCCTTGTATTTCATATTGTTGTTGGCTTATTATCCAAAAATTTATCCAGGTTGTCTAATCCTTTTGACCATAGCATGAACTTCATACTTTTTTTAAAGAAACCAAAGTGACCTATTTTCTTTACGTTAAGTGCATTAGGAGACAATTTCGTAAAACTAATACTCTCATCACTTGTTACATTACTCCAAAATGTTGGAACAGATCTCTTATTTGAAATGGGGTCGTCAGTAGTCCAAAAAACGTGTATGGGGTACGTTATTCTTTTAAAACTTCCTTCAGGAACAGTTTTGCCAAAGAACTTTTTATCAAAAAAGTAATTTGCCTTCATACACCAATCACGCCATTCCACAGCCACATTTTTAGGTAAATTTTCCATAATTCCAAACGTTTTGGCTTTCACATAACCTGTCAGCCAAATACTAATGGGCGTAAATATGTGAAAGAAGAAAATGGAGATCAGCCTATACCCAATTGGCATGTGGGATAGATATCCGGTAGAAATGGCAAAGCCTACCATACCTGTATAGCCTTCATGATTATTCATAAACCCTACCTGTTGCCCACCAACGCTATGAGCAAAAAGAAGCAGCGGTAAATC
>NVWW01000060.1 GCA_002746335.1 Flavobacteriales bacterium | reverse complement strand
CGGTTCAGTAACGGGTGTTTCCACAGGAACATGGTCTGGCGGGAACGGCACGTTTTCGCCTTCGGCTGACTCTTTGATAGCAACCTATACGCCCGATTCTACTGAATTAGCCGCAGGTATATTTACGTTGATATTAACAACAACAAATACGGGGTCTTGCCCAGCCGACAGTGATTCTATTGCGGTTACGGTAGTCTCTGCACCTTTTGCCGATGCTGGTCCAGACCAAAACGGTTGTTTCGGGCCTTTGGGTGTGACGCTAAACGGATCGGTGACAAATGCAGCGGGAGGGATTTGGAGTACATCAGGCACAGGTACGTTTTCGCCTGATTCGGCAACGCTAAATGCATCCTATATTCCGAGCGCTATAGATATTTCAGCAGGAACGGTAACATTGATTCTCACAGCAACCGGAAGTATAGTATGCAGCCAGGTAACTGACACAGCAGTTATGACTATATTGCCGGCCCCGGCAGTTAATGCAGGGGTAAGTATAAGCGTGTGCGCCACGAACCCAAACGTTACCTTAAACGGAAGTGTAACTATTGTTCCGGGAGCCACCTGGACGTCATCCGGCACGGGCACTTTTTCGCCAAACAATACCACCCTGATCGTTAATTATATCCCGTCAGCGGCTGATATTTTAGCAGGTAATGTGATAATCACCCTTACTTCTGATTCGCTGGGAGTTTGTGTGGCAGTTGATACGATAGTAATCACTTACACGCCCGATTTGATAACTGCTGATGCCGGAGCAGATATAACTGTTTGCAAAAACTCTTCTGGAGTGCAGCTTGCAGGAACCGTTGGAGTTGCCACAGGCGGAATTTGGACAACTTCGGGGGGCGGGACTTTTTCGCCTTCGGCTGATTCGTTAAATACGGTTTACATGCCAAGTCCTGCCGATACTTTGGCTGGGTCGGTTACTTTAACATTAACAACTACCGGCAATGGCGGCTGTGGCGCAAAAACAGACACTTTGACGATTACTTTTATTCCTGCAGACTTTGTGAGCGTTAGCTCCGACACAACGGTTTGCAACGATGTGGATTCCATCCCGGTGAGCGGCATTTTCACCAATGCGGCAGGCGCTGTGTGGTCAACCAGCGGAACGGGTACTTTTTCACCCAATGATTCAACTTTGAATGCACAATACACGCCCAGCGCAGCTGATATATTAAACGGGATGGTTAATCTGATATTGACCACTTATGGCGGTTGTTCCAACGCTTCCGATACCATCACCTTTACGATTTTGCCGTTTGTGAATGCCGGGCCTGACCAGATTGCCTGTGTTGCCGACACCAGCATTTCCCTTTCGGGAATGGTTACGGGCGCTATCGGGGGTGTGTGGACAACCACTGGTACGGGTACTTTTTCGCCAAACGACACCACCCTGAATGCCGATTACATCATCAGCCCTGCTGACAGTGCTGCGGGGGCCTTCACTTTGATTTTAACGACAACAGGTAACGTGATGGGCTGCCCTTCGGCATTTGATTCCCTGAATGTTACTTTTCTTCCAGTTCCATCTGTTGATGCAGGAATCAACCAAACGGTTTGCGCCAACAATGCCAATGTTTCCCTTTCGGGAACGGTTGATACCAATGCTGTTGGCGGGGTAGTGTGGACGAGTAGCGGAACGGGGGTTTTTACGCCCGATTCTGTTTCTTTGAACGCCATTTATATCCCTAGTAATGCAGATACTGCTGTCGGAACGGTTACGCTCATATTGACCACTTTTGGCAGTTGCGTCATAGTGGCCGATAGCATCACTGTTGTGATCACCGATGCCCCTGTGGTAGATGCGGGTGTTGATGCGTTTGTCTGTTCCACCAATCCGAATGTAATTTTAAACGGAAGTATAGCTGTTGCAACGGGGGGCATCTGGACCACATCTGGAACAGGTACATTTTCCCCTAATAATACGGATTTGAATGCCACATACACCCCAAGTAATGCCGATACAGCAGCTGGATCGGTAATGATCACCTTAACTTCCACAGGAAATGGGAACTGCCTTGCCGCGTTAGACACAATGTTGATTACGATTACATCTGATGCCATTGCGGTTGATGCGGGAAATGACACAACAGTATGTGCGGGGATAATTTCGCTTAACGGGACAATTAGTATAGCCTCTGGCGGAATATGGTCAGCGCTCGGCAGCGGCACATTTTCACCGAGCAACATTTTGCTGAGTACAGATTATATTTTTAGCAATGCCGATACCGCAGCGGGCAGCGTAATGCTGATATTGACCACCACCGGTAATGGGGGCTGTGCTGCAAAAAGCGATACCATCGTTGTGAGCATACAAGGCGCGCTGAGCATTAATATAAGTGCTCCTAGTTCGGCTTGCGCTGGAGCGGGCGCTGTGCCCGTCAGCGCAACGGTTTCTACTGGGCAGGGAACATGGTCAACACTGGGGGACGGAACTTTTACTCCCAACAATACATCATTGAACCCCTTGTACATTCCGGGGTCCGGGGACTTTACGGCAAACAATGTAACGCTCGTATTCACGTCCACCAATACGGGTGCCTGTGCTCCCGTTTCCGATTCGGCAACCGTCATTTTGATTCCTTCTCCAATTCCCGATTTCAACTATGCGGGAGTTTGCCCGAACGACACTACGGCATTTAGCGATGCCACGACAACCGTTGGCAACATCGTTTCGTGGGATTGGGATTTTGGTGACGGAAACACCGATACTGTTCAGAATCCGACAAATATTTATCCGACAAACGGTAATTACAATGTTACGCTGGTTGTGGTTTCCAATAATGGCTGCGTAAATTCCATCACCCAAACCATTACCATTCAGCCCCTGCCTACTGCGGGATTTGTCAGCAGCGCGCAGTGCTTTGTGGATTCGGTTTATTTCACCGATATTTCAACAACGGGCAATGGTATCATTACTGGTTGGAACTGGGATTTTGGTGATAGCGATACAAGTTCGGCTCAGAATCCTTCGCATTTTTATTTTTCCCCCGGTTCGTATAATGTTACGCTTATTGCGATGTCATCTTTCGGCTGTTTGGATACCATTACGCAAGCCATCACCGTACAGCCCGCCCCCAATGCAGCTTTTGGCAACAATTCGGTTTGCCTGAATGAAACGACCATCTTCACGGATTCTTCAACTACTTCTTTCGGGAATGTGATTTCGTGGCAATGGGATTTCGGTGACGGAAACACATCAACATCCCAAAATCCGACTAACACCTATCTTTCTGACGGCACTCACAATGTGCAGTTAATAGTTTCTTCTGATAATGGATGTTCGGATACGCTTATTCAAACAATTGTCATTTACCCTTTACCTGTAGCTAATTATGGTGATAGCGGGCATTGCGAAAATCAAGCGATTTATTTTTATGATAGTTCTATTGTTTCGGCCGACAGCATTATTTCATGGCAGTGGATTTTCGGTGATGGCGGCATGAGTACTGACATCAACCCAACACATATATACTTTCCTGCGGGGAGCTATGGCTTAACGCTGGTAGTGGAAAGTAATTACGGCTGTTTCGACACGCTCAACGAAGTGATTACAATTGACCCCACGCCATTGGCTGACTTCACAGTACTCACTCCGATTGTGAATTTGGACATTACGTCTGAATTTGAAGACAACTCAACGGGAGCCAATTCCTGGTACTGGGATTTTGGGGATGCTTTGGGCATTTCAACAGCGCAAAACCCAACTCACCAGTACAATTTGGCAGCAACCTATGTAGTAACGGAAATCGTTACCAATTTATTTGGCTGTATGGATACAGCCTATGGGGAAGTGATTGTAACCTTGCCCCCGCAGATACCCAATGGATTCACACCCAACGGTGACGGGCAGAATGACATTTTGTTTCCGCTTGGCGGGCCGTATGTTTCTTTGGAATTTAAAATCTGGAACAATTGGGGCGAATTGATTTTTGTATCCAACAGACAAGATTACGGCTGGAACGGGACAAGGGAAGGTACGCAACAGCCCGTTGGAGTGTATGTTTACATGTTAATCGCAACAACCGAAGATAATGTTGAACACCAACTGCACGGGGATGTTACATTACTTAGATGACGAAGAAGGCGAAAAATATTGAGATATTCATTTTTGGATTAATTTTTAATTTTTCCTTTTTAACTTTTAATTCCTTTTCGCAGGACTTCCATTTTTCCCAATACGAATCATCACCGCAGTATCTTAACCCTTCAATGACGGGCATGTTTGATGGGGATTATCGTGTAATTACTCAGTTCCGCAGCCAGTGGACAGCCATTGTATCCAAACCGTTTACTAACTCTGCATTGTCTTTTGACATGCCAATGAAAAACAATATTAAAGCGGGCGCTTTTATCCTGAACAATCGAGCGGGTGCAGGCAATTACAATGCGCTCACTTTTGTGCTTTCTGGGGCTTATGATTTGTCAATAAAAAACAGCCCGCATCACATTGCGGGGGGATTGCAGGCTGGAATTATTCACAAAAGTGTGGATATCAACAAACTGTATTTCGAGTCGCAGTATAGCAATTCCAACGGGGGCGGGTTCAACACTTCGTTGCCGAGCAATGAAACGATTGCAGGGCAAAGCATTCTTTTGCCCGAAATAAATGTGGGGCTGCTATATTATTTTTCAAAAGCTGATAGCCGGATCAACCCGTTTTTGGGTGGGGCAGCGTTTCATCTTACCGAGCCTAAAGAAACCTTTTACAGTGCTGACAATAAGTTGCCGAGACGCTATGTAGTGCATGGTGGGGCGAAAATCAACATTTCTACAAAATTGCAGATGACCTTACATTTTCTCGGCATGCAGCAGACCAATGACAGGGAAATAGTTACAAGTATTACGGGCACTTATTATTTGAAAGGTCCCGAAGCGTTTCTGCTTTATGGGTTGAATTACCGCAACAAAGACGCGGCCATTGTCCATTTGGGGTTGAAATACGGGAAACTCATTTACCGAATCAGTTATGATTACAACACATCAACGCTCAATGCTATCAGCAACGGCAGGGGCGGAGTGGAGCTTTCTATTGTTTACATGATGAAACAAAAGGTACCCGACCCTGTTGCGCCATGTCCCCGCTTATGAGACAGTTTTTCATATCGGTATATATTTTTTGTGTTTCTGCAGCTGTTTCCCAAACTAACTCTGAGTTGCTGCAGTTGGGCGATGATGCTTTCACTCGCGGGAACTACGTATCAGCGGCATGGTTTTACAAGAAAATTTTGATCAGCCATCACGGGGGCGCAGTTCAGGAAGTCGCTTATCCCCATGAGATTAAAAATTACACCCCACCCCCGAAAAAGAAAAAGTCGAAAAAGCAGAAAGGCGATTCACTCAACACCGAACCACAGGAAGTTAATCGCGATTCTGTATTTAACATCAGTGAAATAAAAATTGCAGCAGACACAGGGGAAATGGTAATTCATATTTCAGGAAAAGCAACGGCAATGCTGTATGTTCTTGACCAACTGGCAGCTTCCTGTCGCTTGGGTTATCAATATGAAAATGCCGAAAAATGGTACAATGCGCTGCACAGCAACGGGGCAGGCATGTTTAACAACGCCACTTACTGGTATGGGAATTCGTTATTAAAAAACGGAAAATACAAACAAGCAATGAGCGTTTTGACCGATTTCGTGGTCGAAATTGACCGTGGAAATGAATACTTCAAAAAAGCGGAGCAAGACATCAAGCGATGCGCTTTTGCACAGACAGCCATGCGCAATGGAGACAAAACGATGAACATCCAAATTGCTGATTCGTTGATTAACAAAGGTATTTCCAATTTTTCAGCAGCATTCATCAATGATGAGAGTGAAGTGCTTTTTGCGTCTTCCCGCAAGGGTACACTGAAATCCGAAAAGCAAAAGGAAATTGGCTACAATTTCTGCGATTTTTATTCGGTGCCTGTAATGGAATCGGGAACTGCCCACCCAAAAAACTTAGGCACACCCATTAATTCTTTTGACCACGAAGGCGCTGCCGCGCTTTCGCCAGACGGAACAAAACTCTTTTTCACCAGATGGAACAATGACGAATGTGCTATTTATGTTTCAAAATACCTAAACGGAATATGGTTGCAGCCGAAAAAACTAGATGAAAAGGTGAACATACCCAACACCAAAAGTATGCACCCTGCTATTTCGCCCTTTGGAGACGTGCTTTATTTTGTATCGGACAGACCGGGAGGGGTTGGAAGTACAGACATCTGGTATTGCACCATTGATGGCTTTGACAACACAGGACCGGTTATCAATCTCGGGTACAATGTCAACACGAAAGGTGATGAAATGACGCCATTTTTCCGCTATGCCACCAATACCTTTTATTTCAGCTCGAATGGCCATATAGGCATGGGCGGGCTGGATGTTTTTATGACCTATCCCGACAACAACTTTGGTGCGCCTATTGATAACCTTGGCACACCCGTTAATTCCAGCAGGGATGATGCGTATTTCATCATGAACAGCGAAGGAAAGAAGGGTTTTTTCTCTTCCGACCGTGACGGATGCGATACTACTTGTGCGGTAGGCAGTTGCTATTCGATTTACGAAATAAAAGCCAAATCCATTGTTATTACCATTAGCGGCAAGGTTTTTAATGCCAAGACGAATGAGCCGATTTCCAATTCGCTCGTGCAGTTTATTGATGTGAGCGAGCGGATGGAGCCTATTTTTGCTTTTACGGATGAAACGGGGGGCTATTCTACCACACTGCGAAGAGGGTTTGAGTATTTTGTTTCAGCACAAAAAAACAAGTTTTTTAAAGACGCAACTTCGGTATCGACCATGAACATCAATGAATCTACCAACTTTGTGCATGACTTTTATTTGCAGCCCATCGAAGACATTATCCTGCCTATTGAATACGATTTTGACAAGGCAACGCTTCGTCCCGAATCAAAAGAAATTCTCAATGATTTGGTAGATTTTCTTGAATTGAACGACCACATCATCATCGAAATCAGTTCACATACGGACGAGCGGGGCAATGAGGAATACAATCTCAATCTTTCGCAGGCGCGCGCCAAATCGGTAGTGGATTATTTCATCAAAAAGGGAATTCCAAAAGAAAGGATGGAATGGAAAGGGCATGGCGAACAGCAATTGTTAGTCCTCAGCGCCCAAACCGAAGATGAGCACCAGCGTAACCGGAGGACGGTGTTTAGAACCCTTTCCGAAGATTATCAACCCACACAAAACTACAGAGTGATTCCGAAGAAGTACAGGAATAAATCCCAAGAAAACGAATATTAGGGAATGGTTACGCTCGCTGTAACCGTACAGCCGTTGGAATCAGTTACTGTTGTCGTGTAAGTCCCGTCACACAACCCATTTTGAAACTGGTCGGTATAGCCGTTTGACCACGAGATACTGTAAGGCGGAGTACCGCCTGAGGGAAATAAATTTATCAAACCGTTGCAGGGGCATGTACAATTAGAGAGCGATTTGTTAATAGTGGCCAGCAATGGTGTCGGTTCACTTACGATAGCTTCTGCTCCAACATCAAGCGTGTCAGTGCAGCCATCGGCATCGGTAACAGTAACCTGGTACGTGCCTGCACACAATGATGAAATCGAAGACGTTGTTGCGCTCGTTGACCAATTATAAGTATAGGGCGAAGTGCCGCCTGTTACCGTGGATGTGGCTGTTCCGTTGCAATCACCATTGCACAGCACGCTGGAGCCGGTGGCGGCAACAACAGGTGGTGTAGGTGGGGTGCAATTATTGTTCAGTGAACTAATCCAGGCGGCATTAGCGGCATTGTTGGGAGCGCCTGGAGTTTGGTCTGTGGAAGCGCTTCCAACTACCCAGTTAGCAGAATTAAAAGGATCATTGTCCACCGAGTTGGTCATGTACATCACATCGCCCGCAGAACTGCCGCTGAAATAGATGTTTTGCATTAGCGTGTTGTTGCCCCAGCCAATGGAAAAATAAGGCGCTGAAGTGTTGTTCGGGTCAATCAGTTGGTAAGAGTCATTAGTATTGGCCATGCTCGTGGTGTTCCAATTGCCTCCACTGGTAAAGGTAATGGTGGAATAATCAATAAGGCCGGAAGTATTTGGTTCGGACGTGTTGCTATTAAACAAAGTGCTGTTTGAAGGAATAACAAAAGTGCAATTGCCATCGGTGGAAGACAAATCATCGGGAGGTAAGCTGGCATTGAGGTCGGCATTGTTGTAAATCAAAATCAGCGTGCCTGCCGGAACACAGGCCCAAAACGGGTCGTAAGCAAATTGCATGCAGCCCGAGGCAATACCTTGTCCCACCCCGATGGGGCTTTCGTGCCAGCCGTTGTTGTCGTCAAAGATCCAGCCCCGTATGTCCACACAGGAGTTGCAGGTCCCATCTCCAATAACTAAAATCTCTACGTATTCTTTTGAGCCAGACGGGCCTTGTGATACCTCATTAATCACGATTTGGGAATAACCAAAAGAGGTAATGAGAATGGCTAAAGTGAATAAAAGGCAAAAACGCATCAATTTGACTAAATAATAAATCAAAGATATAAAATCCCGATTGCTGTTGGGAACGGATACAATTTTTGGACGTGAAAAAGAGGGAAAGTTGCTTGTTAACTTATTGATAATACAATAGCAATGCTTTTAAGTGGAAATTATTGCGAGGCAGCGGAATCGCGCTTTTTAGGTTTCACATTGAAATAAACACCAAAAACAAAACAATATTCATAAAAAAACACATTGTGGTTGCCAATTTCAGGGGCTTTATTTTTAATTAAAACAGAGGGCAGCACGGCATAACCGCTTTTAACTTCCGCAGCGAAGAAAAACCTGTTTTTATACTCTATTCTTGGCCCGGTTTTGCCTTGGAGCGAGTAACCGGATAAGTGAAAGTCATTATCAAGCCCATCACCAAATACCCTTACATCTGTTTTTGTGACGACCCATATCCCGCCAATTCCAACATTCCATGCAAAAGAAACACTGTTGTTTAAAATTCGATGGATAGGTTGCAGATATTCAAAATCCAAACTAAGCAAATTAAAACCGTTTGTATGTTCAAATATGAGCAGGTCTTCTGTTAATTTAATTGGCTCATTCAAATAGTATCCTGCATATTTTTCCGATGCTTTTTCGGTAACAATGCCTGAAATAGTAGTTTGCTGGTTTTTAGTAACTACATATTTCATGTGGTCCACCCCTGCCGAAATCAGGAACTTATCGGTTAAAAAATAGCCCAATCTGTAGTTGTATTGAGGCACTGTGAACGTAGCGGGATTTACATAAACAGCCCCAAATTTTGAAGGCCTGTCAGTTGCCTCAAGGCCGTATAATGTAAAATCATAATTTGGCCCGGTGATATGAAGATTGGTTTTACCATAAAAAGAGCGGTTATAGCCCCAAAAGAAATAGAATTTTCCTTTCTTTATAGAGGAGTTATTTGATGGGCTATTTAATTGCTGAGAAAAAAAGGTTTCGCAAACGCTCAGCATGACGAGAAGGAATATGACTTTTTTCATTTTCCCTACTTCACATAGCTCAACTTAAGCATGTTGCTCATGCCTTTTTCGGCAATGGGCATGCTGGCGATGTTGATGACCAAATCGTTTTCATTCAAATAGCCCATTTTCCGCAAAATGAATTTGATGTCGGCAATAGTGTGGTCTGTGCTTACGAACTTGTCGTAATAAATACCCGTTACCCCCCAAATCAAATTCAGCATGTTGAGGATTTTTCGGTTGGCGGTAAAGATGAAAATGCCTGCTTTGGGACGATAGCTCGAAATTCTAAAGGCGGTATAGCCCGAAAAGGTCATTGTTACAATGCCGGCTGCACCAACCCTTTTACCGAGATTGCAAGCATTGTCACAAACAGCATCTGAAATAAAGCGATCTTTCTTAAAATCAAGTATATGCTCTCGGTGATAGATGCCCTCGTAGGTTTCAGCCTTCAGAATGATTTTGTGCATGGCTTTGATGACCTGAACGGGAAATTTACCTACCGAAGTTTCCCCGCTGAGCATCACCGCATCGGCACCGTCCATCACCGCATTGGCCACATCGTTAACCTCAGCGCGGGTGGGTGTGATGCTGTCAATCATGCTTTCCATCATTTGAGTGGCGATGATGACGGGTTTGGCATTGTCAAGGCATTTTTTTACAATTTCTTTTTGAACAATGGGCACATCCTGCATCGGGGTTTCCACGCCAAGGTCCCCTCTTGCTACCATTACACCATCAGCTTCGCTAATGATGCTGTCAATATCGTTCAGCGCTTCTGGCTTTTCGATTTTGGCAATCACTTTGGTATTGCCGCCTTGCTTGGCAATGATGCGCTTAAGTTCAATGATGTCTTTTGCCGAGCGCACGAACGAAAGCGCTACCCATGACACATCATTTTTGAGTGCAAATTTCAAATCTCGTTTGTCATTTTCGGTTAAACTCGGCAGCGAAATTTGAGTGTTGGGTAAGTTCACGCCTTTCTTTGAAGAAAGCGTACCTCCATGTAAGATTTTTGCTTTTACTTCGTCTTTATTATTGGTTTTTATGGCCTTGAGCGCGATTTTTCCGTCATCAATCAAGATTTTATTTCCAGCTTTTACATCCATAGCAAAGCGCGTGTAGCTGATATGGATTTTTTCGGCTGTACTTGTGCATTCTTTGGTGGTGATGGTGATTTCTTTTCCTGTTTCCAACATAACAGCGTTGTTTTCGACTTCGCCCACACGCAACTTGGGGCCGCCCAAATCAGCCAGCAATGCTACATGGGTGTTCATTTCCTGATTCAAATCGTTGAGATAGTCAATTACTTCTTGGTGTTTTTCGTGCGTGCCATGCGAAAAATTGATGCGAAAAACATTTACCCCCTCTRCTATAAGATGCCTYAAAATTTTTTTTGAGCACGATGCTGGCCCTATTGTGGCAATGATTTTTGTTTTGTTGGAGTTCATAAAATRATTACACAGATTAAAATGATATTACACAGATTATTTTGGYTTATTCAAACAACAAGTTTTGCTTTGATTTCAAATGATTTGGGTTGAGCTCAAAGGCTGCTAAAATAACATCAATTTCCTTGAGTTTTTTAAGGAGATCGTATGTGTTAACAATTTCATAATGTCCTTCAATAAGCAGGAAAAAATCCACTTGCTTTTGTTCTTTCACCAGTAGCCCTTTTGTGCCCCGGTTGCCCGCCACAATGTATTTGATGCGAAACGCTTCATCGCTATAAGAATAGAACGGGTATTCATTYACCTCTTCTGARTGCTGGACAGGGARYRAAAGGTTTTCTTCTTTTTTGAGTGAAATRCCAAGCTTCTTGTTGAGCGCCCAGCACATCCGGTAATCTTTCACATGACAACTGATGCCAAACAGCAGGAAGTCATAATCGTAATCAAGCACCAATTTTTTTTTGCTCACCGCAAGAATTTAGAGCAAAGGTATAATTTGGCATCTTAATCGATGAAAAGGTGTTTGCACCCCTCCTCTGCGGCCTGCTGCTCGGCTTTTTTCTTGGAAGACCCTTCACCGCAACCCCAGATTTTTCCATCAATATAAACGCTGGTTTGGAATGTGGAAAGGTCGTCTGAAATGGTTTTCTCTTCGGTTTCGAAGTGGATTCCCTTTTTGTTGCCCTGTGCCCACTCAATGACTTTACTTTTGAAGTCGGTGTCAATGGACTGCAATTCGTGCATGTTGATGTGTTTTTTCAAGATTTTTTGGATGATAACACTTTTGGAAAACTCATAGCCCTTATCCATGTAAACTGCGCCAATAAAGGCCTCTAGCGCATTGCCGTTGATGGTTTCCTGCTTGTCAGCATCGCCCAGTTTTACTTTTACGATCTTGTCAATGCCCAGCGTGACGGCTAGCGAATTCATATGCGAACGGCTCACGATTTTCGAACGCATTTTGGTAAGAAACCCTTCATGTTCATTAGGATAATAATGCAGCAAATAATCGGCAATAACGGCATCAAGCACAGCATCGCCCAAATACTCTAAGCGCTCGTTGCTGCGCTTGAAGCCCTCTTCTGTTTTCCCTGCAGCTGATTTGTGTCTGAAAGCTCTTCGGTAGTATTTGATATTGTTTGGACTAAAACCCAGTTTTTTTTTCAGGAATGAAAGAATCTCCTTTTCTGATTCTGAGAATTTTCGGAAAAGCGAAAAAAATCGCACGAATAAATTATTCAGAAAATTTCTTGAAAATAACCGAAGCATTGTGTCCACCAAACCCGAATGTGTTGCTCAACCCTGCTCGTACTTCCCTTTTCTGCGCGTTGTTGAAAGTCATGTTGAGTTTCGAGTCAATATCTGGGTCATCGGTAAAGTGATTGATGGTGGGCGGAATCACATCATTTTTCACCGCAAGAATGGTAGCGATGCCCTCTACCGCGCCTGCTGCTCCCAGCAAATGTCCCGTCATGGATTTGGTCGCGCTGATATTTATCTTGTAGGCATGTTCGCCAAAAACTTCAAGGATGGCTATGGTTTCGGCAATGTCGCCCAATGGGGTTGAAGTGCCGTGAACGTTTACATAATCAATATCTTCTGGATTTAGCTCAGCATCTTTAAACGTAGCTTTCATTACTCTGTTGGCGCCCAGTCCTTCGGGATGTGGTGCGGTGATGTGGTATGCATCAGCAGACATGCCTCCGCCAGCCACTTCTGCATAGATTTTTGCCCCCCTGTTTTTTGCGTGTTCATATTCTTCCAAAATAACAGCGCCAGCACCTTCGCCCAGCACAAAGCCATTGCGGTCCTTATCAAAAGGACGGGATGCGGTTTGTGGGTCGTCATTTCTTGTGGAAAGGGCTTTCATTGCGTTGAATCCGCCTATCCCTGACTTGGTGATGGCAGCTTCGGAGCCGCCCGCAACAAAAACATCGGCTTTGCCTAAACGAATATAATTAAAAGCATCAATCATTGCATTAGTGGACGATGCACAAGCGGAAACTGTTGCAAAATTTGGTCCGCGAAATCCATATTTAATAGAAATGTGCCCCGATGCAATATCAGCAATCATTTTAGGAATGAAGAACGGGTTGAACCTGGGAATGCCGTTTCCGAGGGCAAAGTCGGTAACTTCGTCATGAAATGTTTGTAGCCCGCCTATTCCGGATCCCCAAATAACACCTATTCTGTCTAAGTCGGTATTTTCATTTACAATGCCACTGTCGGCAATGGCTTCATCGGCTGCTACAACTGCATAGTGTGAGAAAGGGTCGAGCTTGCGTGCGTTTTTTCGTTCGAAATGGTCTTCGAGGCTGAAGTTCTTTACCTCGCAGGCAAAGCGGGTTTTGAAATTTGTAGCATCAAAATGGGTGATTTCGCCTGCACCGTTTTCTCCGGCAACAAGATTATTCCAAAATTCATCAATCGTATTTCCGAGCGGAGTTACCGCACCAAGTCCTGTTACGACTGCTCGTTTTAACTCCATACCCGCATAATTGCGTATCCCGCCTCAGATGTTGGAAGGAGGAAACACGAAGAAAAAAAATTAACTGGCGTTGTCTTCAATATACTTGATGGCTTCGCCAACGGTGGCGATGTTTTCGGCCTGGTCGTCGGGAATGGCAATATTGAATTCTTTTTCAAATTCCATAATCAACTCCACCGTGTCTAATGAGTCAGCGCCCAAGTCATTAGTAAAGCTTGCTTCTTCAGTAACTTCGCTTTCATCAACACCTAATTTGTCAACGATAATTGCGATAACTCTTGATTTGATATCATCTGCCATGATAAGTGATTTTTGAGTTTTGCGGGTGCAAAGAAAAAATTTCTTCTGACAAATTCAAAGTTTTTTTAAAATTCTATAAAAAGTAAGAATTTTATCTAAAGGTTTTCGCTTCAAATCGGGAACTTTCACGCTTTCGGCAGGATAACCAACGGGGACAAGCAAAAAGGGACGTTCGTTTTCAGGACGGCCTAAAATTGTGGTTAAAAATTTCATAGGACTTGGCGTGTGGGTGAGCGCTATCAGCCCTGCATTGTGAATGGCGAGCAGCAACATGCCGCAGGCAATGCCCACCGATTCATTCACGTAATAATTGTTGCGCTTTTCTTGGTTATCCAATTCATACACACGTTTAAAAACCACAATCTGCCACGGTGCAATTTCGAGAAAAGGCTTTATTTCATTGGTTTCGAAAGGCATAAGGTCCTGCAGCCATTGTTCGCTCATGCGTCCGTGGTAATTTTCGTGCTCTTCTTTTTCTGCGCCTTCGCGGATTTGCTTTTTTAGTTCTGGGTCGGAAACAAGACAAAAAGACCAAGGCTGCTTGTGCGCACCCGAGGGCGCTGTAGAGGCGGTTTTGATTATGTTTTCCAAAATTTCCTTTGGCACGTGCTTATCGGAAAACTCGCGTACTGTGCGCCTTTTGTTTGCCCATTCAAAAAACTCGCGGCTTCTCCGCAGCATTTCTTCCTCAGAGTAAATTTTGCGTTTGTAAGGGATGAAAGCGTGTTCTTTTTCCATTTTGAAGTAATGAGACGACTAAAATAGAAAAAAGAATCTTTGTTACTTTGCCTCATGCACCGCATCGCCATATTTGCCTCGGGTTCTGGTACAAATGCAGAAAAAATCATTGGGCACTTTAGGGGAGATGAAAATAGTTCGGTTTCGTTGATTGTTTGCAACAAGCCAAATGCCGGAGTGATTGAACGTGCTCAACAATATGGAATTGCTGTTAAGTTAGTTGAGCGAACTTCTTTTTACGAAGCTGACAAGTTATTGGCAGAACTGGAAAATAACGGCATCACTTTTATTGTGTTGGCTGGGTTTCTGTGGCTTATTCCTGCGTATTTGATTAAAGCATTTCCCAATAAAATCATCAACCTGCACCCCGCACTGCTGCCTAAATTTGGCGGAAAAGGAATGTACGGAATGAACGTACACCGTGCGGTCCTCCAATCAGGCGAAAAAGAAAGCGGTATTACCATCCATTATGTAAACGAAAAATACGATGAAGGGCAAATTATTTTTCAGGCAAGGTGCTGTATAGAACAAACTGACACACCAGAATCGCTGCAAAAAAAAGTGCAGCAATTAGAGCATGAACATTTCCCGAAAGTAATTGAAAACCAGTTGAGTTAATATGGGACTGAAAGCCGCGCTCAGCAAACCCTACGCAAAATTTGTGGCTTCCAATATCCGCAAATGGAGCGCAAAGCCGATTGAAACCCAGCAAAAAGTTTTTCGAGAATTGCTTGAAAGTGCAAAGGACACGCTTTTTGGCAAAGACCATCATTTCGATAAAATCAAAACCTACAAAGATTTCAAAAAAGCCATACCCATCCGCGATTACGAAGCGCTCAACCCCTACATCGAAAAAATCATTGGCGGAAAAAGCGATGTGCTTTGGAAAGGAAAACCTCTCTATTTTGCCAAGACATCGGGAACTACTTCAGGAACCAAATACATTCCCATTTCGAGGGAATCCATTTCCAACCACATTGATTGCGCGCGCAATGCGTTGCTTTGCTACATTGCCGAAACGGGCAACACAGATTTTGTGAACGGAAAAATGATTTTTCTTCAAGGGAGTCCTGAGCTCGAAGAAAAAGCAGGAATTGCTACGGGCCGTCTTTCGGGGATTGCAGCACATCACGTACCCAATTACTTGTTAAAGAACCGGATGCCTTCGTGGGAAACCAATTGCATTGATGATTGGGAAACCAAAGTGGATAAAATTGTTCGTGAAACACTYAAAGAAAACATGACRCTCATCAGCGGTATCCCGCCTTGGGTGCAGGGTTATTTCGAAAAAGTGCTCGAAAAATCAAGYAAAAAAACCGTTACGGAAATCTTCCCGAACTTTTCACTGTTCGTTTATGGCGGAGTGAATTACGGGCCGTACCGTACAAYGTTTGAAAAGCTCATCGGKAAGAAAATTGATAGCATAGAAACCTAYCCTGCYTCYGAAGGRTTTTTTGCTTTTCAGAATAGCCAAAAAGCAGAAGGTCTGCTGCTGATTTTGAATAAGGGTATTTTTTATGAATTCGTTCCTGCGGACGAGATATTCAACGAAAACCCAACCCGAATTTCATTGGAAGAGATAGAGCTGGGGGTGAACTATGCACTCATTTTGAATACTAATGCGGGACTGTGGGGTTATAACATTGGCGATACAGTAAAATTTGTTTCGAAAAATCCTTATCGAATTATCGTAACCGGGAGAACAAAACACTTTACCTCTGCCTTTGGCGAGCATGTGATTGCCGAAGAAGTAGAGCATGCTTTGAAAAAAGCAATGAAAATCGAAAATGCAGAAGTGATTGAATTTCATGTTGCTCCGCAAGTCAACCCACCCGAAGGCGAACTGCCATTTCACGAGTGGCTGGTTGAGTTTGGTATGCAGCCTCATGACTTGAATTCTTTTCGAGAAAAAATTGATACCGAATTGCAAAATAAGAATTCTTACTATTTTGATTTAAGAGAAAGCAACACGCTTAAGGCACTGAAAATTACTTGTTTGAAAAAAAATGCCTTTACCGAATACATGAAATCCATTGGCAAATTAGGAGGGCAAAACAAAGTGCCACGATTGGCGAATGATCGTTCGGTGGCAGAAAAACTGACTGAATGGAGAGAATAGGTTAATCATTAGTTTTCAAAAGATTACCTATATTCGTCAGAACTAAATCTTTTCGGAGGCAAATGGAAGCAAAGAAAATTTTAGCATTATTTTTTGGGCTTATTTCTTATGTTGCTCAGACACAGGAGTTTGAGAGCTCGACACCACTTAAAAGCACTGGTGATATTCCGGAAGAGTTCACAAAGCTCTCATCAGAAAAATACCGCGAAGACAAAGCTGGAATTGATAAAGACCAGAAGAGAAGCGAGAAGAAAGCACAGGAAAAATTCTACCTCGAAAGCAATTTTTTAATAGATGAATTTCTGCTCAGCGGGCTGGTGATTTTCAACGATCCGGTGAGCAATTACGTAGGAAAAGTAGCTGATGAACTGCTGAAGGACGATCCTTCGCTGCGAAGCGAGTTGAAATTTTACACCATTAAATCACCCGAAGTCAATGCCTTTGCAACTGACAATGGTATTGTTTGTGTAACGCTGGGACTGCTTGCGCAATTGGAAAACGAAGCACAATTGGCCTATGTGATTTCGCACGAAATTGTCCATTTCAAGGAAAAACACTCGCTAAACGCCTATGTGGAAAGCGAGAAAATTGATAAGGGCAAAGGAACCTATAATCGCTCATCGCTCGAAGAGAAAGTTCTTGCAAAAAGTTTTTACTCGAAGGAAATCGAACTCGAAGCGGACGAAATTGGCGTTCAATTGTATTTGGAAACGAATTATTCGCTCACCGAATTGGATGGCATGTTTGATGTGCTCCAATACGCTTACCTGCCCTTTGACGACATTGAATTYGACACCACGTTTTTAGAAACYGAACACCTAAAACTTCCYGGCAAATATTATTTAAAGGAGGTGGCTTCAATYACWGGYGATGACGATTTTGACGATTCGGAAGCGACYCACCCCAACATYCGCAAAAGAAGAAAAGAAATTCACAAAGCGATTGATGARGAAGAYAACACCGGCCGCAAAGAGTTTTTAGTTTCCAAAGAGGAATTCTCTAAGGTGAGGGACATCGCAAGGTTTGAATTGAGCCGCCTCTACCTTGTGGAACTTGACTACGCCAGTGCCATTTATAATTCCTACATGCTGCTTAAGGATTATCCTAACAATGCATACCTCGAAAAAACCATTGTAAAGGCGCTATACGGGTTGACGAAATACAAAAACCAAGGCATTCTTGGCCGAGTACATGAGTACTACAAAAAAATTGAGGGCGCTTCGCAGCAACTCTACTACATCATTGAAAAAACAAAGCGCGAAGAATTTAACACCATGGCGTTGGTCTATGCGTGGGGAGTAAAACAGCGACACCCCGATGACGAGGTAATCAGTGAATTTACCGATGCTATTTTCAAAGAGTTCGTTTTTGAGCATAAAGCAGATATGGAAGATTATTACAAAAGAGCTAAAAAAGGAGAAGCAGAACAAGATACCGTAAAAATGGAAGAGATTGACATTTCAAAACTGAGCAAATACGAAAAGATAAAACTAAAAAAGAAGAAAAAAGCCATTGAGGGAGATGAGGATTTTCTCAAATATGCGTTTGTTGATTTGTTGAAATTGGATGAATTTGAAGAGGCATTTGAAAAGCACATGGATGCCTATGAAGAAGAGCAAGAATATGAACAACTTAGCTACACCGATCCTAAAAAGCGTGCGCAAGTAAAAGCGGAACGAAAAAAAGAAAAACTCAATAGAAGAAGAGGGTTGGCATTAGGCATTGATAAAATTGTGGCTGTTGACCCCTTTTACATGAAAGTAGATCAACGCAAAGGCGCAACCATACGCTATGTCGCCTCTGAAAAGGCACAGCAAAACTTCATTTCACGACTCGAAAAAAACACAAGGGTGGCTAGCCTCGAAATGGAAGTGCTTGACACTAAGGGGTTACAAACATCACAAGTGGACGTGTTCAACGATTATGCCATCATCAATGATTGGCTAGATGAATTTCTTTTCCACGAAGATGAGGGGATGGAGCTGCTCATCAGCGATCAGGAAAACGTGCAATACCTCATTGAAAAATATGGCACGAAATATTTTATGTGGACAGGTGTGCTGGCGGTGCGCGAAACAAAAGGGTCGGGGGATTACTGGCTGCTGATGGCATCAACTATTTTCTGGTACACGCTGCCCTACGCCATTTATAATATCGCCATGCCTGATTATGACACCTATTTTTACTGTGTGTTGTTTGACATTGAATCGGGCGAAATAAAACTCACTGTAAAAGATTTTTTTGAATCGAGAGACCGCGATGACATCCTGAATTCCGTCATTTATGACTGTTTTCACCAAATGAAAACCACCCGAAAATCGAAAAAAGAATGAGTATAACTAAAGGTGTAATTGCGCTGCTACTTTGCCTGTTTGTGTTTTACACACATGCACAGCCCCCATCTGGCTATATGGGTAAGAGGCTGTCGGTGAACTACAATTTTATCTCCATACCTAACCTGTACCAAGCGGTAGCTGCAGAAGCCAATTTCAAATTGCACACAACACACGAACTGAACCTCGAGTACATTTTAACCCGCAATTCATCCTTGGGGCTTTTTGGGGCTTATTATAATGCTGACATACTTTACTACGCCTATGACGCCAATTCTAATACGGGATATTACGGCCACAGCGGTTATTATTACGGAGATAATAACGCAAGTAATTATGACGACTACACAACCACAGGCAGATTGTCAGCAGAGGATCTCGGCCTGTTTTATCGCCTTTATCACAATAAAAACACGGCCCCAGTGGGCGGTTATTCACAGGTTGAATTGCATGCAATCATCCATCAACTTTATCCCACCACAGTAGTTTATGATTTTGATGTGACTGAAACAGAGGTCTATGATAATAATACGGGGTATTATAATTACGAATACCAAACCACGCCAAAGGAAGCATTAGGCAAAGACAACTACGGCTCAATGATGTTGGCTTACACCATTGGGGTGCAGCGTATTTGGTTCGATCGGGTAATTATGCGCTTCGGTTTTAGAATGGGTTATGTTTTCGGTGGGTTCAAAGTGAGCAAGGATGAAACGTTTAACTCTTTTCGCGATGCCTTCGGCACCGGCCTCAACGAATACAATTATGTCAAAAGAATTTCCAAAAGGGCTTTGTTTGACCACAACCTTTTCAACGTTACCCTCGGTATCGGCTTTTTGGCGTTGTAGTTTTTCCTTTCAATCTTTTCTTGTATTTTGCGTTAGGCAGACATGAAACGGGGTTTATATATTTTATGGTTATTTATTCAGTCTGCTCAAGGGCAAGTACTTTTTGATAAAACGGTACACGACTTTGGCATCATTGATGAAAACTCCAGCCGTATTGCAGAGTTTACTTTATTCAACAGTACTGAAAAAACGGCTTATATATTGAGAACGGGAACAGATGAGGAGCTAAGTATCAAATACTCTTCCAAAAAAATGGAGCCGGACAGCATTGCCATTATTCGGGTTCAATACAATCCAAAACAAACAGGCGGCTTCAAGAAAACTATTCCGGTTTATGTCAGTTCACAGCCGCAATCGGTTGAAATCACGTTGAAAGGAATAGCCGGTTTTATTCCTTACGATTCGCCCTTATGTCCTGATTTTTCTTCAAAGGACATTTCGCAAAAACTCAATTTTGAGCTTGTGGTGAAAGTTGTTGACGCAACATCTGGCGAGCCGCTGCAAAATGCTCAAGTGAAAATAATGAGCAGCCCGCTTTCATACAAAAACTTGAAAACCGATAAAAAGGGGACCATAAATTTGAAAACAACCATTGGGCATTACAGCATCATTGTGAATGCCGAAAGCCACCAAACTGAGCAGACATCGGGTTTTTTCAACCAACGAAATAGTACCGCAACGTTTCAGCTTCAGTCATTGCCTCACATTATTTTACAAGAAGAAAAAGAAGCTGTTACCGAAACTCAACCCGAAGACACATCAAAATCACCTGTTACAGAATTGCCCCGCCATTTGTACGCACCCAACAATGTGGTTTTTTTGGTGGATGTTTCTTCTTCAATGAAAAAACGAGAGCGAATCGATCTGTTGAAGACGGCAGTTTTGGAAATGCTGCAATTATTGCGCGACATTGACCGGGTAGCCATTGTTACTTATGCGACTGATGTCCATGTGGTGCTGCCTTCCACTGCAGCTAGTGACAAGGAGAAAATATCTGAGATCATTCAAAGCCTTGTTGCCGAAGGATTTACGGCAGGCGGAAAAGGTATCCTCAAAGCATATGAAGTGGCAGAAAACAACTACATTGAAGAAGGCAACAATCAAATCATAATTGCCACCGATGGCGATTGGGATATGGAGCAGGACAAGGAATTGATTCCTACAATTAAAAAACATGCAAAAAGAGGAATCACACTTTCCGTTGTAGGCATCAAAAATGGCTCAATCACTTACGAATCGTTAAAAATGTTGGCAGCTAAAGGCAATGGACACTACATAAAAATTAAAAATAAAGAAGAGGCCAAAGCGGTGCTGGTACACGAAATAAAAATGAATTCGAAACGGGAATAATTTTGAGTTTTACGAGTTTTCTAAAATAACCCGAACTTTGCACGCTTTTTATGAAAGARAAACGACACATTGCCATTCTCGGCTCTACTGGTTCCATCGGCACACARGCGCTGGAAGTTATACGTAAACACAAGGAGCGCTTTGCGGTGGAAGTGCTTGCGGCAAAATCAAATTCCGAGTTGCTTATTCTGCAAGCTGTCGAATTCAAGCCCAATGCAGTTGTAATTGGTGATGAATCCAAATACCAAACCGTTTCGGATGAGCTTTGGAGCAAAGGCATCAAGGTTTTTGCAGGCGAAGACGCCCTTTCGCAAGTTGTGGAAATGGAAGAAATTGACATGGTGCTGGCGGCTATTGTAGGCTATGCCGGGTTGAACTCAACGTTGTCAGCCATAAAAGCAGGGAAACAAATTGCCTTGGCCAATAAAGAAACGCTCGTGGTGGCAGGTGAACTGGTTACTACATTGGCAAAAGAAAACGGAGTGAAYATCTACCCKATTGATTCGGAGCATTCGGCYATTTTTCAGTGTCTTGCCGGGGAATTTCAAAACAAAATCGAAAAAATTTACCTCACTGCATCGGGCGGGCCATTCAGGGGAAAAAGCAGCGCTGAACTGGAAAATGTCACAAAAGAACAAGCGCTAAAACATCCCAACTGGGACATGGGTGCAAAAATCACGATTGATTCTGCCACGATGATGAACAAAGGGCTGGAAGTCATCGAAGCTAAGTGGCTTTTTAGCATAAAACCTGAACAAATCGAAGTCATCGTGCATCCGCAAAGCATCATTCACTCCATCGTGCAATTTGAAGACGGCAGCATGAAGGCCCAAATGGGCTTGCCCGACATGAAACTGCCCATTCAATACGCATTGAGTTATCCAAAAAGAATAAAATCTGATTTTCCCCGTTTCAGTTTTCTCGATTATCCCAAACTGACTTTTGAAAAGCCCGATACCGAAACTTTTCGTAACCTTGCGCTCGCTTTTGAAGCGCTGCAAAAAGGTGGCAACATGCCCTGCATTTTAAATGCCGCAAACGAAGTTGTAGTTGAAGCATTTCTAAAAGAAGAAATTGGCTTTTTGCAAATGCCCGAAATCATCGAAGCGTGTATGAGCAAAGTAAAAGTCATTGAAAAGCCGATTTACGATGACTATGTTGAAACAGATAAAGAAACAAGAGCAATTGCAAGCGATATAATTCAAAAAAACCTCATAAGCAGCTCGATCAATAATTAACGTTTAACTATTAACGCCTAAGACCAACATGGAATTTTTTATAAAAGCAGCCCAACTCATACTCAGCTTATCCATACTCGTTATTTTACACGAAATGGGGCACTTCATCCCCGCAAAGCTTTTCAAAACGAGAGTAGAAAAATTTTACTTGTTCTTCAACCCATGGTTTTCGCTGTTTAAATTCAAAAGAGGAGAAACCGAGTACGGCATTGGTTGGCTGCCGCTTGGAGGGTATGTGAAAATTGCAGGAATGATAGACGAAAGCATGGACAAGGAACAACTGAAAAAAGAACCAGAACCGTGGGAATTCCGTGCAAAACCCACTTGGCAACGGCTCATAGTCATGGTAGGTGGTGTGACGGTAAACCTGATACTTGGCTTGGCGATTTATGCGATGGTGTTGTTCACATGGGGCAAGACCTACCTGCCTGTTTCCAACGCTAAATATGGTGTGGTGTGTGACTCGCTAATGCTTGCACAGGGGTTTCAAGATGGCGATATGATTTTAAAAGTGGGCAGTGTGGTTCCCGAGACTTTCAACCAAATCAGTAGAGAAATATTAATTGAAGAAGCAAGGGAGGTTACTATCAGTAGAAACGGTGAAGAACAAATCGTATCCCTTCCAGAAGACATTGACCAGCAACTGCTCGAAAACAACAAAAGAGCGTTGTTTGCTCCGCAGGTTCCGTTTGTGATTGACAGTATTCTTCCGAATAAAAATGCCGCACAATCGGATTTGCAAACAGGAGACAGGGTTGTAGGAATAAATGATGTTGAGACGCCTTACTTTCATCACTTCAGAAATGAAATTCAGAAGTATAGAGGTGAGCGCATTGCGCTTTTGGTGGAAAGAGAAAATGAACGAAAAATCATAGAAACAGAAGTAGATAATGAGGGAATGATTGGTGTGGCCAACCGACCACCAACGGCCTATTTTGAGTTTGAAAGACAGACCTACGGGTTTTTCGAGGCGATTCCTGCGGGCATTGAGCACGGATTGAATGTTTTATCCGGATATGTCGGTTCGCTGAAGCTGATTTTTACTCCTGCTGGAGCAAAGCAATTGGGCGGTTTCGGTGCCATTGGCAACTTGTTTGCTCCACAATGGAATTGGCAGAATTTCTGGGAAATGACTGCGCTGATTTCCATTATCCTTGCGTTTATGAATATCCTGCCCATACCCGCCTTGGATGGAGGGCATGTGGTTTTTCTGCTCTACGAAATGTTTACCCGCAGAAAGCCCAACGAAAAAGTACTTGAATACGCCCAAATAGCAGGTATGGTTATTCTACTCACTCTTGTTGTTTATGCCAACGGGAATGATATTGTGCGGTGGTTGGGGGGGTAGTTTAGCCCACTTATCAACCCGGCTCTGTGAGTAACATTCTTTCTCAATTTCCTGATTCACCTTCTCGCTGCGGTAACTTTGCGAAAACCCAAGATATGTTTAGAAAACAAACACTTGTGCTTTGCTTGTTGTTTTGCTGGATGTTGAGCTATTCCCAAAGCACCACCCTTGAAGCAACAGAAAAGCCCCAAAAAATAACGCAGAGAGAAGCCATACCTTCTGATTTCGAATACGGCAGTGTGATGGTCATCCCTTTCAAGCCGAAAATGTACCGGTCGGACATTGACAAGCAAATCAATGAAAAAACCGGCTGGAATTTCGAACAAATCAGACAGGGCTTCAGAAAATCGTTGAATAATTTGGCTTTTATTGAAGTCAAACAGGCGTACGACCGTCATTACGGGGTGATGACGCTTTTGGGTGAAGACCCCGAAATGATGAGAGATCTTGCCTACATCTACAAATCCATCGGCTACCAATACAAAGAAGTGCCGCAAGATGACATTGAAACCCCAGAGTCAACAGGTGTGATGAAAGCAGTAGATAAGGTGAAAGCAGTTTTCGAGCCAGCAACAAATAAAGAAGAGGCGGGAACAACTGTTAAAGATGGGCAATTGTATTCCGTGGCAAATAGCAAAAAGCGCTATATGAGCGCCACAGTCATAAACCCGAATGTGTTTACTTACCTGTCAAACAAGTACCAGGTAGACTTGTTTTTGTTTGTCAACGAGCTGGATTTAATGGCTATGCCTGGTACAGACTACCGAGATTTCGCGGCTGAAAATTACAGGCGAATGGCAAAAATACATTACACTGTTTTCGATAAACATGGGAAAGAGATATCGGGGGGGGCTGCCAAGGCACTATTCCCGTCAAACACTAATCACCCCGACCGAGTTGTGAAAGGGCATTTGGCACCCGCCATTCGGCAGATAGCACAGAAGCTTCCTGCGCCAAAAATAGAAACGGCCTCCAACCAGTCTGCTACAGTGCCAGCGAGTAGCATCAACCCATCAGCAAAATCGTCCGAAAAGACCACGATATTTCGGGGCAAAAACGGGGTCAAAAAAGAAGCAAAAAAAGGCGGTGAACACGAAGACGTTTTTGACGATTATTAAAGATGCGTCTTTTGCCCTAGTATTAATAAGCTTACCCCGCTTAATTTCCTACCTTTGCACGCCTTGGAAAAAAGGCTGAACCTTAAACTTTTACAACATGTCAACACAAGTTATTACCG
>NVWW01000059.1 GCA_002746335.1 Flavobacteriales bacterium | reverse complement strand
ATTCCAAAGTTGTAATGGTCATAGAGCTTAAAGTGTGATGCGAAATCCTTAAAGTACTTATACATCTCGGAGTGATGAGGAAAATCGGCCACCTCCCGCTTCATAGGAAAGTCCTTAAACTCAGTCATGAGTTTGGAGGAGATTAGATGTGCTGATTCGTAAACCGTGCTGTTTTTGTTGAGAATGTTCCATAGCCCTCCTACCTCATCGCATGATTCAAAGCCATCAAATGGAATATCATTTTGGAGTAAGTTCTTGGCACTAGAAAGACCGGCCGGACCTCCCCCAATGACGCAATATTTTTTTTCAGTATGCTGAAGGTGAAGCTCTTTTTGTGGTTTGACTTCTTGTTTTTTAATAATATCAGCCGATAAGGAATCGTTTCCCATTGAAATAAAGAATTAGAATATCATAGGATTATATACCGTTAGTTTTAACTACATTGTATATACTATACGATAAACACGATGTGTGGGTTACTGTAAAAATCATCAGACAATACCCGTAAGCCTTATGCTTATTTGTCCTACAAGTTTGACAGTGTAATTGTATGATAGTGAAAGGACAGGTAAACGGTATACCAAGTACCGAAAAAATTTAGGAGCAAGAGAAATGAATTAAGTAACCTTCCTTTTCTGCATCAACATAGAAAGCAACCTGGGGAAAAAACGTTTCAGGTAAATCGCAGCAATTTCCTTTCCACCTACCACCATTTCTTCCTTTTCGTTTTCAATAGCACGGATGATTTTTCCTGCACAAGCATTGACAGGCATGCCTTTTGCCTGCGTTTCGTCCATTTTGTTGTAAGTGCTGCCATCTCCCGTTATGGCATTTACCGAAACATTAGTTTGAATAAATCCCGGACAAACAATAGTTACTTTAATGTTCTGATCCCAATATTCTGCTCTGAGCGAATCAAAAAAACCGTGTAAAGCATGTTTTGAAGCGGCATAAGCCGAGCGCAGTTTAGCACCTAATTTCCCGGTTAAGCTGGAAATCACTACAAAATATCCACTTTTTTGCTTTAAGAAAACAGGCAGCACCGCTTTGGTAAGTGCTACCGCCCCGAAATAGTTTACATCCATTATTGTTTTGTCTACCGAGAAATCGGTATCGGCAGCAAAAGCACGCTGGCTGATGCCCCCGTTATGCACTACGCAATCAATTCTTCCAAATTTTTCCAAGACTGCGTCCGTTTTTGAGTGCATTGAATCATGTGCTGCAAGGTCTAAAGGCAAAATCAAAATGTCATCATCATTCAAATTGCAATTAGATTTTACACGTTCCAATGCTTCTGTTTTCCTGGATGAAAGAATCATTTTGCAACCCTTTTTTGCTAATTCATACACCAGCGCTTCCCCTATTCCGGAAGAAGCCCCTGTAACCCAAACCACTTTGTTTTTCAAATCCATTGTGCAGCAAATTTAAGGCATCGTGCAGAAATAGGGTGTACAGAATTGGCGCAATAATTTTGTTCTTTTTCAAGGTGCAAAAACTGCGAATAGCCGTAGCTATTTAAAGGTTTTGTAACGCAGAAAAATGGCAAAAGGATAAGTCAAAATGTATAGGTTATTTCTGCACGATGCCTAACAGCATTTTCGGTTTGAGCTGTTTACATACCTTTGTTTGCCTTCAAATTACCAAAATGGCAACTGTACATCCATTCAAAGCTATCCGACCAAAAAGGGACATGGTACACCTTGTCGCCTCGCGCTCTTATGTTACCTACAACAAAAGACAACTGGACGCTAAACTCTTCACCAATCCATACACTTTTGTGCATGTGATTAATCCCGAATGGGGGCAGCAAGTGCGGTCAAAGCCTAATTCCCCGGAACGATTTGCCAAAATCAGGGAAAAATTCGATGAATTCATTTCCATGAGGATTTTCATGAAAGATGAACAAAGCTGCTTTTATCTGTACCGTCAGCAAACCACTACCAATACATTTACAGGGATTATCGGTTGTGCTTCCGCAGAAGATTATTTTAACGGAACAATCAAAAAACATGAGCAAACCCTTGCCAGGCGCGAAGAAATTTTCAAAAAATATTTGAAGATCTGCCGTATAAATGCCGAGCCTGTGTTACTCTCTTATCCGGATGACAATTCCATCGAAAATATCACTGATGATTACTTAAAAGAAAGGCCTGAATATGATTTCACAACCACCGACCGCGTCCGTCATCAGTTGTGGGTGGTTAAAAACGCAAAAGACATTCAAAAAATCCAATCTGCTTTTGCAGGAATTTCGTCATTTTACATTGCAGACGGCCACCATCGCTGCGCCTCTTCTGCTTTGCTCGGCAAAGAATTAAAAGGAAATGAATCCAGTTACATCCTGTGCCTTTTCATGCCTGAAAACCAGCTCAAAATATGGGAACACAACAGGTTAGTGAAAGATTTAAACGGGCTTAACGCCATTGAATTCGTAAAAAAACTGGAAAAAATTTTCAATGTTGAAGAAAGAAATAACGCCTTTAAACCCGCCAGCCCCGGTGCTTTGAGCATGTATTTGAGCGGTAAATGGTTTGAATTGAAAGTGACACAAAAAGAAAAAACATCCGACAGCGAATTGCTTACCGAAAAAATCCTTCAACCCCTCTTGGGAATCAAAGACCTGCGTGCCGATAAAAGAATCGCTTTTATTGGAGGAAATGAAGGCGCTGAAGGCATTCAAAACAAAGTTGATAGCGGAAAATACAAAGTAGGTTTTGGGCTTTTTCCTATTGCACTTACACAATTGAAAAATGTGGCAGATTCGGGACAAACCTTGCCCCCTAAGAGCACTTGGGTAGAGCCGAAACTGAGAAGCGCTTTAACGATCTATGAGTTTTAAATTATTGCAAAGTCATGCAATTCGGTAAAATCCCCAATTTCGAAACCGTTGACTTTGCACTTCCCAAGGACCATGAAGATAACGCTGGAATTCTGAAAAGCTCAAACGGCAAAGGGAGTATCCATATTGGCTGTGCCAAATGGGGGCGAGAAGATTGGGTTGGCAAACTTTATCCCAAAGGCACAAAAGCCACCAATTTTCTGGATGAATACGCGAAGCACTTCAGCAGCATTGAGATGAATGCCACGCACTACCGTGTTTTTCCACAATCAACCATTGTAAAATGGAAAGAAAAAGTGGGTGATAATTTTAAATTCTGCCCGAAATTTCCACAATTCATCAGTCACATCAAACGGCTGAAAGACGTTGACCGGATGACCGATGAGTTTCTACAAAGCACATACGCGTTCGGTAAAACACTTGGGCCGTATTTTCTGCAACTACACCACACTTTTTCGCCAAGGGAAATCAGCTCGATTGAAAATTATCTTGCTCGCTTACCTGAAGACATCGAAGTGTTTCTTGAAGTGCGCGACCCTAAATGGTTTGCCGACCAACAGGCGTTTAACGACTTATCTACAATGCTTAAAGAAAAGCGTGTTGGCGCAGTAATTACCGACACTTCGGGCAGGCGCGACTGTGCGCACATGAGGCTTTCTACACCTTCCACATTCATCCGCTTTGTAGGCAACAGTTTGCACCCCACCGACTATGATCGCATTGATGACTGGGTTCAACGCATCAAAAACTGGCTTGAGCAGGGTATTGAAACTGTTTGGTTTTTCATGCACCAACACGAAGAATTACACTCACCAGAACTGTGCGCTTACCTTGTTGAACAGCTCAACAAACATTGTGGTACTAAACTGGAACCACCGAAACTACTGAGCAAGGAAACCACGCTTTTTGATTAGTTGTTCACTGAAGAATTCCTAATTTTGATGCCATAACAACAAGTTTTCTTATGGCTTATGATGAAGAATTGGCAATGCGAATTAAGACAAACCTTAAACCCTTAAGCCAAGACATCACAGAAAAAAAGATGTTTGGCGGACTGAGTTATTTATACAAAGGAAAAATGAGTATTGGTATTATTAAGGACGAGTTGGCTGTACGTGTTGTTTCAAAGAAATTTAATGAAGTATTGAAACAACCCAATGTTAAGCCCATGATGTTCACTGGCAAGCCCATGAAGAATTTTGTATACGTGGAGCCAAACGGCTTCGAAACCGAGGAGCAACTCACATATTGGGTAAACCTTGGGTTGGAACATGCAAAGGAAAAATTAAAAAACCGTTAATATTTAACCCAAATCTTATGACTTTAATTACAACCCAACAAAAAACTACTAAGCTCCAAAACTACGTTACCGGCCAATGGCTCAATGGCGATGGCGAAGGCACACCTTTGTTTAATTCCGTAACAGGAGTGCAAATCGCAACAGCCACAACAAAGGGGCTGGATTTTAACGCGATATTAAATTACGGTCGAGAAACAGGGGGAAACATCCTGCGAAAAATGACCTTCTTCGAGCGCGGAGTAATGCTTAAAAAGCTTGCGATGCACATGCAAGGTATCAAAGACAAGTACTACCCTATTAGTTTTCAAACGGGCGCCACGAAAGTAGATAGCTGGATTGACATTGAAGGCGGCATCGGCAACCTGTTTGCCAATGCATCGCTGCGTAGACAAATGGGTGGTCAGCCGTTCTATGTAGATGGAGATGCAGCGCCACTAAGTAAAGAAGGAACGTTCATCGGCCATCACATCATGGTACCGAAAGAGGGTGTTGCTATTCACATCAACGCCTATAACTTCCCCATTTGGGGCATGCTCGAAAAGATTGCTGTGAACCTGCTGGCAGGTGTTCCCGCAGTGGTAAAACCGGCTACTGTTACCAGCTTCCTTACAGAGGCGATGGTACGCGACATCATTGCATCCGGCATACTACCCGAAGGCGCCTTGCAACTCGTTTGCGGCTCAGCAGGTGATATGCTTGACCATGTGACTGCACAGGATGTAGTTACATTCACCGGTTCTGCTGAAACAGGCCGTAAATTGAAAATCCATTCGAGAATTATCGAAGAATCTGTGCCTTTTAACATGGAGGCTGATTCACTCAACTGCTCTGTCTTGGGCGAAGACGCAACACCAGACACATCCGAATTTACCCTCTTCATAAAAGAAGTCCACCGCGAAATGACAGTGAAATGTGGTCAAAAATGCACGGCCATCCGTAGAATAATCGTTCCCGAAAAGTTGGTGGAAGATGTACAAATCGCCTTGGGCGAACGCCTGCAAAAAACGGTTATCGGCAATCCTGAAGTGAAGGAAGTACGCATGGGTGCTTTGGCCGGGCAAACCCAATTAGCTGAAGTACAGGAAAAAGTGGATGAGCTTCTGAAATCATGCGACATTGTTTATGGTGACCGCGAAAATGTAGTGGTTGCAGGTGCAGATGCAAAAGCAGGTGCATTCATGAGTCCGCTTCTTTTAAGAAATGACGAGCCGTTCAAAAATGAGGGCGTACACAGCATAGAGGCATTCGGGCCTGTAAGCACCATTATTCCTTACAAAAATTTAGGCGAAGCCATTGAGCTCAGTAAGAAAGGAAAAGGTTCGCTGGTTTGTTCAATTGCAACAAGAGATGATAAAATCGCGAAGGAATTCGTTTACGGTGCAGCCGCCTGGCACGGCAGAATTCTCATTTTAAATGAAGAAAGCTCCAAAGAAAGCACCGGGCACGGTTCTCCTATGCCATTGCTCGTTCATGGTGGACCAGGAAGAGCCGGTGGCGGTGAAGAGATGGGGGGCAAGCGCGGTGTGATGCACTATTTACAAAGAACTGCTATCCAGGGAACGCCCACGACCTTAACCGAAATAACACAGACTTATCAATATGGTGGCAAACAAAAAGAGGCCAAGAACCATCTTTTCACAAAGCATTTTGAGGAGCTGGAAATTGGTGAGACAGTGTACACGGATACCCACACCGTGACCTTACAGAATATCGAGGATTTCGCGGAACTGAGTGGGGATAAATTCTATGCTCACATGGATGAGACCGCACTCGAGGGAACCGTTTTCAAGGAAAGAGTGGCGCACGGATATTTCGTATTGTCAAAGGCGGCAGGGCTGTTTGTTGATCCACCCAAAGGGCCGGTACTGCTGAACTACGGCATTGATGAATGCCGGTTTACAAAACCAGTTTATCCGGGAATGACCATTGGCGTGAAATTCACTGTAAAGGAAAAAATAGAGCAGGATAGCCGTGGCGATGAAAACGTAGCCAAAGGAATTGTGAAGTTTTTAGTAGATATTTATGATGATGAAGACGAAACCGTTGGTTTGGCTACCATTTTGACTATGGTAAAGAAATTAGATCAAAGCGAGTAATTACTCAGCATTCATAGATCACTATGTGTTTCAAGTCACCCATATCAACATTGTATATTTCATTCCTAACCGTTTGCTTGCAGGCTCAACAGTATCCTGGAGCCTGCGGCACAGGTAAAATTCAGGGTGCCTTGGCAGCCCGCACGGGAATACAACCGGGTTATGAGTCGTATATTCATTTAAAGAATAAAAGCTCTTCAGCTGAAGACGCTAAGTATATCGTCCCGGTGGTGGTCCACATCGTGCATCAAAATGGGGTAGAGAATATTTCTGACACCCAAGTCATGAGCCAAATCATCGCACTGAACAATGATTACCGCAGGATGCCGGCTACGAAGGGCCATGGAACAGGAGCCGATACACAAATCGAGTTTGCGCTGGCGACCAAGAACCCATCAGGTAATCCTACCACAGGAATCACCAGGACGGTTTCCTCATTGACAAACCTCCCCTACCTGATACAGGACACTGCGCTGAAAACACTGATTGGCTGGCCACGCGACATGTATCTGAACGTATGGATCGTTAAGATTATAGACAACGGGAACACCATCGGATATGCCTTCTATCCTCCCACGATGAATGACCCCTTTGCTGCAAATGACATATTGGACGGTATCATCATAGAATACGATTTCTGGGGGACTACAGGCATTCTCTGGCCAGGCTATGAGATGGGGGCCACCGCCACGCACGAAGTAGGACACTGGCTCGGGCTTTACCATACATTCGAACCATGGCCGGGGCCGGACGGCTGTTCTTGTTTCAATTGCGTCACGTGCGGTGACATGATTTGCGATACACCTCCTACACAATGGGAAAATTACGGGAATCCCGGCAGGCAGAATACATGCACCAACGACAGCCCGGATCGCGTGGACCAAACCCGCAATTATATGGACTACGTGGATGATGCGCACATGGACATGTACACCGATGGGCAGCGCGTCCGCGCGCATTTTTTTATGGACAACGATTCCTTTCGAAATAATCTGTACACTGGTGCCAATCAACTGGCAACAGGCACAGGCAAGTACGGCCCATTAACCGCTGATTTTCACACCAACCGTACCACCACTTGCACAGGTGGGCAAGTGCGATTTAGCGAATATACCATGAACATACCAACGCAGTGGGAATGGAGTTTTCCTGGGGGCAACCCCACCACCTCCAATGATACTATTCCGGTGATTACTTATCCCAATTCCGGAAGTTATGATGTTACACTTATAGTATCCAACTCGGTCAGCAGCGATACCATTACGAAGACGGCTTATATAAACATTACGGATACTATTTATCAAGTACCCTTTTCGGAAGGGTTCGAAAGCGGCACATTTCCACCGATTGATTGGACCCTTGAAGATCCCGACAGTACATCGCCCGATTCTCGAAGTTGGCAACCGAATGCATCAAACGGTGCATTTGGCAACAGCAGCGGCAGCGCTTTCCTCAACCATTATGTTTACAAAATGTACGGTCAGTTAGATGGACTCGTATTGCCGAAGGTAAATTTATCAAATTCACAGAATTCCAAGGTGACTTTTTCGGTGGCCTACCGTCCTTATGACCTGCAATTTTGGCTGGACACCTTGCGCATTTGGGTGTCGGATGATTGCGGTACTACGTGGGCCATGCTGTATGAAAAGGGAGGAGAAGAACTGGGCACCTATACGGCTCTAACGGGCTCCTTCTTCATCCCCCAAAACAACGAATGGCGAACGGATACGGTTTCACTTGCCACTTATGACGGGCAAATAATCCAACTGAAATTCGAATCGAAAAACCACTACGGTAACTGCCTGTATATAGATGATGTTTTAATCAATGGATGGCCTGTTGGGATGGAGGATGAAGCTGAACACTTCGCAATCAGCGTCTTTCCAAACCCAACCAAAGGCAAGTTAAACCTGAACTTCAGTTCACTTATGCCACAGCCGTTTAATGTTGTGATAAGCGATATTACAGGCAGAGTCCTTTACCGCAGGCAAAGTCTCAAAATCCAACACGGAAATGCTGATTTCAGCATCGGCAGCCAAGAATTCACTAACCACTCAGGGGTTTTCTTTCTGCACGTGGAATGCGAAGGACGAATGGACACAAGAAAAATTATAGTCATAAATTAGCGCCATAAAATTGGAATAGATGAGCGAAACCGATTTGACATTGGAAGGTGATGTACAAATGGCCATTGAGAACGAGATTGCCACGATAGAGTTCTCCCATCCCGCCAGTAATTCCCTTCCAGGAAATGTTTTGCAAAAGCTGGCAGATACGATTATAGAAGCGGGAAAGAACGATACTATAAAAGTCATCATTTTGAAAAGCGCTGGCGACAGGGTTTTCTGTGCAGGAGCATCATTTGATGAATTGATTTCCATAAAAGATTTTGAAACGGGAAAGGAATTTTTCAGTGGCTTTGCAAAAGTGATTAATGCTGCCCGCAAGTGCCCGAAGCTGATTATTGGCCGAGTACAAGGAAAGACTGTTGGTGGCGGCATTGGGATGATTGCTGCAACTGATACTTGCTATGCCACAAAATTTGCATCAGTGAGGTTGAGTGAACTGGCCATCGGTATCGGACCCTTTGTAGTAGGGCCTGCTGTGGAAAGAAAAGTCGGAAAATCTGCTTTTACCCAAATGTCCATAACCCCCGCACAATGGTACACAGCACAATGGGCAAAAGAAAAAGGGCTTTTCGCAGAAGTGTTTGAATCTGTTGAAGAATTAGACGAAGCTGTTAAAAAACAAGTAGAAACACTCGCTACCTACAACCCGGAAGCGATGGCCTTACTCAAAACAGTGTGCTGGGAAGGAACTGAAAATTGGGATACGTTATTATCTGAAAGAGCAGAAATGAGCGGAAAACTGGTGCTTTCGGAATTCACCGTTAACGCCATTAATCAGTTTAAGCAGAAGTAATTACTTCCCAATCGCTTTCGTTAAAAACTCCTTCATCGGCTTGCCATCTTTCCATGCGCCCATAATGGTTTCCATCAAATCCTTGTTTGCAATAGCCGCAGGTTTCAACTTGGTGAAATAGTAAAAATCCTTGTTGTAGATGTAAGGCTGTTTTTCGGCAGCAGTTTCTAAATCCTTATTGGGAAGGCGCTTGTTCTTCTCACCCTGTAGTTCACCATAAGTGCCCTTAAATGCTTTGTTGTTCAATATCTTTTCGAATTCCTTTCCATTAGTTACAATGTACTCACGAATGCTCATCAATTCATCCTTATCCGGCATGTGGATGCCGCCATAAATGCGCACATCCTCAGGACCCATTTGCAGGTACAGACCAGGGGTGGTTTTATCCTTTTTTCCACCGCGTGTAATCACTGCTGAAGTATGCAATTTGTAAGGGCTTTTGTCTTTTGAAAAACGCACATCGCGATTAATGCGAAAGACACAATCCTTGACCAGCGGATTAATGGTCTTATCGTCTTTGTTGATTTCTTTGATTAAATCTCCCACAAAAACTGCAAACGACTTTTTAACTGACTCTTCGTAGCGTTTTTTGTTGTCTTGAAACCAATCGCGGTTATTATTGGCAGCCAATTCTTTGAAAAACTGCACGAAATCTTTGGTAAAGTAGCTCATGATTTGAAAGTTTGTATTTATCTACGAAATGCGAAATCAATTTGTCGTACTTCTTGTTAGTAAATTCGTAAAGATTAGTTGTTCACTGATTGTTTAACTTCCAAAGATATATTTTCCACCAGCATCAACAGTGACTTTGGGAAGTTTTTTGTTTTTCTCGAAATAATCATAACCTCTTTTCAGATTTTTCCAAAATGGCTTCAATTCAGGTTTGTTTTCAGGCAAAACATCCATTTTAGCAGGGAAAATATGCACTGGGATTTTTGCCTGTCCTTTTGATTTGGCCTCCACTGCAATCACATACAATTCTTTTATTTTATCATCTGTAATTGGGATGCACCCGATAGAAACACAATTGCCATGAATGAAAATATCACCGCCCAAATTGTTGCGGTTGCCCGAAATTCGGTCTGATTTGTTGGGGTAATTAACGCCAAGGGAAAGATGATAGCTGCTTGCAGGATTGAAACGGTCAATATGGTAAAATCCCTCGGGAACCTGCAAATCGCCTTGCTTTCGTTTCGGGCCAAGTTTTCCTGACAACATGCAAAAATTATAGGTTTTAAGTAACTTGAATTTTTCATTCTTTTTCGATTTCGCGAAAAGCTGTAATTTCTTTTCCTTTTTAAAAGCACGCAAAAAGATCTCAAAAGAATTGTAATCTATTCCTTTTTGCTGAAACAACACTTTGATGGTGCTTTCCTTTAATTTATAGGCATTACGAACACGTGAGTACTTCAGTTGATCTTGTTTGAAGTCATTGTTTGGAAGTATTGGACTTACCATCAATGCAAATATGAAAAATGGGCGTAACATGCCTTAATTACGTTTTTTTAGCGATTTTATTACATAAAAAAAGCCGGCTCTTATTGAACCGGCTTTCCTAAAGCAAACATTTTAATTCCATCCCAAAAATTCATTCAGCTTATCGGTGCTGCTGCTGAAAGTGAACCCGTTATTCACAACGTAGTAATTCTCTTGGTCAATAGTGTACTGATGAGCAAATTTAGCCAGTTTCAGCTTAGTGGACTCAAACGTCATGCAGTTCATTAGTTCAAGCACTTGTGCAGATGTTACACCATTTGAAGCAACAGCTTGTTTGGCAATTTTCAGGCGGTCCTTGTCAAAGGGATGATTCATCATTGTCATTTTCAACTGTGAAAAAGCCCCAGCGTTGATGCAAACCGGAAATTCCGGCTCATGATACACCTCATAATCATGATGATTGCCATGATGGTGGTCGTCATAATAATGGTTTGAGTAAATGCGGTTAGTTTTGTAAATGTTCAATCGGTTGTGATGATCAATTGTAGCATACACCTTGGCGGCAGGCGGGATGTCTACAAAACCGTTGTAAACCACCTCCGAGTAATTATGATGCCCCCACCAAGCGTTATGCTTTTTAATGATTTTGATTTTATGTCTTCCTGGATTCAGATTTAAAAAATCAATGTGCTTTCCATTAAAGGTGCGGTGGTGCCCATCGAGAACTACTCGAAAAGTATGATGATCTTCCATTTTTAAATGCAATTCAGATTTTGCATGATTTCCCAGCACAAAAAGTGTTGCCGCTGCGAATGTGAGTGTAAAGATTGCTTTTTTCATTTTTTAGTCCTCCGTTTTTTTGATTTCCAAAACACTTAACAAGCAGCGTGCCAAAAATTTATTAATTACAAAAACAAGCTTAAAATTCATATTTTTTCTTTTTAAAATATGGAATGTTATTTGCAGATGTATCATAAAATAAAGAAGGAAATATGGCATTTCTTCTTACCATAAAAAATTAAGTTTGTCAGAAAGATGCTAAAAAATCTTTCGTATCTTTATATTATTGTAATTCAAATCGAGAAAATGAAAAGTAAAATTTTGATAGCGGGAATCTTTTGCTCGTTTGCATTTTCTTTTACAGCAAATGCACAGACAACCCTTACAGACATGGCACGCAAGCTGGAAAAACTAATTGGCTATACCGACAGATATTATGTGGACTCCACCGACCAACATAAGCTAGTTGAAAGTGCCATTCGCAGTTATTTAAATGAGCTCGATCCACACTCGGTTTATATTTCAAAAGACGAGTTGAAAGAAATGAACGAGCCACTCGTGGGCAATTTTGAAGGCATTGGCATCCAATTCAATATTTTGCACGACACTATTATGGTTGTCTCCCCTATTTCCGGTGGTCCATCTGAAAAACTGGGTGTACAGCCCGGAGATAAAATCGTTGAAATCGAAGACGAAAAAATGACGGGCATCAGCGTCAAAAACAAAGATGTTATCGACCGCCTTCGCGGCAAAAAAGGAACACAAGTGACCATTTCCATTTTTCGAAGAGGTGAAAAAAAACTGATCGAATACACCATCACCCGAGATAAAATTCCAATTTTCAGCGTAGACGCAACCTACATGGTTTCACCTGAAATCGGTTACATCAAACTCAACCGCTTTTCAGCAACTACTATGCGTGAATTTCACAAAGGCATCGAYAGYCTGCGATCAGAAGGCATGCAACACCTCATCCTCGACCTGCGWGGCAATAGCGGGGGTTACCTGCAAACTGCCATTGACTTGGCCGATGAATTTCTTTCTTCGAAAAAGGTGATTGTTTATACCGAAGGTCGTTCATTTCCAAAAAACGAGCGACTGGCTACAATGAGTGGCCGCTTTGAAACAGGCAAACTGGCAGTTTTAATTGACAACGGGTCTGCATCAGCCAGCGAAATTGTAGCAGGGGCAGTACAGGATTGGGACAGGGGTTTGATTATCGGGCGAAGATCCTTTGGCAAAGGGCTGGTTCAAAAACCCTATACCCTGCCCGATGGCTCGCAAATACGGCTCACCATTCAACGCTACTATACGCCTACCGGAAGATGYATTCAAAAACCATATGAAGAATATAAAAACGAATATCAAAAACGATTAGACAGGGGTGAGTTCTTCTCGAAAGACAGTATTGATTTCCCTGACTCTATAAAATATCACACAAAAAACAACGATCGGATAGTCTATGGAGGGGGCGGCATTGTTCCCGATATTTTTGTRCCCATTGACACTACAGCAAACTCAACGTATTATCGTGATATTTTGCGAAAAGGACTGATTTACCAGTTTACGCTTGATTATGTGGACAAAAACCGCAAAATACTCTCAGAGCAATACTCCAATTTTCAGTCATTCAAAGAAAATTTTGAAATCACTGATAAATTTCTAAATGAATTCATTGATTTCTCAGCTAAAAAAGGCATTGAAAAAAACGAAAATGAACTGAACAAATCTATCAAACCGGTCAAAACTCTGCTGAAAGCGAACATCGCCCGCAATTTATGGAAAACACCTGCTTACTGGGAAATTTGGAACGGAATCAACCCCACYTACCAAAAAGCACTCGAAGTGTTRCAAGAYGACACCTTCGAAAAAATGGAATTGAGTTACAAATAAGCTGNCTGCTGTTTTCGGTTTTCTAACTACWGACCRCTAAYTACACCACAATMACCTGAARCCRCTCGCTCCACAGGCCGGACTTTCTACAAAAACCATTGCTTAATATTCAATTTAAAAATCAAAATGGCCATCTATAATGACGCACCAAACAAAACTTACGTTAAGCATATTATCGTATTTTCGCGGSTGATTTATGGGGTAAATGATCAAGACAGCTACCATAACGCTGCTGATTTCGCTGAGTATAACCTTGCTTGTTTCAGTTTTTACAACTCACAAAGCAATCAGTTATTCTGCAACTCCACCGAAAGGCCATACCGGTGCTCCCGGTGACAAGGGCCTTACATGTGCCAATAAATCATGCCACGCTGTAACCGCCAAACCTGTGAATGGTTGGATCACAACAACCATTCCCGACAGCGGCTATAAACCAAATTCAACCTACAGCATTTCTGTAACTGCTCATGAACAGGACCGGCAAACTTTCGGATTCCAACTTTCTGCCCAAAGCCAACAGGGTGAATTGCAAGGTGAGTTTATTTTAAATAAATCGGTTAAACTTTCCGGAAAGGGAAAATACATCTCACACCACAGCGAGAGCAATTCCGGAATAGAGTCAAAAACATGGACCTTCGATTGGATTGCTCCTAATACAGGAACCGTGGAGGTCACATTCTACGGGGCATTTAATGCCGCCAACGGTGACAATACACCCGATGGCGACAATATCTACACAGATATTCTAAAAGTTTATGAGCAAGGAACGAAACAAGCCGATTCAAACCGAATAGCTGCCGTAACATTGGCTGCAAATCCCGAAGCAATTGGCATTGACGCATCCGAGAAAAAGGAGTTCAAACCCGAACCCCTGGAGGCAGTTGAAAATCTACAAGGGCAAACTATATTTCAAAAGACTTTCGGGGGTATCTACTATGATAGGGGGGTCTCTGGAATTGCAACTATAGATGGAGGATACGCTGTGCTAAGCCTTATTACAGGGGGAAATGCGGGATCGGTAGACTATTCTTTATTTAAAACAGATTCGAAGGCGAATTTATTATGGCATAAAACATACGGAGGAAGTGGTTACGATAACCCAACTCAGCTAAAACAATTACCCGGAGGCAACTTCATTTTGGTAGGCAACTCAAATTCTTTCGGGGCAGGGGATTATGATATGTATGCGATACTTGTTAACCAGCTTGGAGAATTAATATGGTCTAAAACTTACGGTGGAAAAGGTCGTGAATATATTCACAATGTAATACAGACAAACGATAATGGCTTTTTGTTCGTAGGTAAATCATTTGGTTACGGAGCAGGCGGGGGCGATAGCTATTTAATAAAAACTGATGAAAAAGGAGACACACTATGGACAAAATACTACGGAAATTCTCTCTATGAACGCGCTGCAGACGTAATACAGTGTACGGATGGCAGCTACACCATTACAGGGTTTACCTACAGTGACGGAAAGGGAATTGATGATGCATATTTAGCAAACCTAGACTCTACCGGAAAGATAAAATGGGCGATGGCCTATGGAGGGTCTGAGAACGAACACGGATACACAGTGACACAAACCAATGATGGAGGATACTTTATCACAGGCTCAACGAAAACATACTCCCGAAACAAAGACTGGAACGTGTACTTGATCCGCACTGATTCTGAAGGAAAACTTATGTGGTCGAAGGCTTACGGAGGCCCAAAAGACGATCTCGTGTATTATGGCATTCAAACCCCTGACGGGGGATTTGCTGTAGCAGGTTACACCGAAAGCTATGGCAAAGGGGGTAAGGATGTGCTGGCCATGAAAATAAACGCACAGGGAAAATTGCTTTGGGCCAAGGCCTATGGAGGTGTTGCTGAAGATGAAGCGCTTAGCATAGCCTCTTCGGATAACGGAGGGCTGTTGATTGTAGGCCGCACTGAAAGTTTCGGCAGCGGTTCTAGTGATATTTATACCATCAAAACCAATGCGGAAGGCATTTCTGGAAGCCACGAAGTCACCTGTCGCTTCAAAAAATCTAAGACGTCAACTGAAACAACCCTGTTTAACATGTCAGCCGGTTCCGGAGCGATTGTTGGCACCCCGCAAACTGTAATCACGATTTTGAAGTGATCATACCATCAATCTAATAATTCGCTTGCTGGTTTCCATGTTTGCAAAGGATTAATATTGCAAAAAATTTAATTTTATTATTTTTGCACCCTAAAATTTAGCATTATGGAATCGAAAGAAAACATCAAAATCGGATTATTGGCCGTTATTGCACTCACACTCATTTTCAATACTTTTATGCAAGACGGTACAGCTACAAGCAACGAACAAGAAGGAAACGTATCCATTTCAAAGAACAATGACCAAATTACCCTTAACCCACAAACACCCGATGTGACGCAAACACCTGTAAAACCTGCTGAACCAGAAGTACCCGCAGGTCCGGCCACTACCATAAAATTTGCAGAAGAGTCGCACGACTTTGGCAACATCAAGCAAGACACTGAAAACAAGCACATTTTCACTTTTACTAATACAGGCACCGAGCCACTGATCATTTCCAATGCGAAAGGCTCATGTGGATGCACCGTGCCTAAATACCCAAGAGAACCGATTCCACCGGGAGGAAGGGGAGAAATTGAAGTAGAATACAAGCCAGGCAAGAAAAAAGGAAATCAAAACCAAACGGTAACTATTACAGCTAATACTGAACCGAAAAACACCCAAATACAAATTAAAGCGCAGGTAGAGGAGGTCAATCCTCCAAGTTAATGCTTTGCTTTCTACTGTTAAAATCCCTTTTGAAATTTTACAGAAGGGATTTTTTTGTTTGCTTACTTTTGGACACACAATTTTAGATGGAAAAGAAAGAAAAACCCCTTAGCCCCTGGAAGCTCAAAATCCACGAAATCATTTTTGAAGCTGACACCTCTTTAGGCAAGTTTTTCGATATCGGGCTGCTCATTGCTATCATTCTCAGTGTAATTGCTGTAATGCTGGAAAGTGTGCATGATATTAGCTTGCGATTTGGCACAGAATTACACATTATAGAATGGTTTTTCACCGTTTTGTTCACCATCGAATATGTATTACGCATCATCAGTACCGGCAAGCCGTTCAAATACATTTTAAGTTTTTACGGCATTGTTGACTTTCTCGCCACTATTCCAACCTATTTGGGAATATTTTTCACAGGCACACAGTCCCTGCTCATTATCCGAATCATTCGCCTTATTCGGGTGTTCCGAATTTTCAAGCTGGCAAGGTATGTTGGGGGGGCACAAATGCTCATTCGTTCCCTGCGGACAAGCCGTCCTAAAATAATTGTGTTTTTAATGGTTGTATTGGTTATAGCAACCGTTATCGGCACATTAATGTATTTGATAGAAGGCGGTGAAAATGGTTTCACGAGCATCCCAAGAAGCATTTACTGGGCAATTGTTACGCTTACCACCGTTGGCTATGGTGACATTGCCCCCGTAACAGTTTTGGGAGAAATGCTGGCTTCTGTCCTTATGATAATGGGATATGGTATTATTGCGGTTCCCACAGGAATTGTAGGCGCTGAGATGGCTTCGACAAAAAAAATAAGAAAAGAAGACATTAACACCCACTCTTGCCCGCAATGCTCAAAGGAAGGCCACGACAACAATGCGAAACACTGTAAATTCTGCGGCAGCAAATTACACCCTTGAAACAATTTCAGGCTGTTTCTTTTTCTTTCTCGAAAGGATAAAAATATCTACCGCTGGAATCAACAATAAAACAAAAAATATGAGTAAAATACTGTTGTTTATTCTTTCGAAATAATCGTGAGTTCTATGTTCTATTGTCGTTTCAACCTCGTCCCAAAACTCTGGCGGGTAGCTAAATGTGTTGATGGTTCGGGCGAGCAAAAGCGCTTTGGCACCCGCGTTTCCTTGCCGCTCATCATATTCTTTAGCTGTTAAAATAACCGACTGTATTCCCCAGCTCATTATTTTGGGCATCATGAAGTTAGATAATTTTACTTTAAGTTTTTCTATAGGTTCTGTTTCGAAGTCTTCGTAATGCACTCTTTTCACATATTGGCTGATAGTTTGGCTAAAAGTAACTTGCGAGTTTATGATTTCTTGCCAGCTCCTCACCACATAAAACTGATAGCCTGGAAAACTCAATTTTACCATGAGGGAAATATTTTTTGGAGTTTGCTGAATCAAAAAATTTTCCGTGGTTTTCCCGATTGAAAAAGCAATGGCGCCAAATGTGAAAACCAAAGGTATATACCACCTGAACCATTTTGTATAAATACGCTTGTTTTCACCTAATAACCTATATTTTTTCACAACAAGTCCGCCCAGCACAGCTACCATTAACCCAATGATTCCAAAAATAACTGCATTTGAAAATGCCAAAGCAAGGCAATCGCCAATAAGCGACATAACACGGCTGTATCCTAATTCGAAAAAATTCACAATACTGTAAAAAGACGCACAAAGAAAGGAAAAAATCATAGGGGCTACAAGAGCCTATACACGAACCAAAGTAAAAAGCTCAGCATCAGGCTGATAAGAATCATAGTAGTGATTGGAAGGTGAAATTTGAAATTTTCACTTTCGATGCGAATGTCAAACTACATGTTTCCAAACCAATTGATTCTTCCGTCAAGCAACCAGAATACCAACCCCTCCGCAGCCACCTACAACCCGATGATAACGAACATTTTTCCTATAGTATAAAAATAATCTCGTTAAATAAACTGCTTGATGAGTGTTTGCTACTTTTGAATGTTTTCAAAATCATATTGTATTTAAAAAAACAGTTCTATTTTTATTAAATTATAAATGCACTTAAATATATCTAAAATATTGATAATAATAGTTTTAATTGAATTAATTAAAATCATAATACTTTTTATTTTTCCACAAGAAATTAAGCTTTGGGAAGACCACGACATGGCCGTTAATTTATTGAGCGAAGGCGAGTATTACTACTATTATGACGGTATAAAAAATCACAGTTTCCAGTTTCCTGTTTATCCTTTTCTGGCACATTTGATATATCGAATTTGGGGTATTATGCCCTTGTTCATATGCATTTTTAATATCCTATTAAATTGCTGCACGGCACTATTGGCGATGAGTGTTTTTAAAAACTTCCTGAAACGGTTTGGCATGGCCAATCTATCTGATAAAACAGCAAAAGGAATTGTATTCGCCTCGGTTGCTGCATTGCTAATACATCCAGGAATTAGCTATTATGCGATATTCAACGTACACCCATTTTCAATGAACATGTTCTTCYTGTTTCTTTCGCTATTTTTYATGTTCAGATACTTAAATCAAAGYTCATTTATGAATTTGATTCTTTATGCAATTGCTGTTGGATTRAGCGCTCTTGACAGAATCACGATACTGRTTGCTGTRATTCCTTTTTTTGTTTATTCTTTTCAGGAAAGGAAAGTTAAWAGTGTAATTAAAAGCACAATAATTATTGTATCGRTTACCTTTCTCATCATTTTGCCATGGTCCATTCGAAATTACCARGTTGATGGKTTTTTTGGCTTGTCTTCAATGACCGGRAAAACGATGTGGAAAGGAATAATTGAAGGTTCTGAAGGAAGCAACTACCTCAAAAGCGGTAAAAATTACCATACGGCCATGACACCTGCAGAAATGAAGCTGATGGAAACTATGACCGCTTCAGAGCAAAATACTTATTTCATGAAGAAATGGATGGAAACAGTAACAAAGAGACCGATACACGTCATAAAAATGTATTTTGTTAAATTGAAAAACTTTTGGTGGTTCAGGAGCCAAATAGGCAACGAGCACAGCGAAGCACTCAGAAAATGGATTCCGTTGTACAAAACAGGCTATGGGTTTGTGCTTTTATTGTGCGCTTTTGCATGCCTCAAAAACAGAAAAAAGATACTTCCGTTGCTTACCATTCCTGTAGCGCTTTCATTGGTGCAGGCCCTGTTTTATGTGGAAACACGGCACCGCCTAATCATTGAGCCAATGCTGCTATTTCTGGCTATAATAGGGTGCTGGCATTTGTGGGAAATGTGGAAACCCGTCCAAAACGATCCTGCAAAAATTGAAATTGAGCGTAAAATCAGGTAACTTCGCATAGCTAAAATTAAAACAAGACCTCCTATTGGTACCTTTAGGAAAGGTCAACCTCATATTTATTAATATGAAAGCCCTACCCTATTTTATTTTATTTCTTTTCGCCATAAGTTATAATAGCTACTCACAAAAAATTAATGGGGTAAATTTTGTTGCAGAAAAAACGATCATCTCGAATACCGGTTTTGATCACTTAATAAATATCAACTCCAAATGGGTTGCATGGGTTCCTTATGCTTTTTGTGACATGAAAACCGGACATATACAACAAAATACCTATTGGCAATGGCAAGGAGAAACATTAAAAGGTTGTGAAACAGCAATACAACTGGCCAAAAGCAAAGGATTAAAAGTGATGATCAAGCCACACGTTTGGCTTTCTGATCATTCATATACCGGAGTTATGCAACTCAACCGTGCACAATGGCTCAATTGGCAAACAGATTACACTAAGTATATTTTAGATTTTGCAAATCTTGCGCAGAAGTACAATGTAGAGCTCTTTTGTATTGGAACCGAACAGTATGCATCTATTAAAAACTACCCTCAATATTGGCAGTCTCTCATAAAAGAAGTCAGAAAAGTATATAAGGGCAAAATTACATACGCAGGAAATTGGGACACCTATAAAAACTGCCCTTTTTGGAGTGAACTCGATTACATCGGAATTGATGCCTATTTCCCTATTTCTGAAAAAGCAAACCCCAGTATTGATGAATTACAGCAGAACTGGCAAAAATGGAAAATTGAAATTTATGCATTCCATAAACTGCATAATAAAGCCATTCTATTTACAGAATTCGGTTACAGAAGCACTGAGTACGCAACCAAAGAACCTTGGAAAGATGTTACTCCAGACAAATACTGTGAATCTTGCCAAGCAGATGCTTTTCAGGCAACCTTTAATACGCTGTGGAAGGAGTCATGGATTGCCGGTGGCTTTATCTGGAAGTGGTTTGAGCCTAACAAATCAGTAGTGCATGAAAATTCAAAAAGTTATTTTGTGAAAGAAAAACTTGCTGAGAAAACAATTACTAAAAACTTTAAGTTTTTCAAGTAACAAACCCTTATTAACGACAGCGATTAAAAATTTGGCGTTTGTTTGCATAAATTCAGCCCCCTATTTTATGTAGATTGCTACTATTCTCTCATTTTTAGCCCATGTAGCTTATCCTAACTGTGATGGAGGGCTAGCATTTATAGGGCATGTGGGAAAACAGTTCAAAACAACATGATAAAAGTTGAAATTGAACGTGAAATCAAATATCTTCGCATCGCAAAAGTTAAAAACAATACCGCCTGTTGAAGCTTTAGCAAAATGTTGGACATAATATCATGTAACACAACCAGTTATTTAATCGCCATACTGAAATATTAAACACTAAAGGTCATTCAAAATGAATATATTAACAATAAATGGACTATCAAAAACCTACCCCAATGGTGTAAAAGCATTAGACAATGTAAGTATCGAAATCGAAAATGGAATATTTGGGTTGCTTGGACCTAACGGAGCAGGGAAATCTTCATTGATGCGAACATTAGCTACATTACAAGAAGCTGATAGCGGTACCGCCAAGTTAGGTGAGACCGACATTTTTAATGACCCGAACGAACTTCGTAAAACACTTGGATACTTACCTCAAGAATTTGGTGTTTACCCACGTATAACCGCAAAACAGCTGCTCGATCACATGGCCATACTGAAAGGGATTACAAATTCATCAGAAAGAAAAGAAATGGTCAACTACTTACTGGATAAAGCAAACCTCTATGATGTACGAAATAAAAGTGTCAAAGGTTTTTCAGGTGGAATGAAACAGCGTGTTGGCATTGCTCAAGCACTTATAGGAAATCCGAAATTAATCATAGTAGATGAACCAACTGCCGGATTGGACCCAGGAGAAAGAAATCGTTTTTATAACTTATTAGCAGATGTAGGAAAAGAAGTAATTGTCATTCTTTCTACACATATAGTTGATGATGTTCGCGAACTATGTACAAAAATGGCGATTATGAATTTGGGGCAAATTGTATATCAAGGCACGCCACAAAATGCCATTGGAGAATTAGACGGTAAGGTTTATCAAAAAATAGTTAACCGTGATGAACTTCAAGAGTACGCTCAGAACTACTCCATCATTTCAAATAAGATGTCAGGTGGTCAACCTTTGATTCATGTATATAATGAGTCGAATCCCAACAATGGATTTGAACAAGTAAAACCTAATCTTGAAGATGTATTCTTCTCAAAAATCAATACTTCTAACATACTTGTTTAATTACTAAGTACAAATCATGTTTAGGAATTTCCTTTTAACAGAATTAAAATATACGCTAAAGCAGCCCATGGWCTATATCTTTTTAGGCCTGATGGCACTGTTTACATTTGGAGCAACTGCAAGCGACAATATCATAATCGGAGGTTCAGTAGGCAATGTGTACAAAAACGCACCTCATATAATTACTGTGTACACGACCATTATGACCATTTTTGGTTTATTAATTGCAACGGCATTTTACAATAATGCAGCTTTAAGAGATTACAGTAGTGGATTTAATGAAATACTTTTCAGTACACCTCTCAGTAAATTCGGGTATTTCTTTGGAAGATTTTTTGGAGCATTAATCTTATCAACTATTCCAATGCTTGGGGTATTTCTTGGAGTGATTGTTGGCACAATCATCAGTCCTGTTTTTGGTTGGGTCGATGTTGACAGATTTGGTAGTTTCTATTTAGAAACATTCATAAACAACTATTTCTTATTTATTCTTCCTAATATGTTTTTTGCCGGCACAATCATTTTTGCAATGGCAATTAAATGGCGAAGCACGGTCATCTCTTTTGTAGGATCATTAATCATCATAATTGGGTATATAATATCCGGAACATTAGTTTCCGATCTGGATAATGAAACCCTTGCTGCACTTACTGATACTTTTGGAATTCGCGCTTATTCGTTATATGCCAAATACTACACTCCAATCGAAAAAAACACCTTAACTCCCGGGTTTACAGGCTTACTTTTAATGAATCGYTTAATTTGGATGTCGGCAGGTACTGTAATTTTAATAATTTCTTATTTCAGCTTCTCTTTTCAGGAAAAAAACAAGAAAGTAAAAGCAAAAAAAGAAGAGAAGAGCGACAATCAAATATCATTTTCTTTACCTAAACTTCATCCTGAATACAATGGAAGGGCGGAGTGGTTACAATTTAAAAGCTTCTTTATTACTAATTTTCTTATAATCGTAAAAAGTGTAACTTTTAAGATTCTATTTCTATTCAGTGCTATTATCCTTATTTCAAATTTATTCGGGGGATTTGAGTTTTTTGGCTTAAAATCATATCCTCTCACCTATAAATTAATAGACTTAATAAACGGTGCCTCAGGTATTTTTATAGTTATTATTTTAGTGTTTTTTAGTGGAGAATTGATTTGGCGAGATCGCGAAAATAAAATCAATGAAGTAATAGATGCTACTCCTCATACATCATTTATTTCTTTGTCTGCAAAAGCACTTTCACTAGTAGCAATAACTACTCTTATTCATTTCTTTTTCATTTTCTGTGGAATTGCTTATCAATTAGCCAATGGGTTTACACGAATTGAATTAGATGTTTATTTGTTAAATTTCATTTATGCAGACTTGATGATTTACATCATTTGGAGCGGTGTGATGATTATGATTCAAGTGCTGCTAAATAATAAATACCTGGGCTATTTTGTGTCAATTGCAGTCATTTTCCTTTGGAGTCTCATTCTTTCCATTTTTGATATACAAAGCAATATGTTGACAATTGGTGGAGGACCATCTCTAAGGTATTCGGATATGAACGAATTTGGCCCGGGACTTAATGGAGCAATGTGGTTTAATCTTTACTGGGTTTTATTTTCAATAATTTGCCTCTTGATAGCAGGAGCATTATGGAAAAGAGGAACAATGAGCTCGTTGAAAGAAAGAATCCAAATTGCAAAAAAACAAGTTCCGAAAAATTACAGAGTAGTAATTTTAACAAGCACAATTATTTGGGTAATTGTTGCCGGCTTTGTCAACTACGAAACACAGATTTTAAATAAATACAAAACCCCAGATCAATTGGAAGAATTAGCAGCAGATTATGAGAAAAAATATAAAAAATATGAAAACGTAAATCTTCCCAAAATTACAGATGCGAAATACTTTATTGATATTTTTCCATACAAAAGGGATGTGAACGTAAAGGCAATTTTGAAGCTTACCAACGAAACCAATTCGCCTATTGACTCGATACATTACAACATTGATGAAAAATGGGACCCCAACATTAATATCCCAAATTCTGACTTAGTGTATGAAGACAAAGACATGGGATATTTAATTTACAAACTCAAAAATGCTCTTCAACCTGGAAAAACAATAGAAGTAGAAATTCAAACTAATTACCTTACAAAAGGATTTGAAAATGATGCGGGCAACACAAATATCATCAAAAATGGCACATTCTTAAACAATTTTCAAATACTGCCATCATTAGGATATAATGAAGGTTTTGAATTAAGCGATAAAAACAAAAGAAAAAAGCACGGTCTCAAACCAAAAGACAGAATGCCTAAACTGGAAGAAAATTGCACTAAAAACTGCATGGCTAACTACCTGTCTAATGGACGTTCTGATTACATCAACGTAGAAACAGTCATTTCAACAACAAGTGATCAAGTTGCTATTGCGCCCGGATCATTATTGAAAAAATGGAACGAAAACGATAGAAACTATTATTTATACAAAGCGGATCATCCATCACAGAATTTTTATTCCTTCATCTCTGCAAAATATGAAATTGCCAAAAGGAAATGGAATGACATAGATATCGAAGTGTATTACGATAAAAAACATGCAGTAAACGTAGAAATGATGCTGGATGCCATTGAACGTTCCCTAAAATACTATACTAAGAACTTCGGCCCATACTACCACAAACAGTGTCGAATTATCGAGTTTCCCCGTTATTCTACTTTTGCTCAGGCATTTCCCGGCACAATGCCTTATTCAGAGTCATTTGGTTTTATAATTAACCTGGAAGATGAAAACGAAAATAATGTAATAGATGCCGTTATTGCTCATGAAATGGCTCATCAATGGTGGGCACATCAGGTTGTCGGAGCAAAAATGCAGGGCGGCACATTAATGAGTGAAAGTTTTGCGGAGTATTCTTCTTTAATGACCATGAAGAGCATAGCCAAAACACCTATGAAAATGAGAGAATTCCTCAAATATGATCACAATCGTTATTTAAGAGGAAGAAGTGTTGAAGTAGATAAGGAACTCCCTCTATATAAAGTTGAAAATCAATCGTATATTCATTATGGAAAAGGAAGTGTTATCCTCTATGCGTTGCAAGATTATATTGGAGAAGACAAGGTAAACCTGGCAATGCGCAATTTCTTAAATGAATTCAAATACAAAAAACCTCCTTACCCAACCTCTTTAGATTTTTTAAAACATTTGGAACCGCAAGTGCCTGACTCCATGAAATACCTCATTAAAGATTGGTTTAAAGAAATTACGCTTTATGACAACCGTTTGAAGGAAGCCACGTATACAAAACTACCTAATGATAAATATCAAGTTACATTGACTACAACATCCTATAAAATGAAAGCAGACACTATAGGAAACGAAACTAAAGTACCAGTAAACGATTGGATTGATATCGGTGTTTTTTCAGACCGTGATGAAGAGAATTTATTATATGAAAAAAGAGTAAAAGTGAATAAGTCTGAAATGTCATTTATCTTTGAAGTAGATTCGCTGCCTGTAAAAGCAGCCATCGACCCAAGAAGACTTTTAATAGACAGGGTTTATGATGATAATACAAAGTTTATAATTGAAAAATAATACTCAAAATTTTAATAGTTAGAACTTATAGTTATGGGAAGACCTCCAACAAGACCAAAAGAATTAAGAGATGGATTTTATATCGAAATTCGAAATAAAGGATCCAAAACCGGAGTAAAAATCCGGAGAGATACTAAAGAACAAATGGTAATTGCAATAAAAGAATATGAAAAAACCAAAGACGTGGTAGTTTTAGGTGAATTCAAAAAAGGAAAAAGTGTAAAGAGCAAATAGTAGTTCCGTATTATTACACGAAAGATAGTTAGCACCAAAACTGTAAAATGCAATAATAAAAGGGGCTACAACGAATAATGGGCTGCATTAAATACGCAATGTATTCAAATAGAAATGTGTACCGTTAAATAAAACCATTGCATTAAGCATTTTTCTCGCTTCGTTTTTTAGTCGTTCATGCAATAATATTTACGGCAAACGTGAACAAGCCGTTCAAAACCCAATTAATAAAAGTTGAAATTGCGTGTGAAGCCGGATAACTTCGTATTGCTAAGACGACATCCCCTGTCAGAGCTTTTAGTAAAATGGAAATGCCTATCACTTAATAAACCCATTGCATGAATCTTTTTTTTCGCTTCGTTTTTTTATTGGTTATTTTTCATTGCTCAGTTTTTGTTTCCAATTGCTATTCTCAGCTACTCTCTCATACCATCTACCTCATTGGTGATTGCGGGAAAGACACTGCAACCAATCAAAACCTGCTCAACCTGCAAAAAGAACTTTTGGCAAATCCCAACAGCACGGCTATCTTCTTAGGTGATAACATTTATCCCGTTGGCCTGTATGCCGGCAAAAAATCATCTAAGAAATTCAACATCTCAGAAAAGAAATTGCTAACGCAGTTGTCATTGCTAGATAAATACAAAGGCAATGTGTTTTTCGTACCCGGAAACCATGATTGGAAATCGGGTAAAGCAGGCGGACTAAA
>NVWW01000058.1 GCA_002746335.1 Flavobacteriales bacterium | reverse complement strand
TTGTACACTGTCAGCCGAAGCACATATTGCGATGTCGTTTCCGGCATTGGCATTTGGAGCGTCTAAAATGGAAATGTTGAGAGACGTTATTGCAGCACACCCCGTAGTCGTATCTGTTTGCTGGATGCTAACCGTTCCAGTACCCAAACCGCCCCATGTTATTGATATAACATTAGTGTCCGCACTTGGAAAAACGGTTCCGCCAATGACTGTCCAATTATAACTGTTATCAGAAATATTAGTCACTCCATAAGTTTCAATTGTGTTTTGACACACACTATCTTGGCCTGTAATTGTAGGTGTTGGATTAGAATTAACTGTTATCGTTGTTAATGATGAGGTCGCGCTACACCCTCCGGTGTCAGACACCATAACAAAATAATTCCCTGTTGCTGAAACTGTAATAGATTGCGTGGTGTCATTGCCTGGTGTCCATAGATAAGAGTCAGCAAGGTTAGCGCTTAATATCACTGAATCCCCTTGGCAGAAAGTAGTTGATCCACTTGAAGTTATAGTTGCTACCGGAACTGAAAGCACAGATACTATTGTTGGTGATGAAATGGCATTACATCCGCTGGTATCAGTCGCTATAACAAAATAATTGCCCGTTGTTGAAACTGTAATAGATTGCGTAGTGTCATTGCCGGGTGACCATAGGTATGAGTCGGCAAGATTAGCGCTTAATATCACTGAATCGCCTTGGCAGAAAGTAGTTGATCCGCTTGCGGTGATGATTGCTGTTGGAACTGAAGACACAGATACTGTTGTTATCAATGAGGTGGCGCTACATCCGCTGGCATCAGTCACCATAACAAAATAATTGCCCGTTGTTGAAACTGTAATAGATTGTGTGGTGTCATTGCCGGGCGTCCATAGATAAGAGTCGGTAAGGTTCGCGGTTAATATTACTGAATCCCCTTGGCAAAAAGTAGTTGACCCACTTGGAGTTATAGTTGCTGTTGGCATCGAATTGACAGTTATTGTTTCAGCAGTTGAAATTGCCGAACAGCTATTGGTATCAGTAACAACTACAAAGTAGCTCCCTGCCCCACTAACTGTAATCGTTTGCGTTGTATCACCTCCGGGAGACCAGAAATAGTTATCAGCAGGTGATGCCGTAAGGATGACCGAATCGCCCGTGCAGAAAGTAGTGGCTCCACCCGGTGTAATAACAGCTATTGGAACTGCATTGACCGACACGGTTTCGGGCATTGACACACCTCCGCAGCTTGCTATGTCAGTAGTGACAAAATACGTTCCTGCGGTGGTAACCGTAATAGCTTGTATAGTATCACCTCCGGGGGACCAAGAATAGGTAGCAGCCGGACTTGATGTCAAAACCACTGAATCGCCTGAACAAATAGTTGTTGATCCGCTAGGAGTAATAGTTGGGGTTGAAGAAGGGCTAACCAAAACTGTAGTTGGGGCTGATATTGCTGAACAGCCGTTAGATGAGGTCGCAGTCATAAAATAAGTTCCAGAGGAAAACACAGTAATGGCTTGCGTAGTATCTCCAGTTGGTGACCATAAGAACGAATCTACCGGAGCTGCGGTTAAAATGACTGAATCACCTGCGCAAAAACTTGTTGGTCCACTTGCTGTGATGATTGCTGTTGGAACGGAATTGACTGTTACAGTTTCAGGTGCTGACGCTCCACCACAACCTGTGGTGTCGGTAGTGACAAAATACGTTCCTGCCGCAGTAACTGTAATGGCTTGTGTAGTATCACCTCCAGGGGACCAGGAATAGGTAACAGCGGGACTTGATGTTAAAATCACTGAATCGTCTGAACAAATAGTTGTTGAGCCACTTGGAGTAATAGTAGGCGTTGAAGTGGAACTAACAGAAACTGTAGTTGGCGCTGATGTTGCCGAGCAGCCGTTAGATGAGGTCGCAGTCATAAAATATGTTCCAGAAGAGAACACAGTAATGGCTTGCGTTGTATCTCCGGTTGGTGACCAMAAGAACGAATCTACCGGRGATGCGGTTAAAATGACTGAATCACCTGTGCAAAAGYTTGTTGGTCCRCTTGGTGTTATSGTGGCTGTTGGAACAGCATTTACAGTTACTGTTACAGCCGTAGCGCTTCCCGGACAGCCGTCAGATACAGTCACATTATAACTGCCAGAAGTTGTAATTGTAGTCGTTTGCGTTGTGTCGCCATTTGACCAAGTATAAGAACTAAAGCCTACTGTAGCCAGCAATTGTACACTGTCCCCCTGGCAAAAGGTGGTTGTGTCAAGAGGTGTGATGGAAACTGCTGGTGGATTGGCAACAATCACATAGCCGGTTTTCATGATGCTGTCTGTACCAAAAGCACCGGTAATTGTTAAAGAAACATCGTAAGTGCCGGGMGTGTTGTAAGTGATAGACGGGTTTTGTGCTGTTGATGTTGCCGGAGTACCTCCACTAAATGTCCAMGACCAACCGGTTGGTGSCGGCACATAMGTGCTGGTATCAAAAAARTTGATACTATTACCCGTACATATTGCMARAGGAGTCCCRTAGAAKTCAACRATCGGATCACAAGCYGGAAACGACATGTARCTTCCGGCCCCATCTTCAACACCACCAAGGTACATGAAAGGATACACTGGAGAAGAACAACTTATTTGTGACATACTGTCCATAGCATAGCCATCTTCGTTGCCACCTGCATACATCGCAGGATATATCGGAGGCGGACAGCCCACTTGTGTAACGCTGTCCATGGCATAGCCGTCTTCGTTACCACCTACATACATGACAGGGTATACCGGAGGCAAACAACCCACTTGTGTAATACTGTCCATAGCATTGCCATCTTCGTTGCCACCTGCATACATGGCAGGAAAAGTTGGAGCCGGGCATCCTACTTGTGTAACGCTGTCCATGGCTTGGCCATCTTCACTACCACCAGCATACATGGCAGGAAAAGTTGGAGCTGGACAACCCACTTGCGTAACGCTGTCCATTCCATACCCGTCTTCATTTCCACCAAGATATTGAGCATACACACTTTTACAAAGTATGAAGACAGAAAATATCATCATAGAAAGAATATTAGTAGCGTATTTACTCATCGGCAAAAGCGGTAAAATAGATATCTAATTAAGTTTAATAGTCCTTAAGCTTAAAAGGGAATTCTCTCTTTATGAACTTGGACTACCTCACTCCTCTACCGCCCTGAGTTCTTTTTCGAAGAACATCTGCATTAGTAACATTGACACAGCTACCACCAACAGCCGCATCATGATCGCAACCGTAGCAACGCTGGCTATTTATGTTCGCCTGCGATCGATCTGATATACGCAATTCAGTAGATGTTGAAGAAAAATCACCACCCCTTACTTCAAAATGCCAAACATAACGACTACCGTACCAGGTATAAGTTAGTGGCCAGTTGGCAGTATTAAAATTGCCACTTGCATCCAAGGCCCCATCACCCAAATCCGAGTAAGTTACTAAGTACCCGCCTGAACTTGGGTTGATGCCTCCCAATACCATTTCCCATACATTTCCAGCCATATCCATCACACCAAAATGAGCTGCGCCTGCTGTTTCTCTTGAAGTAGCACCGGTTGCAGCAAATCCGGTTCGAAGCGGGCTGCTGGTACTGGCGGCATTGTAAGCAACTAACCCATTGCCTGTAGCAGTTGACACTTCGCTTGTCTGTCCGCCATTGGTAAGTGAAGTGCTTAATGCCTGGGTAACATTGATAGTTCCCCAAACATACTCGTCACCTAAGCGGCTCAAMGTGCCTCTGGTTATTTTTTCATATTCAAAGTTGGTCATTGGCCTCAGGGCTGCCCAGTCAAGAAAAGACATCAGATCATCCCAGCTTAAATAGTTCATGGCGATCGTTTGCCCATCAAAAGCACTGTTAAAAGCATCTGCAGGAGCAGTTATTAGATCATTGCCGTAAACCGCAGGAATACTGCTACCTGTTCCGGCTTGAATGAGTTTAATACCGCTTCTATTATCACAAGTGGTGTGCATAGCACACACACCGGACGTAGTGGGCGCTGTATTCGGAGCCACAATAGTGCGGGTTGCCTGCTGGTCATAGGTCAATGTGTTGAGAAAATCAACATACTGTTTTTGAGACATCTCATACTTCATCGTCCAAAAGGTTGTATAACCATTGGGATATGTGGCAGGTATCGTAGCCACTATGCCGCCACCGATAACTCCAGTGGTTAAAGCAGCTGTGCTTGCGTCAATAGTGATGCTGTTAAAAGTATAAGTGCTTATTCCGTCTCCCAATTCAAAATTGGCTGTGGGAATGTTTACCATTTCAATGGCGAAAACATCATAGTTATAGGTGCCTGCCGGAATATTGAGTACTAAGGTAATCTGATGGGTGGTAATATTTCCTGTACCGTTGGCACTGCGGTGAAGGAAAACCCCTTTAGCATCTGAAACAGTGGTCATTGTTAACAAAGCACCGACTGTAACACTGCTGCCGGCTGTTGTAATGTCGGCATGCGTCCATACCAAATCGGATTGACAGTTGGTGGCAGCCACAGGAACTACCTGGTATTTCACAAACACCCACGCTCCATCATAATTTGACGGACCTGTTGACACACGCCAACTGTTATCCCAAGTGATATCAAAAGTAATKGTGGTGCCTGAAGGATTGGCGACATTGACTACCGCTACATTGTTTGCTGTAGAATAATTTAACCCAAAAATTGTTAAACATCCAGCACCAATAACGACCGGTAAAGCTGTTAATTTTTTTACGCAGTGTAATGCGCTTTTTATCCCAAAATTTAAGGACTTTGTCTTTTTCATAACAATGGTTTTAAGTTAGACATCTATTTTTGTAATTTGTAAATCTATAAATTATTCTTTTACGTTCAATATATAAATRCCAGATTTTTTKCATTTTTTTCGTAACTTGYTGTWACTAAGTTATATSTTAAARMAGCYGAATTATTTAGTGTGATGAAAAAAGAARATACCCAYCTRCCAGACGGACAAATTGACAATGACAAACTTATGAGCAAGAAAAAGCCAATTTTTCCCGTCAATGACAATTTGCTTAAATACCTCAAAAGTTACGGACAGGAAACAAAACTGCCGGTGAGCTACAGCGACCTAATGCGCTTCGACAGTGCTTTTCCATTATATGACACAAAAGGAAAAGACACCCTGTGGGAAACCTATATTTACGATGCTGCCACGATGCAAGAACTCAACAAAGGATTGACGATGATTTACGCCCTGCTGCGCACCGATGGCGACATGTCGGTGATGGAGCACCTCTACACGGACCGGATTGACTACTGCACCTTTGGCAATTCCAACCCTTTTCGTGTGCGCATCGTGAATCATCTCAATGATAATTACGATTATTTTTACGTTAAAAAAGCAGATGCTTCTCGCATTTACGGATTGGAATTGGAGCACATCCTCTCGCCCAACCGTATTAACTTCCTAGTGCATGCTCAAACGCTGATTGAGGAACACATTCCGGGCATTCCGGGTGATGAATTCATCAAAAATTACCTCGAACACCCAAACCGCAACAAGGTGCGCATTGCCAAAGAATTCATCAAGTTCAATGAAAGAACATTTGTGCGTCTTTTGGGTGACATGCGTTCTTACAATTTCGTGTTCGACATCACTCCTGATTTTGAAGAGGAGCAATACCGCATACGTGCCATTGATTTTGACCAGCAAAGTTACGAAGGGCGCAGGTCGCTTTACCTTCCACAGTATTACAAAGACAACAACCCGTTTGTGAATCTCTGCATTGATTTGATGAAGCCTGAAGTAGTGAAACAATACCAGCACGAAGAGCGCACGCTAATTGCACGCAGGCTTTACTCTTCTCGCTATAAATTGAAAGATTTGGTTGATTGCATGAGGGGTGACAGGATTTCAACAACAGAAAAAATAGAGCAATTAAAAACCGACTTGGCAAAACATCACAAAACCAATCAATTTGAAAATTGCAAAACGATGGGAGATTTGGTGCGCATGAATTTGCATGTTGCACTCACAAAACCCAGGCCCAGCTTTATGTAACTTTCATAGGAATAACAGATATTTGTCCATTCAAAGAAGATGCTTTACTTTTAGTCGCTGTAATGTTGAATCAATTAACCATTCTTTTTACCGTTATGCTTTTTGCAGGATTTGCAGCTAAAGCTCAACAGGATTTATCCGGCCAAATTCCGAAGGCAAAACGCTATACGCCTTTTGAAGTAATTGACCAGCGTTATGGAATTATAATGTATGAAAAACTGAACAAGCGACTGGGGGGCGACTCAGTGCGCAACTGCAGAGGTTATTCATGCTCGGGTTGGATTGAGGATTACTACGTCAACGGAAAGCTGCTTCACCGCGGATATTATGTTGATGGCCAATTGAAAATCTACAAAAATTTCTTTCCCAACGGGCAACAAGAGCGCGAATTTAAAGTTGTGGATGATTATCGCAGTACCCTACGGGTGTTTCACGGCAATAGCAACCTTAAATCACAAGTAAAATACATCAGCTCTGATGCCAGCGAATGGACGGATTTTTACGAAAACGGCAACATTGAATACCATGAGCAATACCACAAAAGCTTCGAGTATTACATTGTGCAGAAATCCAATTATGAGAATGGGACACCTGAATCCATACTTGAATTGGTAAACAAAAAGAAACTTATTTTCGACAAGCGCGAATACCATAAAAACGGCAAAATTAAACTCTACGGGCAGCTCATTTACAGCGAAGATTTGTTCGATTACCAAAAAATCGGCAAGTGGCAGACCTACGATGAAACCAGCCGCCTCACTCATGAAGAAACTTGGGAAAGAGGGGAAAAGGTGAAGGATAAGGATTATTGATTGGCCAACTATAACACGATACAGAAGATTTCCACCCAACAAAGATAAAGATGCATGAAGAGCAAGACATACGCTGGCAACAACGGTTCAGCAATTACAACAAGGCTCTAAAGCAATTAGAAAAATTTGTTGAAAAGGAACAATTGAATGAATTGGAAGAGCAAGGGCTGATTAAAGCATTTGAGTACAACTACGAACTAGCTTGGAAAACTTTGCAAGATTTATTGAGAGAAAAAGGTTATGAAGACATTGCTGGTCCAAAGCCGGTAATACGCCAGAGTTTTCAGGACGGATATATTACTGATGGTGAAGGTTGGATGAAAATGGTGCAAAGCCGAAACCTTACCTCTCACACTTACAATCAGGAAACGGCCGATGAAATCGCAGAAAACATTATAGGAACTTATGTTGGTTTATTCATTGCCCTTCGTCAGCGCCTCGAACAAGAACGCAGCGGCACACAGGAACAAATATTTGATAATGATTGACCATGGATTGCGGACTGAAAACCAAAACTGTATCGGCTATAAAAGACATTTTTGCCACCAACCCCAAGATAAAAAAAGTAATATTGTTTGGCTCGAGAGCAAAGGGAAATTACAGACCTAGTTCAGACATTGATTTGGCATTGAAAGGAAATGAACTCAATCACGATGATTTGTTTCAATTACAGGAGATGGCAGAAGAACTTTACCTGCCCTGGAAAATGGATATGGTAATTTACAGCCGCATTACAGAACAGGCATTAATTAATCACATAGAACGCGTTGGCGTTACCTTTTACAAGAAAAACGACACAGATTATTGATTTTTCTGCTTTGAATAAAACCACACAAGCAGAACCGGCAGCAGCAATAAGTCAGCAATCACTGCAAAAACCAGCGCAAGCGAAATCAGTAGCCCAATGTAATAGATGCTTGCAAAAGAGGAAAGTATGAGCGTTAAAAAGCCCCCGCTTAATATCAAAGTAGTTACAACTATTGCCTTTCCTGTTGAAATATAAGTGCGCTTTATTGCGTAAAACAACGATTTTCCTTTATTAAGTTCTAATTTTAATTTACTGAGAAAGTGAATGGTATCATCTACCGCAATGCCGAATGCAATGGTAAAAACAATAGAAGTGGACACTTTTAAATCAATACCAGCAAGCCCCATAATACCTCCAATAAACAGCAGCGGCAAGATATTGGGAATGAGTGAAATAACCACCATTTTCACCGAACGAAACAACAACCCCATCAACAAAGCTACCACACCTAAGGCAATCAATAAACCCTTCATCAAATTGCTCACCAGATATTTGTTGTTTTTATCAATGAGCATGGCAGTGCCTGTGATGCGATAGTCAATCAAATCAGCATTCACGTTTTCGGCAATAAAGCGCTGTAATTGTTCATTACGTTTGTTGATTTCTTTTCCGCCAAAATCGATCATTTTCCCATTAATTCTCCCCAATTTTTCATCTCTTGTCATCAACCTGTTTAATTGAATTTTCTTTTCAAATTTCCTCAGCTTCTTGACGATTTTTTTCAATTGGTTTTCATTTTCAGGCAATTTGAAATGCTTTTTATTCCCTCCATTCAAGGCCCGATTCATTGACTTTACGAGCATCACTGGAGAAAAAACAAATCCCGCACCGTAATCGGCTTGTAAGTAGTTCTCTATTTTTTCAATTTGTTTCAGCACATCAAAATCGAGCATGCTTTTAGTGGAATCTTTCACCATAATCGCCATTTCAAAGGGGCGTAGCCCGGAGAAAGTATTTTCAAAAAACAGGTAACTTTCCTTCAGCGGATCGTTATCCGAAAGGTCTTCCAAAAGGAAATTATCCACATCAATGCGGCTGATGCTGAAGATCGATAGCGCAATAATGCCGGTAAATCCAATTAGTATTTTCTTTCGGTTTCTGAAAGTGAATAGCAACCCTGCGTGCATTCGCTTGCTCCAAAACAACTTGTTCTCTTCACGGAAAGCAATTTTAGGCACAGGCAGCAACATCAGCACTGATGGCAACAGCGAAAACGCCAATGCAAAAGCAACAAAAACGCCAATGGCTGTATAAACGCCAAACTCCCTAATGATGTTCGTGCTGGCAGTGAGCAATGTGAGAAACCCTACAGCCGTGGTGAGCGAAGTGAGGAAAGTGGCCAGCCCGATTTCACGGAAAGTGATTTTCAACGCTTCGACTTTTTCTTTTCCATTTCTTAATTCTTCCAAATATTTTGAAACGATATGCACCACATCGCTCATACCCACCACAAACATGATAGACGGGATGAGCATTTTTACCGCATCAATGGATTTGCCCATCAGTGGGATGAAAGCCACAATCCAAATTACGGTGAGCACCACTACAGCCTGTGGCACCAACACCCCCCACACCGATCGGAAAGCGATGACTAAAAAGATTGTTACCAAAACAATTGAAATGGAAATGAAAATGGACAGTTCGTGCTCGATGCGCTTCACATAATAATGCTGCCCATGCACCCTGCCGGCAAGGTAAACCTGTTCAAAATCAAACGCTTTGATAACGCGCTCAAGCGAGGTAAGCAATCGATCTGACTTCTCTTTTGAGATGTATTCTTCATGCTTTAAGACAATAGAAACAGCTTTTGCATCTTGCGAAAAAAAAGTACCTACCAAATACTTTTCGCTGTAGATTCTGGCTGAGTCCTTTGTGTACAACTCGGGCTTATCCCAGTGCAACCACGGTACTTGAGTGAATCCCCCCAGCGGTCCGATAACGGGGTTACCGATGTTGGTGGGTGAGCGCACTTCGGTTACTTGTTCAATGATTTTAAGCGAATCGGTAATGGCTGCAACTTTTTTTAGAAATTTTTGTTCGAAAATTCCTTTTTCATTCACTATCCCAATAAGCACAAAATCATTGTCTGACTCGAATTTTTGGCGGTAATCGAAAAAGTATTCCAAATCGGGGTCATCGGTGGGCAGATAACTTTCGAAATCGTAGTTGAAATCAAGGAATTGCAATTGATAGAAGAGTGCAAAAGAAATGATTGCAATGGCAAGCAGGGTCAGTTTGCTGAGGGAGCGGTAGTTCACAGGAATTTATTTCTGTTTTACGGTGTTGCTCAATGTTGAATCCAGATAATTTCCATAATCGACAATGATCTTCTTAAATCCCCATTCTATGGTTTGACTATAATTTTTTTCCTTTACACTGAAAACCACTTTCCTGTTCATCATGTTGTTTTTTTTTAACCAATTAATGTGCTTTTCGGTGATGTTTTCATGCCTACCCCCCAAAAAGTCCGGACGGAATTTTTTAGGAATGAGATAATAGAGCCATTCATTGCCAACATCAAGCCCCTCCAATACAGTATGGGTTTCAGGGTATTTGAATTCAAGATAAAAGAGAAAGGCTGTACTTATACTGGCAACAAGTACATTGTTACGTACGTTATACTTTTCAAGAAAGGTATTAATTCCTTCTGCTAACTCAAGTCCATTTTTGCTTCCATACCCTTTCATGTCGAAATAGAATATGGTGCTGTCTCCAAATTCAGTGATTACTTCTTCGAGTGAAGGAATACGGCTGGATGTTATTTTTTTTCGGAAATAAACATGGTGATTTTTAATGTCTTCAAGATTTGTTTTGAAGGGGGTATCGGTTGTACTCAGTAAGCGTTTTCCATGAACATCATGAAACACAAAAAAACGGTTATCAGCACTTTCCTGTATATCAATTTCGGCTGCTATGAAACCCTTTTGCTTTGCTGAGAGTATAGCTTCCATTGTGTTTTCGGGAGCGCTGGTGAAATCGCCTCTATGTGCAAAAAGCAGGAGTTCGTTGGAATATAGAGCTGAGTTTTTTGGGTATTCTTTCTCCCCGAATCCGCCACCGATAATGATCAAAAAAAGCAATAGCAGCGTTATTGATAAGAAGGCGATTTTGAGCAGCTTTTTAAGCAGTTTCATTAATGCGCAAATATGGATAACTCTACTGTTTAAAACAAAAAAACCGGCCATTACTGACCGGTTTTGTATTTCCTCTATCCCTTTAGGCGACATCCCATAATATGGAATGAGCAAGGTTACGTGCTTAGGGGGTGAACCTTTATTTTTTCTGTTCGTCTACTTCTTCAAAGTCCACATCGGTTACTTCTTCATCACCGCTTTTTTCCGCATCAGCATCTTGTGAAGGCGGCTGCTCAGCTCCATTGGCTTGCTGGGCTTCCTGGGCCTGGTACATCTCTTGCGATGCGGCCTGGAAGACAGTATTCAGCTTTTCTATGCATGCGTCAATGGCAGCGATGTCTTTTGTCTCGTGGGCCTTTTTCAATTCAGCCAATGCATCTTCAATCGGCTTTTTCTTTTCTTCAGGAATTTTATCGCCAAACTCACTCAGGTTTTTTTCCGTTTGAAAAATCATTGCATCAGCCTGATTGATTTTATCAATAGTTTCTTTGGCTTTTGCATCTTCAACAGCATTGGCTTCCGCCTCTTTTTTCATCTTTTCGATTTCACTATCAGACAAACCGCTTGCCGCTTCAATGCGAATGCTTTGCTCTTTGCCAGTGGCTTTATCTTTTGCAGAAACATTCACGATACCGTTAGCGTCAATGTCAAAAGTAACTTCGACTTGAGGAGTACCACGCGGTGAAGGAGGAATGCCATCTAAATGAAATCTACCCAGTGTACGATTGCCTGCCGCCATGGGCCGTTCGCCTTGCAAAACGTGAATTTCAACAGAGGGCTGGTTGTCACTTGCCGTTGAAAAAGTCTCTGATTTTTTGGTTGGGATGGTGGTATTGGCTTCAATCAACTTGGTAGAAACACCACCCAAAGTTTCAATCCCGAGCGAAAGCGGGGTAACATCGAGCAGCAACACATCTTTCACCTCACCTGTAAATACACCGCCCTGAATGGCAGCGCCAACAGCCACCACTTCATCAGGATTTACACCTTTTGAAGGTGCCTTTCCGAAGAAATCCTTCACTGCTTTTTGAATGGCAGGAATGCGTGTGGAACCACCCACCAAAATCACTTCGTCAATTTCACTGATGCTCATACTTGCATTTTCCAAGGCAGATTTGCACGGCTCAATAGTTCGCTTAATCAAACTATCAGCCAATTGCTCAAATTTTGCCCTTGAAAGTGTGCGTACCAAGTGCTTAGGCACCCCGTCAACCGGCATGATGTAGGGCAAATTAATTTCCGTAGATGTTGTACTTGAAAGCTCGATTTTAGCTTTTTCTGCAGCTTCTTTTAAGCGCTGTAAAGCCATCGGATCCTTTGTCAAGTCAAGGCCTTCATCTTTCTTAAATTCTGCAGCGAGCCAGTCTATAATCACATGGTCGAAATCATCACCACCAAGATGGGTATCGCCATCGGTAGATTTTACTTCGAAAACGCCATCCCCGAGTTCAAGAATGGAAACATCGTGCGTGCCGCCACCGCAATCGAATACTACGATTTTCATGTCTTGCCCTTTTTTATCAAGTCCATAAGCCAAAGCAGCAGCAGTTGGCTCGTTGATGATACGCTTTACCTTAAGTCCAGCAATTTCACCGGCCTCTTTGGTGGCTTGCCGCTGAGAGTCATTAAAGTATGCAGGAACAGTGATAACTGCCTCTTCAACAGTGGTTCCGAGGTAATCCTCGGCTGTTTTCTTCATTTTCTGAAGCACCATTGCAGAGATTTCCTGCGGAGTATATTGGCGGTCATCAATTTTTACTCGAGGTGTGTTGTTGTCGCCTTTCACTATTTCAAAAGGCACGCGGCTGATTTCTTTCTTAACTTCATCAAATGTGTGCCCCATAATACGCTTAATGGAATAAACGGTTTTTTGTGGATTGGTGATGGCTTGCCTCTTGGCAGGGTCACCCACTTTTCGTTCACCACCTTCAATAAAGCCGATGACTGATGGAGTAGTTCTTTTTCCTTCGCTGTTGGGGATGACAACCGGTTCGTTGCCTTCCATTACGGCAACACAACTATTGGTCGTTCCGAGGTCAATTCCGATAATTTTTCCCATTTTTATTTTGGTTAGTTGTTAAAATTTAATTGTTAATCGTGAATTTGTGTTTTTACACAGACAATGATCATGCCATCAGAATAGGGGTGCAAATATGGCACAATCTTGTAAATTAATCGAAGGTAATACTGACAAAAGCGGTGACAGAAAGGCAGGAGTTAATTCCCGCAAAAGTAATCGTGGTTGGGGTTTGGGTCACAAAAGCCGAGGTCTGAAGTGTATTTTCCGCTGTACAACTCATTGTCTGAATCACTATTCATTTCTTTGTTGAATTTCGAATAAACTTTTATTCTTGAAGAAAAGATGCCGATGCCGTTTTCAATATTGGTGTATTCAGGTTTTTCCTGTATCAGGCCGGTAGCAGGCTCGTTTACTTCTATGTAGGTGTTTAATTCGTCTGCAGCTATGGTTAAATACATCCTCAAATCAATGAATTTTCGCCATTTTACATTTGGTGATTCTGCAATGGGCTTGATGTTTGCAGCTATCTGCTGATAAAATTCCTCTCCTTTTATTTCCTGCTCCATGCTGCCAACGCCCAATATGTTACCGGCCTTTTGAGGTGGCATATACCATTCAAAAGTTAGCGTATCAGCAGTGGTGTCTAAATACATTTCAACGTATTTGAACACCAGGGTTGGTTGGTAGCGCTTGCCATCTTTTTGGGCACCCCACTCGAATACAGGGTCTGTGTATTCCACTGTTCCCTTGTTGTAGAAACCAATGTCAACGGGCGATTGAAAAATAAACCCGCCCAATAAAGCGAAGTTGTCAATCAGTTCGGTGTTTGCGCTAACGGTTTCTTCCTTGCCAGGAATGCTGATCGTGAGTTGGTAACTTGCATCGCCATCTAAATTATCTGCATAGAAATAATAAACCGTTTGCTCAGGATAGTAAAAAGTGCCTTCTTCTTTATCGGTAATGAGCGTATCTTTCAATGACCAACTCCGTTGCGTAGTACCGTTTTTAATTTCTTCAATGGTTGCACTGATGTTTTGGTACTGAGATGAATCACTGATTTGAGCCATTACATAGGCATCTGCCTTGCCCAAAAAAGCCTTGTTTATTTTAATGTAATGGGTAGAGTCATTTTTACTTAAAACACCAAATGTTACCGTAATATCTTTCCAATCATCGTTTACATCCACATCGGTTTCACAACTCCAAATCAAAATGCAACAAATGATAAATGTCCAATAATTTTTCATGGGCGCAAAAGTAGGGAATGATTTCAAACACAATGAAATGAAATGTATCAATGGCTGAAATTCCTCTGCCAGTGGCAAAATCCGATTATTTTTTAGTTTTGCACATAAAGCAATAAAATGTCAATTAGCAAAGAAGCCAAGCGTATCACCACCCACATTCTTCAGGAAATGAAGCTAAAGGGAGAGAAAATTTCGATGCTTACTGCTTACGATTATTCGATGGCAAAAATTGTGGATTGTGCAGGCATTGATGTGATTTTAGTTGGCGATTCGGCATCCAACGTGATGGCCGGCCACGAAACTACTCTTCCCATTACGCTTGACCAGATGATCTACCATGCATCATCTGTAGTTAGAGCTGTTGAGCACGCCTTAGTGGTGGTGGACTTGCCTTTTGGCGCTTACCAGGGCAACTCGAAACTGGCATTGGCATCTGCTATTCAAATTATGAAAGAAGCAGGCGCACATGCTGTGAAAATGGAAGGCGGAAAGGAAATTCGCGAATCGGTTGACCGCATTCTCTCAGCAGGAATTCCTGTAATGGGACATTTGGGGTTGACGCCCCAGTCTATCTATAAATTCGGGACTTATGTGGTGCGCGCAAAAGAAGATGAGGAAGCCAAGCGATTGATTGAAGATGCGCAGATTTTAGAAGAAGCGGGTTGCTTTGGCATCGTACTCGAAAAAATCCCGGCAACTCTTGCAAAAAAGGTAGCTGAAACGGTAAGGATTCCCGTTATTGGCATTGGTGCAGGAAACGGAGTTGATGGGCAGGTGTTGGTTTTACACGACTTGCTTGGCATCACAATTGAATTTTCTCCCCGTTTTTTACGCAGGTATCACAACTTGCATAAAGAAATAAAAGGCGCTGTGAAACGGTATATCCACGATGTAAAAATGAAGGATTTCCCCAGCGATAAAGAACAGTATTAATTAGCGCGAATCATTACAAACTTTCTTTTGTGACAAACGACCTGCACCCAGTTATAAGTAAACAATTACAAATCCTCTATGAAGACAACCACCTGATTGCCGTAAACAAACGGCCTTCTGATATTGTGCAGGGCGACAAAACAGGCGATGAACCGCTGAGCGAAAAAGTAAAATCTTACCTCAAGAAAAAATACAACAAGCCGGGTGATGTTTATTTGGGGGTGATTCACCGATTAGACCGCCCGGTGAGTGGAGTGGTACTATTTGCTCGTACCAGCAAGGCAGCAGCACGTTTAAGCAAATTGTTTCAGGAAAAAGAAGTGCAAAAAACCTACTGGGGGGTGGTAAAAAACAAGCCCAAAAAAACCTCAGGTAAGCTGGAGCATTGGCTTTTAAAGAATCAAAAGCAAAACAAATCATATCCTGTTGATGAAAACAGAAATGGCGCTAAAAAGGCAGAGCTGGAATACAAACTGATTTGCAGCTCAAATAATTACCATTTGCTGGAAGTAAAACCTATCACTGGCCGCCACCACCAGATAAGAGCGCAGTTAACTGCTATCGGCTGCCCCGTAAAAGGCGACTTAAAATACGGCTTTGACCGCAGTAATAAAGACGGCTCCATTCACCTGCATGCCCATAAAATTGAGTTTACCCATCCTGTGAAAAAAGAACTGCTTACTATTATTGCCAAACCACCTGAAGATGTGCTTTGGAATACCTTCTCGCGACAATTCACTACTTCCTAACTTGCACTAACTTTACCTAAACACCATTAAAACGATTGTTTAGCAAAGCATTGTATTGCATGCGAAAAGAGAAAAGCCAAATTTAAAGACAAAATAAAGAATTATTGCATGAATATTCACTCAATAAATAACTATTTACTACTTTATGCATGAAATATCATTCATAAATGAATTGAATCATCAGTTTTTATATTATATTTGCATTAATAATCATGCATTAATAACGATATTATAGTTTTATGAATGATATTTCATACAAAAATTGGGCATCAATGAGTGATAAAATCTTGATGGGAACAATAGGAAAATTTGTTCAGCATCATAGATTAAATCAAAATAAATCACAAAATGACGTGGCAAAAGCTGCTGGAATTAGTCGCTCTACCCTTAGTCTTTTGGAACGAGGTGAAAAAATATCTTTAAGTAGCTTAATGCAGGTTTTACGTGTATTAGATTTATTACATATCATGGATGTTTTTAGGATTAGCAACGAAATTAGCCCTATCGAATATGCCAAACTTCAAAAGAATAAAAGACAACGCGCTCGTAATAAGGACGAAAATTCAAATTCAAATGAAGATTTAGGATGGTAGACGTTGCAGAAGTAAAAATATGGGGTGGATTAGTCGGAGCTGTGCGCTGGGATACAAGTAAACAATTGGCCAGTTTTCAATATGATGAAAAGTTTTTGTCAAAAGGACACGACTTATCACCAATAAAAATGCCCATTAAGAATGGAAATCGAATTTATAGTTTCCCTGAACTACGCAAAGCACAAGATGAACAAATAGCCACATTTAAAGGTTTACCTGGTATGTTAGCTGACGCGTTGCCTGATAAATATGGAAACCAACTAATTAATATTTGGCTAGCTCAAAATGGTAGGCCGCCTAATAGCATGAACCCAGTGGAGCAGTTGTGCTTTATCGGAGTCAGAGGAATGGGAGCGTTGGAATTTGAGCCCACTCAATTAAAAGCAGGCAAACAACCCTTTGCTATTGAAATAAAGAGCTTAGTAGAGGTTGCACAAAAAATGTTATCTAATCGTGAAAATTTTGAAGTGAATCTGCGCGAAGATGAACAGAAAGCAATGAATGAAATATTGAAGATTGGAACATCTGCTGGAGGAGCAAGACCTAAGGCAGTAATTGCCTTCAATAAAAAAACTGGAGAAATACGATCTGGTCAAACCATCATTCCAAAAGGTTTCGAGCACTGGTTGCTTAAGCTAGACGGGGTAAGTGATGCACAATTTGGATCAAGTCATGGATTTGGAAGAGTGGAATATACATACTATTTAATGGCAAGAGATTGTAACGTTCAAATGATGGTTTGTGAACTTTTAGAAGAAAATGGGCGTGCTCACTTCATGACGAAGAGATTTGACAGAGAAGGAAACGATATAAAACATCACGTGCAAACTTTTTGTGGAATTCAACATTTTGACTACAATAGTTTATATGGTTATAGCTATGAGCAGCTGTTTCAAACCATGAGAACGCTTAAAATGACCTACCCGGAAGCTGAACAAATGTTTCGCAGAATGGTATTTAACGTAATGGCAACTAATTATGATGATCATACCAAGAATTTTTCTTTCAGACTTAAACAAAACGGTAAATGGGAGTTATCCCCCGCTTATGATGTGTGTTATTCTTACGATCCTAAAAACGTATGGGTGAATCAACACACATTAAGTATTAATGGTAAACATAAGGAGATTAATAAATCTGACCTTATGACAATTGCTAATGCAATCAATATCAAAAAAGGGGATAAAATAATTGAAGAAATTAAAGAAACAGTTTGCAATTGGCCGAAATATGCAGATGAAGTAAAAGTCTCTTCAGAATTGACAGATTCTATTACTAAAACCTTGGTAGCATTAAAATTTCAATAATGGCAGTAGAAAACTCAAAATAAAGACAGCATACAACAAAAACGTCATTGAAACAGGCATTTATTCAAACAGTTAGCACAATCCCCCCAATCACTTCTCCCAGTCCGGTTTTTTCCTCATCTCTTTTTTTTTCGTGTGCATCTTCTTTTCCTTTAGTCGCTTTTCTTTTGCCCCTTTTGAGGGCTTGGTGGCAATACGCGGTTTTTCTTTTTTGAGCGCCTTTTCGAGCAGTTGGTAAAAACGCTCAACCGCATCTTTCTTATTGGCAATTTGCGAACGTGATTTTTCGGAAGAAAGAAATAAAATTCCTTCATTCGAAATTCTGTTTTTCAATTTTTCTGCAATTCTTTCTTTTTGTTCATCAGAAATCAATTGCGAATTTCTCACGTCAAAATACAGTTCCACTCGTGTTTCCACTTTGTTCACGTGCTGTCCGCCCTTACCACTGCTGCGGGTGGTTTTGAAGGTGAGCTCAGGTTCGAAATCAATTTCGCGGATATTCATACAAGCAAAGATAATTTTATCGAATCGCTTATCATGTGTCAACGAGGTTAATCTCCTTTTGTATTCGCTCTATTCGTGTTAATTTACGATTCGCAAAAGAATTACTGAACTTTGCAGATATGCTTCGACTAAAGTTTATTCTGCTATTGTCGCTCTTTCCGTTGTTACTTTTTTGCCAGTTGAAAAGCAAGGAGAAAACCCGCAGGACCTTTTACGAAGACGGGGCAATAAAGAAAATGACGCGGGTAAAAACTCTTCAATCACGAAATTTTTTGCTTTATGACACTTACAAGCGTACCATCACCATCGAACACGAATTTTACAACACAGGAGTGATGAAAGCCAAAACTAAAAACGTGTTTAAAATCGGCCCGTGGGGCCGCCCGTGCTATGATGTGAAATACGAACGTACTGAATTCAACGAAAAGGGAAAGCGTCAGTGCTACGAAAAAGAGCTGTGTGATGAAGAAAAGCACATTTTAAAAGAATATGACGACCACGGACGGCTGGTCAAAGCAACCAAAACAATTAAAAAAGTGAAGTACAGATGATTCAGCAACACGAAATTTCCCTCCCGCCCTTCCCGCGAGGGTTTCACATCATTACTCGACATGTGGAAAATGAAATTGGTGAGCTACCGGAAAAGGGCATGCTACACATTTTTATAAAACACACTTCTGCAGGGTTGGCAATTAATGAAAATGCAGACCCTTCCGTACTCAATGATTTTGAAAGCAGTTTCAACCACATCGTGCGCGAAAACGAACCGTTTTACACCCATACTATGGAAGGCAGCGATGACATGCCCGCACACATCAAATCGGCATTGGTTGGTAGTTCGATTACTATTCCTATCACCAACCATCGACTGAATTTAGGCACCTGGCAGGGGATTTACCTGTGTGAATTCCGCAACAGGGGAGGCAGCCGCAAACTCACAGTTACCGTTTATTCTTGATTTCCACTTTTATTCTGATGTGCAATAGAAAGCGGTTAATCTAAAGAGTGATTTACAGTGCATCATATTTCAATCCGTAAATCTCAAGTCCTTGCCTGATGACACTTATTACCTGCGCATCTCTACCGATGAGACGAAAACAGTAAAAAGAGTAGTGATTTCACGTTGAGGGTTCTTTTTCTCGCTCGTTTGATGAATCGCCTGTTTGTCATGTGCAAGACAATGTAAGCAAGACACACATTTTACTTTTGTTTGTGATAAATTAAAGTTGAACCAAAAATTATTGTCATGAAAAAGCTTGGATTAATTTTCGCATCAGTCTTTTTTGCAGTTGCAATGTATGCCCAAACTGTGGAAAGCACACCATTGAAAGACCATCAATGCACAGCCAAATGCAAAGAAGCAAAAAAATGTGCGCTTGTTTGTGGAGAAAAAGGTCACGAATGCACCAAAGAGTGCAAAGCAGCAAAAGAAGAAAGTGGGCTCAAAGCCCATAAATGCACAGCCGAGTGTAAAAAAGCAGGAAAATGCGTTACAGCATGCGGTGAAGAAGGACACACTTGCTCCGCTGCCTGCAAAAAGTAGTAAACACAACAACCTCAATTCTGAAAAGGTACCGAACAGGGTGCCTTTTTTACTGAATTTTGAGCGCTTTAGGGAACCTCTAATTCAGCGCATTCATATCCCTAACCAAAATCCTTCTTCGATCATAAAGAATGATGTTGTCCTTTTCTAGTTCACGCATCACCAACGTAACGGTTTGTCGGGTAGTGGCGGTGAGGTTGGCAATGTCCTGGTGGGTTAAACTCAATTTCACTTCCTTTTCGTAACCCACATCGCGTCCATATTCTTCTACCAATTCTTTAATGTAGTGTTTGATTCGCTGAGGTGCGCTTTTAAAACACAGCGCTTCCAGCCTACTCTGTACTTTTTTCAGCCTCAGACCAATGAGTTTAGTCATGCTGAGGTTGAGTTTTGGATATTGCTCAAGCATCTCTTCCATCAGCTGAATGCTCATGCTGCAAATCATAGCGTCTTCGGTGGCTTCAGCAATTTGGTCGTGTTCTTCTTGCCCTGCAATTGCTAATTCACCAAAAATTTCCCCCGGCCCAAGAATGGCAATGATCATTTCTTTTCCTTCATCAGAAATCTTTGAGATTTTTACTTTCCCTTTTTTCAAAAAATATACGGTAGCTGAGGTATCTCCAGGGAAGTAAATCACTTGTCCTTTTTCTAAACTTTTATCAGAAATTTTTTCACTCATTGACATTTTTTCGGCCATATTGAGTGATTCCAGCAAGTTGAAATTTTCAAGATACCAGAGTTTGGTGGATGCATCCATAATTAAAAACGAAGGTATTAAATCCTTTTGACTGCAAAGGCTCTTTGCATGACAATTCTATTATGTGTTACTTTTATCGCAAATTTAGTTTGCATGAAAATAATGGGAGGAACGCTGGTGCTTTCGTTTTTATTGCTCTGCGGGTGTGTTGACTCAGCATATGTGAAAAAAATAAGGAATCACCGAAGGACAGTTTATGCCGAATTTTTCAACCCAGATACTTCACCATTAAAAGAAAAAGACCGGAAAAATTTCAGCGGGCTGAACTATTACGAAATCACAGATAAGCTCTTTATTGCAGCCCATTTCAAAAGAACACCAGGAGAAAAACCGTTTGAGATGGTGACTTCAGGCGAGAAAAGGCCCGTCTATGTGAAATACGGAGAAATCAATTTTGAATTGGAAGGCAAAAAATTGACACTTCACAGTTTTCAAAATCAGAAAAACTCCGATTATTTGTTTGTTCCGTTTACGGATTTAACCACAGGAGACGAAACCTACGGTGGCGGGCGTTTTTTGGAATTGGCAATTCCAGAAGATGATAAAATAGAATTGGATTTCAACCTTGCTTTCAACCCTTATTGTGTCTATAATGACGGCTATTCCTGTCCCATTCCACCGCCCGAAAACTTTCTGGATGTAAAAATTTTGGCAGGAGAAAAAAAGTTCAGTGATGATGAGCATTAAAACACAGATTACAAGAATTTTCACTAATTATTCTTTATGGCTCTTTGCTCTTTCTTGGTGTACTATATTGTTAATTATTTCATGCCAGCAGCAGCGAGCGCCCAAGGACTTGAGCGGTTATGACGTATTGATTGACTCGCTCGAAGTAGAACTCGAATTTGATTTCTCTACTGTTGAAATTGACACTTCTGTATTTGTAAATTTTGAACTTGAAAACATCGAAAAAAGGCTCAAAACAGGAGGATTAGTCAATATCAAAAATGTGGATTCTACCATTTCAATTGATTTACGCTATTCCACCAGCAACAATTTCATGGGCATTGATATGTATGCTGATTTTGACGCTTGCTACCTGCAAAAAGATGTGGCCGAAAAACTGATGCTCGCACAATTACTTTTGAGAACCCAGTTTCCCAACTACAGCTTGATTGTGTATGATGGCTACCGTCCGCTCAGCGTACAGCAAAAGATGTGGGAAGCGGTGAAACTGTCTCCAAAAGAAAAGTCAAAATACATTTCCAATCCGCGCAACTATTCGCTGCACAATTTTGGTGCAGCAGTAGATGTAAGCATCATCAATGAATACGATGAACCACTCGACATGGGCACTGCTTATGACTACTTTGGTGTTTTGGCCTACCCAAGAAAAGAAGAAGAATTGCTAAGAAAAGGCCTGCTCACCGGCACACAAGTTCAAAACCGAAAACTATTGCGTGAGGTGATGGGCAAAGCTGGTTTTGAAGGCATCACCACCGAGTGGTGGCATTTTAATTCATGTACGAGAAAAGAAGCGAAGAGTAAGTATAAAATTGTGGAATGAACACGTCATTGCAAGGCATGAAATGACGTTTTAATCATCAACCAGCCTATCGATTTCCTTTTTAGCTTTCAGCGCTTCCCTTGATTTTAGCTCTACTTCTTCAATCATATTTTGATATTCTGAGCGAAGATAATTCAACTCTTTTGGCGCTATTTTTTCTAATTCTTTTTTGTTTTTTTCGATTTCTGCGGCAGTTGCTTTTGTGCCCGCCTTTTCTTCCAGTTTCATAACGTAACCTTTCTTTCTCTTTTGCCGAAGCAACATGGACTGCCGCAATTGTGCTTTTCGAATGGAGTCTTGCATGACACTGTCAACAGTTAATGAATCGGTTTGGGCATTTGCCAAATCCAGTAAAAAATAAAACGATATCAGAACAAAAAAACGTGTCATCTCAATGATCAGAATGATTTTTCGATTGTTTCCTGTCAAGCCTTTCAAAAATAGAAGTCACTATCGAGAGCACCAAGCTAAAAATCAATGCCCAGAAAAAGCTTCGCACTTCAAAGCCATCCACAATATAATCGGCAAGCAAAATAATAATGGCATTGATGGCCAGCAAGAAAAGCCCCAACGTAACAACAGTTACGGGCAGGGTGAATAATATAAAAAGAGGTTTTACAACCGAATTCAAAAATGCCAATACAGCTGCTACCAAAATGGCTATGAGGTAGTTGTCAACGCTTACCCCCGGCAGCAACCAAGCCGTTACCAGCACCGCCAAGCTTGAAATGAGTATTTTGACTAAGAAATTCACACTATATAACGAATAATCACTTATGGAGATGCAAATTGCATCAATTGTGCACAAATTATCGCTCCATAAGTTCCGATGGCGTAGCCAAGAACTGCCAATAAAACGCCAACAGGCGCCAGTGCCGGGCTAAATGCAGAAGCTACAATAGGCGCTGATGCAGCCCCGCCTACATTGGCCTGGCTCCCTACTGCAACGAAAAAGAAAGGCGCCCTGATGAGCTTGGCAACCGAAAGCAAGATAATCACGTGCACCAGCATCCAGATAAATCCAATTAAAAACAGACCTATATTGTCAAAAATGGCCATGATGTCCATTTTCATGCCAATGGTTGCTACCAGCACATAAAGGAACGCACTGCCTATCCGCGATGCTCCTGTCCCTTCGTATTTCTTAAACTTTGTGAAGGATAACACCAGCCCTACAGTAGTGGCAATCACTACCAACCAGAAAAATCCCGACATCAGGGAAGTGAGCTTGATCGCTTCTAAAGGCTCCTTAAATTGCTTCATAAAAGGTGAAATCACATCCGCACCGGCATGTGCCAGCGCAGTGCCGCCCAACCCAATGGCCAGAATAATCATGATGTCCGTAAGCGATGGAATCTTTGCAATACTCAGACGGTAATTTTCGATATTGGTTTTCAGCTCATCTATTGCAGTGGAATCCGCTTTGAGCTTGGTATCCAAATCTTTGGAAATACCTGCACCGTATAAAAGAAACCCCATCCACACATTGGCGACAATCACATCTACGGTAATCATTGCCGAAAAGAGCTTATCGCTGCACTCGTATATTTCTTTCATGGCCGTTTGGTTGGCTCCACCGCCAATCCAACTCCCTGCAACGGTTGCGAGCCCTCGCCAAATCTCTTCAGGGCCATTGCCCCCAACAATTTCAGGCGCAAAAGAAGATACCGCTAAAATTGCAATCGGCCCCCCAATAATAATGCCTAAAGTTGCCGTAAAAAACATGATAAGCGCCTTCGGCCCAAGCCGTATAATACCTTTCAGATCAATACTTAGACATAACAAGATCAAACTTGCCGGAAGCAGGTAGCGCGAAGCGACAAAATAAAGATTGGAATCTTCGCCCGAAATAATGCCAAGCGAATTAAACACCGATGGAATAAAATAACAGAGCAACAGCGAAGGAACGAATTTGTAAAACCGCTGCCACCCTTTGTTTTGGCTGCTGGCTGTGTAAAACACAAAGGCGAGGATGCAGAGCAAAATGCCCAACACCACCGCATCGTTTGTAAACAGCGGGGCTGCTTTCACTTGGTCTTCCATAAGTTTGTTTTAAAGCGTCAAAGGAAAGAAAAAAATCCTGACTGCAGACGGTGGACAACAGACAACAGATTATTGAATCACCAGCTTGCGAACCGCTTGCCCGAGTTGAAGAAAATAAACGCCTTTATGCAGATTTGACAAATCAAATTTTAGCTCGTGGCTTGTCGTTTGCAATATGTAGCTGAGTAATTCTTCTCCCAATATATTGTAAATTTTTACTTCAAAATACTTCATTCCAAACTCCTTATTCTCAATTTTTAATTGAAAAATCCCCTTGCTTGGATTCGGCCAGATTTCCATATCATCATTCGTCAATTGTAAATTGTATGTGCCTGTAATTCCGCTGCAAAGCTGGTCCAAATCACGGGTGCATACATAGGGAACGAAACTTTGGTTATTTGCTTCGCTGATGAATTGACTGATTTTGGATGATTGCGTCAAATATTCCACCGAAAATACCTGCTTGCTGTTTTGCACGTAATCCTGCAAAATAGAAAGGCGGTAGTTATCGGGGTTGTAGGCATTGTCTTCATCGAGGTTGCCGGGGAAAAATACATCCTCCACTCCGATGCCGTCAATGGCAGTGAACCACTTGCTCTTCAGCGAGGCCGAGCTGTTGTCCCCGTCAAACACATCTTCCCCGTTTTGCGGAATGAGGTAAAAGTACCAGGCCAGCGGCCCGAAGTCCACATGGTTGCGTATGTTCTGCATAAACTCCACCATCAGCGAGTCGGCCATGGGCTCCTGCGGGTTTTCGGTTTGCCAGTAATACCACGCGTCAATAATATCCATGTAAATACCGTCAAAGCCTTGCGCCATAATGGTATCAATGTACTGAAAAACGATGTCTTGCCACTGGCTATCCCAAAACTTCACCTTGTAGTTGCCCGGCCAGTCGGGGTTTTCGGGGCCGAGAAAGGCCGGGTTAAAAGTGTTCCACGCGGTGTCCCAGTAAAAGCGGTAATTTTCGGCTTCGCCAATGGAAAGGTAGGCAATAGCCTTTTTGCCGCTGTTTTTGATTTGGCTGATTTCCTGCGTGGTGAATTTGCTCGCGTCATCCCCGTTAAGCGAGTAATCCATTACGATTAGCTCAAAAGAAGTATCTGCCGCAATTTGGCTGACGCTCATGTTTTGCAACTGGTAAGCCCATGAATTGACGGTGGTGAGGTTGGGGACTTGGGCAAAGGCGTTGGCTGTGGTGAACAGGGTAATGATGAATAATTTGGTTTTCATGCTCGGTATTTTTCAAAGGTAAGGAATAGGAGTGATTGGAGAATCGTAGAAAAGGTTTTGTTTATGTAAGTCTTTAAAACTTTATGATTTTGTGAATATGCGTATCATCTTCTGTACGCAAATGGAGTATGTAAGTGCCTTTGGGTTGTACACTCAAATCTACTGTGAATCGTGAACTTTGAACTAATGAACGATGAACAGTTTCACCCAAAACGTTGTAAATTTTTATTTCCTCTATTTCTTCAATTCCCCTTATTTCAAATATTCCTTCGTTAGGATTGGGATAAACCTTCACACCGTCATTCGTACTTGGCGCTCCCTCTATGCCTATCGGATTGTCAACCCAGCTCGCCAAATGATATTCTGCCATGCAGTGCATCCGAGCGATTTGTTGGGGGGTTAGGGTATCCAAACATGGCTGGCCACTTAAACTGTAATGCATAAAATTTCTAAAAGGAGTATTTTGTTGGTAGTTATTGTTGCAGCTATCTTGCTTCATATCACTCTTGCATTCATAAGCTGAAAAAACACTTGTAGGATTAGTATCACCGCAAAAATCTCCAGCTACATCTCCATTAATCGAATTTCCATTAACACCTGGAAGTTCTCTGCATGGTCCACAATTCACATCCCAAACTTCAAATACATGATACAAACCAAACACATGCCCTATCTCATGGGCAAGGGTATGATCTCCAGCCGGTTGTAAGGTGTCTAATACATGCTTGGTAACTACTGCTCCAGAATTTTCAATCGCACCGCTATAGCCAAATACAGGATAAGGAAATTGAGCATAACCAAGTAGTCCTAACATTGAATCAACAACATAAACATTCAACACATCATCAAAATCATCGCCAAAATTGACCATAATTGTAGTGTCTCCTCCACCCACCCCGTCCCAATAGGCAGTATTATTTATGAAATCAACGCTGTAGGTAATGAACTTAAACCTCGCCTGCACAAAATCATTGTTCAGTACATCCATGTTGTAGGCAATGTAAGCGGTGTCCAGCCCCCCATTCCCATTATCATCACTGAAAATA
>NVWW01000057.1 GCA_002746335.1 Flavobacteriales bacterium | reverse complement strand
GAAAAACAATACGTTTACTTTCATTTTGCTGTATGTTGATACTGAACAAGTTTCCGAACGTAATTTCTACTTATTTCGCGAAGCGAATTTCTATAAGTTTCTGAAATTTATTGAAATTGTAAAAGGTTAAGGGAACTCGAGTTTCTTCGGTATAATTTGCTCCAAATCTTCCTTGGTATTGACATTGAAAAACAAATCGGGAGAGTAAAAACCCAGTGATTCATCAATGGTAATATACTTGGTTTTCAACCCCTTCAAAATTCCCTGCATTTTCAATTTTTTTTCCTGAATGGCTTTGTCAAATTCAATCATAGAATTTTTCGAATAAACTGCACACAATGGTTGTGGCAGGTGTTGAAATACAGGCACAAAAGCTTCGTGCTCTTTGTCAACTTGATTTACCAGATGCTTGAGCAACTCAACAGAAACAAACGGCAAATCACAACCTAGCACCAAATTGAAATTCGTTTTTGAATGTATCAATCCAGTGCAAATACCGCCAGCCGGTCCTTTTTCTTTGTAGATGTCTGCAAAAACAGGCGCTCCAAATTTTTTGTATTTACTACTATTGGCAATAATGAATGTTTCCTTGCAAACTTGATTTGCAATTGACAGCGCATGCTCAACAAATTGTTTTCCGTTGAGTTGAATCAAACCCTTATCCTGCCCTATGCGGATGCTTTTACCGCCTGCCAAAACGAAGCCTGTAATTTGTTTCATTGAAATTCAAAAATAGAAAAAAAGCCTATTCCTTCCCTTTTCACTCCGGGAAGAGAGCTTTATTGAACAATACAGTTTTATATACTCATTTAATATTTTTAAACTGTACCAATGATGATTAAAATAAGTCCTCTCTTTTGGAGAGCAATTCCTCCTGGCAAGCAGAGGCTTAGAAGGTACCACAAATCTCTTTTATATTAAAAATGAATTCATTACTTTTGAAACTCTTTCTTTTCAAGCGGAATAAATTATTCATTAAAAGATAAAATTATGAAAAATTACGATTCAGCAAACATCAAAAATGTATCTCTTCTTGGCCATGCCGGCTCTGGCAAAACCACCCTTGCCGAGTGCATGTTGTTTGAGGCTGGCGCTATCACCAGACGCGGAAATGTGGAAGATAAAAACACTGTTTCCGATTACCACGATATTGAGAAGGAAAGGGGTAATTCTGTTTACGCAACGCTGCTACATACTGAATGGAAAGAGAGTAAAATCAACATCATTGACACCCCCGGCTTTGATGATTTTGCGGGCGAAGTGATTTCCGCACTCAAAGTAACCGATTGCGGCATCGTGGTGCTTAATTCACAATACGGTGTTGAAGTTGGTACTGAAACTATTTGGCAGGGTACTGAACAACTCGGCACACCCGTTGTGTTTGCAATTAACCAACTCGACCATGAAAAATCCGATTTTGAAAGTACATTACAACAAGCCAAATCTCGGTTTGGCAACAAAGTAACTGTTTTCCAATATCCTTTAAATCCCGGTAACGGCTTTGATGCCATTATTGACGTGCTACGCATGACCATGTACAAATTTCCCGCTGGTGGCAGCAAGCCCGAAAAGCAAGAAATTCCCGATGATCAAAAAGAAAGGGCCGAGCAACTACATAAGGAAATAGTGGAAATGGCAGCCGAAAATGACGAATCATTAATGGAACTGTATTTTGAAAAAGACACACTCAGCGAAGACGAAATTCGCAAGGGGTTGAAAATTGCCTTGGCAAACCGGGACATTTTCCCCGTGTTCTGCATGTCGGCCAAAAACAATATGGGAAGCGGTCGGCTCATGGGCTTTATCAACAATGTGGTGCCATCACCAACGGAAACGCCAGTCAAAAAAACAGCAGACGGTGCAGAAATCGAATGCAATTCAAGCGGCAAACCCTGTGCTTTTGTGTTCAAAACAGTATCAGAGCAAAATCTGGGTGAAATGTCACTCTTCAAAATTTATTCAGGCACATTGAAAGGAGGCGATGAATTATACAACGAGAAGACATATACCAGCGAGCGCATCAGCCAACTCTTTGCCATCAATGGGAAAAACCGTGTAAACATAACCCAACTATCGGCAGGCGACATTGGCGCAACAGTAAAATTAAAAAAGACACATACCAACGACACGCTGCATATCAAAGGGGCCAAAATGGCTATTGAACCAATAGAATTTCCACAACCCACCGCCAGCGTGGCCATCGTTTCACAGGCAAAAGGTCAAGAGGAAAAGCTCGCTATGGCGCTACATCAAATTAACGAAGAAGACCCCAGCGTTATTATTGAACAATCAGCCGAATTGAAGCAAACCATCCTCCATGGATTAGGCGAACTTCAATTGTCCATGATTAAGTGGAAATTGGAAAATGCATTTAAATTATCGGTTGGTTTCATTAAACCAAAAATACCTTATCGGGAAACCATACAAGGCTCTGCACGAGCCGATTACCGCCACAAAAAACAATCGGGCGGTTCGGGTCAGTTTGGCGAAGTGTATATGCACATCGAACCGTACGTGGAAGGCGCCTCAGGCCCCAATGATCTTAACAGCAAAAAACGAGAAATCACAGAACTGAAATGGGGTGGCAAGTTGGAATTCGTCAGCTGCATTGTGGGTGGATCTATTGACCAAAAATTCATGCCTTCGATTTTGAAAGGTGTGCTCGAAAAAATGCAGGAAGGCCCTATCACGGGTTGTCCGGCGAGAGACATTAGCGTGTACATTTACGATGGAAAAATGCACCCCGTTGATTCTAATGACATTTCGTTCAAGATCGCAGGATTGATGGCTTTCAAAGACGCCTTTATGAGAGCCAACCCACAATTACTCGAACCTATTTACGAAGTGGAAGTACTCGCCCCTGAAGACATCATGGGCGATGTGATGAGCGACATGCAATCGAGAAGGGCTATGATTTTGGGTATGGAAGCCGAAGGGCTTTACCAAAGAATCAGAGCCAATGTGCCGCTTGCCGAATTGCACAAATACTCATCTGCATTACAATCCATTTCGCAAGGAAGGGCTAAGCACAAGCGGAAATTTGCCGAGTACCAGCCAGTACCGCCAAACATCCAGCAGCAATTAATGACACAAAGCGAAAAGGAATTACAGGAAGCTTAAGAGAAGGAATACTTCTGAGTATAACGACCCGTTATTGCTGAATAATCTCTCAAGCAATTCAGGCTAAAAAATGCTGGCCAATTAATTGAGCTTGTGGTTCTCGTCAATCAGCTTGAAGGCGCAATCGAGAATGTTGGTTTCTTCCAATTTCACAAAACCGCCATTAGGGCCTTTCTCGATGTGAATACCGGCAATTTCGCCCTCTTTATAATGCGTACCCCCAAAAAAATTCCTGACTGTGTCAGGATCCAAGTTCAATTCTTTTGCAATTTTTGACATGCTGCCGTTCGGAAGATTATCTTTAATCTCCCTCAGCTTTTCAAAAGTGATAACCATATTTTTATAGTTTGATGAAACAAAATCAATTGATTAGCAAAGCGCAAAGTACAATTTTTTTTCAAAAAATCCAAAAGTATTTGCGTCATTTATTTTGAAATTTCATGTGTTTTAACGGCATCTCCTTTTGAAAATTGTGTTTTATCCGGAAATAAAACAACCAACCCGTCTGCCAACGAAAGTGAGCGCAACATGTGCGAATCCTGCCCATCCAGAATTTCTACTCCTTCTTTTGTGAATTTCCCCGCAAGAAAGTGAGTCTTCCCGTCATCTTTTTTATTGAAGTCATGTGATAAAGGTAATTTCAAGGTTGATAAAAAAGGCAACGCATTGCCTTGAATGGCTTGCAAAAAAGGATACACGTATTCGTAAAAACACACCATCACCGACCGGGGATTTCCCGGCAGGCCAAAAGCTGCTTTTCGCCCTTTCCTTGAAAAGAGCAAAGGTTTGCCCGGCTTTTGGGCAATTTTATGAAAAACGGTTTCAAAACCAAGCTGCTCCAAAACCGGTTTAGTGAAATCATAATCACCAACTGATACTCCCCCTGTAACCAGCAGCACATCATTTTCTTCAGACTGTTGCTGAATGACTTCTCCCAACTTTTCAGGGTTGTCTTCACATTGCCGATAGCTGCTTTCGATACCCATTTTGTTTAATGCTGTTTGCAGCATGATGCCATTGGATTCGAAAATCTTACCCTTCTCCAATTCTTCAGGCGAGTTGGCAAATTCATTCCCTGTAACCACAATGCTCACCTTTGGCAAACGAAAAGCATTCACTGAAGCAATGCCCAACGAAGCCAAAAACCCAATGCTTACGGCATTCAATTCAGTACCCTTTTGCAATGCCGTTTCTCCATCCCTTATTTGCTCGCCTGTCCTTCTAATATGTGCACCTTTTTTTATTTCTGATTTATCAATAACGACCATGTTTTCGTCTTGCACTGTAAATTCCTGCATCACTACGGTGTCAGCACCATTTGGGATAGCTGCCCCTGTGAAAATTCTTGCCACCTCTCCCCTATTTACAGTTGTTTCAGGAAAATCTCCTGCCTTAATTTCTACACAAATGTGCAGTTTGGTTTTTGCACCTTTAAAATCTTCAAAACGAAAGGCATAACCATCCACAGCCGTTTGGTCGAATAAAGGATGAGAAACGGGCGAAACGATATCTGCCGCCAAAACCCTGCCTCTGCTTTCGATTAATGTAACCCTTTCCGATTCAAGCCGAAAGGCATTTTCGAGAATTAAATCTTGTGCTTTTTTAACAGAAATCAAACCAGAAACAGTTTAAATGATGCTATGAGCAACACGCCAGCTAAAATAAACTTTAACGCTTTTATATTGAGTTTTTTTGCACCCGAATACGATCCAAGCATGCCTCCAATCAAAGCAGCCACAATCCAACTGTAAATTTTCGGATGAAAATCAAACCCGGCCATTGACAAACCCGTAATTCCGGCAATGGAATTCACAAAAATAAACATAGCTGAAACGGCTGCGGTTTCTTTCATGTTTGCCCAGTGAAGCAACAACAAAATCGGACTGAGTATAATGCCTCCTCCTATTCCAATAAGCCCGGAAAAAAAGCCAAGCAAAGCACCAATCAACAGAGCCAATACAAAAGCAACCTCTTTCCCTTCTTTTTTTTCTTTGCCGAAAATGCCGAGAATCCGCAGGATAGCAAAAAGCAAACAAACCGCAAGTAACCGCTTGTAAACAGTTGGCTCAAGTTCAATGCTGCCACCTAAAAAAGCGAGCGGAACGGATGCAATGGCAAAAGGAAAAAGCAATTTCCATCGAAAATACCCACCCCGCCAATATTGGTAAAAAGCAATTCCTGAAACAAAAATATTCAGCATCAAAGCCGAACCTTTCATCAGCCCTGTCTCAACCCCGAAAAGACCCATAAGCGCCAGGTAGCCGCTTGCCCCGCCATGCCCCACGGAAGAATACATGAAAGCAACTACCGGCAGTAAAGCCAGGAACAACACTTCTGTAATTTCAATAGTCATTCGATTGTCATTCTATTATCATTTAGCTTTAGCGAAGGCTGCCGGTTGTAAAACTATTGAATTACTATTGAACTACCACCGAATTACAATTGAATAACTAACGATTTCCTTTCTTTGTTGAAAATTGACGGGAATAATTTTTGATGCTCAACACACATGAAGCTTGTCCTGCCACATATCTTTCGCGTTATTTTCTTTTCGGTGTTGGCACTACTTGCACTCGAAATATACCACAAGGGTGCTGAAATTAAACGCATTAACGAAGAAAACGCGCAACTCAATAGCGCTTCCTATGGTATTTTTAATGCCAACGAATGGAAATGCCTTGTCTCTAAAGTAATTGAAAATCAAATAGAGAAAACCGACATCAACAAAGCCGCTGTTGAAATTGCTGATTATATAGAAAAATACTTTAACGAATCGGCTGCTACGGTACGTAAGCAGGAATTTCCCGAAGAAGAAAATGTATTGCTCGGTATCATCAAGCAAATTGCGGGTAACGAAATCCGCAGGCGCGTGTTCGACATCGTGGTGCCCATGATTAAAAAAACCATGATTGAAAAAGTAAAGGAAAACGAAGATGAAATCAAGCAGATGCTGAAGCAGCGGGCAAGCGGAACACTTGAAAATGCGATTCATGCAGAAACCGAATCGCTCAACTTCACAGCCGACTGCCAGCCCAAAGAACCTCCACAACTTGTTYCTTTYGAAAAACAACAAAACGAACTCARCAAGTTCATCAAATACTTCATCGGGCTGGTTATTTTTTACCTCATTTTCGCCTTTCTCTATTATAACAAAATCGCAAAAACCCCGGGAAGATTGTTGGTGGAAGACAGTATCCTTATCGGGCTAGCACTGCTGTTACTTGGCATCAGCGCGCCCATGCTCGAAATCAATGCTCGCCTACTCGATTTCCGTTTTCAATTCATGGATGAAGAAATCGTTTTCAACAACCAAGTGCTCTACTACCAATCCAAGTCCATCATGGAACTGGTGCAAATTCTCATCAAACACAACCCTTTTGTGGCGGTGTTGATCTTTTCTTTCAGCATTGTAGTACCTGTCATCAAACTTACTGCTTCGTTGTTTGTGCTTTATTCAAAGCGGTTGGCAAGCAATAAAATCTTCGTTTGGTTGGTTCAAAATATCAGTAAATGGTCCATGGCTGATGTGTTTGTAGTAGCCATTTTCCTCGCTACGCTTGGCTATAAAAGCATGATCAATCAACAAATGGGCATGCTCACCGGTTCGGAACACATTACGGGGGTAATTGACACACAAACCTCCAGCGTGCAACTGGGCTTTTACTTCTTCCTTGCCTACTGCCTCGTATCTATTGCCACTTCGGGCATGGTGAAAAAGTTTGCAAAGAAGTAAGTGAAATGAACCTTTCTGTATTAAATCCGAATATCGAATTTATGCTAACCATCTACCACAGCACGGTTACATGCCCAATAAATTCATGCTCTTTGCGCAACACGTCTTTTAATTTCACGAGCCACACGTAAACATCTTGTTTTATCACTTCCCCACCTGCAAAAGACCCATCCCATCTGTTGTTTAAATTATCGGTCTCGTAAACGATTTTCCCCCAGCGGTCAAAAATAAAGAGTTCAAATTCATAGGGGTCAATACCGATTCCCGTGGGCATAAAATAGTCGTTGATACCATCGTCATTAGGCGTAAAAGCATTTGGTGCATATAAAATAAATGAAGGCATGACTCTTAGACATTTCACGGAAGTGTCCAGGCATCCATCTGAATTGGTAACTATCAGTTCTACGCAATACACTCCCGTATCGGCATAAGTGTGAGATGGGTTTTGCAAATATGCCTGTACACCATCTCCCAAATCCCACAGCCAATCAGTAATGTTACCAAGTGATGAATCGGTAAAATTCACTTCGGGATGAAGGTCAGATATTTCCTGCGGGCGGTATTCAAAAACGCTTTCTGGCTTGGGAAACACGATGATCGTTGTTGAAGCATCTATTGATACGCACCCATCTCCTGACGTTACAGTAACCGTTACATTGAACTGCCCATCTGTATCAAAAATATGAAGCGGGTTTTGCTGGGTAGAGGCAATGCCATCGCCAAATTCCCAAAGGTATGTAGAAGGAAGAGCACTTATGGTATTGTCGTTAAAAGTAACCTCAAGCGGTTGGCATCCTGGGTTTTCACTTGGTTGATAACTAATCAAGGGCATTGGGTTTACCAAAACCGTATTGACATAAACATTGCTTGTGCAGCCGTATTGAACGACTGTAAATGACACGGTTTGAATTCCGGAAGCAGAAAAGCTCACTCCCGAAGGGTTTTGGTCAGTAGAAGTTTGCGGAGTTGCATTTGGGCCGAAATCCCATGAAAATGTTGCTGCCGGAAGAAAAGTTCCGTTTCCCGCAAAGGAATAACTGTTGCCCGTAAGGCACTGACTTACAGGAGAAATAAAGTCAGCAACCGGAATAGGATAAACCGTAACCTGCACTGTATCGTTCATGCTGCAGTTGTTTTCCATGCTGGTTACAATGTAATAGAATGTTTGAATAGCATTGGAAGGATTTGTGAGCGTTACCGATGGATTGGAAACCGTGCTGTTGCTCAATCCGGTTGAAGGGTTCCATAAGTAGGAATAACCGGGCGTAGCAGCTATGCCCAACACTGCATTCGAGCCAGAGCAAAAGCTCACATCAGCGCCCGCATCTGCAACCGGAGTAGGTTTCACGGTAATGGAGAATGAAGTTACAGCAGACGTGCAGGTATTTTCACTTACTTGCAACGTTACGTTTACTGTTCCGGCATTTGCCCACGATACATTATGCGGACCCTGCCCTATTCCGGGCGATGCGCTGCCCCCGGCAAAATTCCATGTGTATGACGCACTTGTTGTTGCATTTCCCGTATAGGTAATTGCCGCAACCTGATTTTCGCACACATCTGCCGGAGCATTGAAATCGGATGTAGGAATTTGAAACACCGTAACAACTGCCGTATCCGATGTGGTGCAGCCGTAAGCGGCAAACGTGGTTGTTACAACATACGTCATCACTAAGGGCGTTTGCCCCGTATGCGTTAAAGAAACCGTTGGGCTGGAAACCGTTGAGTCGCTTAACCCACTTGAAGGAGACCATGCATAGGTATAGGCCGTATTGTTTGTTCCACCAGTCACAGCCGAGCCGCCGGAACAGAAGGAGGCGTCAGGACCGGCATTGGACACCGGTTCCGGGGTTACCGTAGCTGTTACAGTATCGGAAACTGTGCAGCCGGCAAAAGAAGTGGTAACAACATAATCGGTGGTTACAGGCACACCTGTAGTATTGCTCAAAGTTATGGTGGGGTTTGCAGAAGTGCTGCTGCTTAAGCCAGTAGAAGGCGACCATGAATAAGTATATCCCGCATTTGCAGATGTTCCAAGTGTTGCATTGATTCCTGAGCAAAAAGTAACATCAGGACCGGCATAGGCATTGGGTGGGTTGACAGTGGTGATAACAGTGGATGTGGAAGAAATACAACCGTTTTGCGCTACGGTTAACGTGATGGTCTTGGTGCCCGATGTATCCCACGAAATCAAATAGGGTCCTTGCCCCGAGCCGCTGATGACCATGGCGCTGTCGAAATCCCACAAATAGGTTGCCCCCGTTCCGGCATTGCCTGTGTAAGTGATGACCGATGCATCCTGCACACACACAGGGCCGGATGCCGTAAACGTAGAAGTTGGCAAAGGATAAACTGTAACCTGCACTGTGTCATAAGCCGTGCAACTGTTGCTGGTGGCTGCCAGCACATAATCAGTAACAATGTTCGCAGAGCCATTATTGGTAACGATTACCGTTGGGTTGGATACAGTGTCGTTTGACAAGCCCGTTGATGGCGACCACACATAGGAATAGCCCGTTTGTGATGCTGCACCAATGGTGACGCTGCTACCCGAACAAAACGCCAGATCAGGCCCGACAACTGCATTGACGATATATTGTTCCGGCCCGATGGAAACGGTTTCCGAAATAAAGGTATTCACCGTTGAAGTTCCGTTTTGTGCATCATCCGGGCTGGATTGCCCACCGGAGCCCGGCAGTCCTTTGGTTACATTGGTTGCGCCCATGTAATTGTTGGCTTTCGAATAAAATATTTTTATTCTTCCACCGGCACCACCACCGCCCCCTTCCTTGGTATCGCTGTTGCCTCCATTTCCTCCAATGGCATTGAGCGAACCGCTGCCGTTCACATAATCGGCATAAGCCAGAATTCCCCCTCCGGAGCCGGCACCGGCCGCCTCAGAAGAATTACCGCAGCAGCAATTGCCTGCTGTTTGCCCATTCACGCTGATGTTTCCAATGATGTCTACTACGGCTGCCTCAAATTCTACGGCTCCTCCGCCCGCAGCAGAGGGTGCGCAATCCGATCCGCCCCCACCGGAGCCCATGTCTATGTCCGTACCTGTTGCTGTGCCGTAAGCCACACCGCCATTGCCACCATTGCCCGAACCGCCTATTCCGCCATAGCCGCCTCCGCCTCCACCTTTGCCACCGCCACCACTTTGTCCGGCACCCGGCCCCGAAGCAGGGCCATAACCACCATTGTTGCCGTTGATGTTTCCTGCCATGATTATCTTTCTCGCCTTGAATGAAAGCACCTGTCCCGCCCAGATATTCACGCTGCTTCCCGATTGTATGTCAATCCAATCATAATTCTGATTCCCGCTAAGGGTGACTACTCCCGTAACGGTAAGCACACTGGGAAAAACACAGCTAAAATTGCTTGCCGCAGGAGCAGCGGTGTTTCCGTAAAACATAAAAATCGTTTTAGTGGAATTGGCGGCAAGCGATGGCAGCAGCACCCATATTTGGGTGGAGGTAGAATTCATGCCGCTTTCCATGTAATAACAAAGCGGGGTACTGCAGTCGCTGTCCAGAAAGTAAATGTCATCACCGGAAGCGTTCATTTTCCCCAGACTTATGGGCGTTTGCGTATCGAGAATGATGAGTTCCTGAAAATTGGTGTAAGAAGTGGCAATGGCCGAGTTGTCTATCGTGATTTCCTGCACATAGCTCCAGCCGGTAAGCGTGCAAGTGGGGCATTGACCATTAGCAATGAAATGAAAAAAAGAAAGTACAAGAACAATAACCCAATATTTACTTGTTTTTTCCATGGCTCGGCTGTTCACAAAGATAAAAAAACAACCGTGTTGTTTACAAGAAAGCTTATGCTAATTGCTTGAATGTGAAGGAAAATGGGAGAAAGGTGTTTGAGGGAGAAAAACAGGCGGGGAATTCGTTGTTAATAGAAAGAAAAATCCCAGTGTTTTAGAGATTGTTAAGGTATAAATTATTCGTAAATGACATTCACAAAAGGACGGTGTAAAGCTTTGTTGTGTTTTGTTGAAAACTTTTCATGTTGTTAAAATATTATTTGTTTAAATTAGCCATATTAAATATATTTTTATGGGGATTATTTAGCTTACTATGCTCGATACAGAACAAACAACATCCTTACTCAAAAAGCGACTGGTTTCTTTACGTCAAGAGTACGAAAAAGAAATCCACGCTTTAACCGACGAGTTTAATCAAAGTCGTGAGGCTCTCGAAAAATCTATTGTACTAATTGATAATTTTATAAACAATGGAGAAGTAAAAGAGCAAACAACTGTTGGTCAATCCAATGGTTTGCAAAATCGCAATGAAATTTCATTCAGGCAAAAAGTATTTAAACACATCAAGGAAAGGGAACGATTTGTTCACATAAACGAATTAGCGGAAGAATTGCACGATGATAAAAGAATTAGCTTCACAGAATTTAAGACAAAACTAAATTATGCCCTTTCTCCTTTAAAAAAGAAAGGTGTGTATAATTACAAGCAAAACAATTCTAAGATAAAAAGTTATTGGGGGCTAACGGAATGGTTAGATGATAACAAAAAAATCTTGGAAAAATATAACCCTGATAAACAAGAAAAAGATAAGAAAAGAGCAAAACAAACTGCTCTGCTTTAAAGATTTTGGTGTAAACCAAAAATTTTTCAACAAAATGATACACTATGCTATCAGGTTTTTGTACTTCAACCTTCTGTTTTTGCTTTGAGCAACAGCGCTATCAAAAGTTTTTGAAAACCAGCCCGGTAAAGCTTAATCTGCCTTTTTTGCCTGCTTCTTCGCCTTTTTGGCCGCCTTTTTCTTCCTTGCTTTAATGAGCCGTCCGGTCGTTCCCCGCCAGCGCTTGTACAGCGAAGTGCGGTCCGTCAACGCTTCAAAGTCCTCCACATAGGCGGAACTCGCATCAATCTGCACCTTTACTTCGGGCATGGCAATGAGCGTATCGTAAACGATGGGCACTATATCAACATCCAAATTGAATTTATCAATATACGGCAGCAGCTTGGCCGTTTGAAACGGATCGGTAGCCAAGGCGATTTTTTCAAAGCCCTTTTCTTTTGCCAAATAGTAACAATTGTACAAGTTCTCTACGCTGTACTCTGCCTCGGTTTCCGAAAAGATATGCTCCCTGGGAATGCCCACCGCTTCTCCATAGAGCGCCATGATTTTGCTCTCCACATAAGGCGTGTACACCGCCCCGCCCGAATAGATGATATTTTTGGCTATACCTCTTTCAAATAAGTATTTCGACCACAAAACCCTGATTTGCATAATGGTTGGCCAATGGTCTTCTTGATGCGGGAAACCGGGGACGATAATCGCATCGTAGGGTTCCTTTGCTTTTGCTTCATCGTACAGTTGCTGAGGCAAAACAACTACCGTGTGGCAGCTTTTCACGGCAATAACCAATGCAATAACCAACGCAATTCCAATAAATTTCTTGACAACTATTTTCATGATTCGAAGCATAAATTAACCGGGCAAAGTTAAGCTTGAATATGAAACGAACGAGATAAATTAACCTAAAGAGGTTGATAATTATCTTGCAAGTTCATGAATGTGTAGAAAATTTTTGCACACTTTGCACAGCTAATAAAATTATGTTTGTTTGAAAAGCCACTTCACTTATTGATGAGCCACAACAGTTTTCGGAAAATTCACCGCTATTCAGCCGTTGTACTAACGGTGTTCATCTTTTTGCATTTAACGAATCACTTGTTTGCACTCTCCGGACCCGAAATGCACATTGCCATTATGGAAAAACTGCGTTTAGTTTACAGGAATATTGTTGTTGAAACGCTGCTCATCACCTGTGTAGCGTTGCAAATCATCAGCGGGATTTATTTTCTGAGACAAAAGGGCTTCAAGCGGGAACAAATTTTCGACAAACTTCAGGTTTATTCCGGCTTGTACCTAGCTTTCTTCCTTTTTGCTCATGTTGGCGCGGTGTTGGCCGGACGCACCTTTTTTCAGTTAGACACAAACTTTTATTTTGGTGCTTACCCGCTGGCTAATTTTCCTTTTATGCTGATTTTTATTCCTTATTATGCTCTTTCAATACTCGCTATTTTCACTCATATAGCCTGTTTTTCAAGGTGGATGCTCATTGCCAAACTCGGCCAAAAAGCCGTTAATCGCCTTGCGTGGAGCATCATTGGTGGTGGCTTTGTAGTAACATTTTTAATATTATTGACGTTCAACGGGGCATTTTATAAAATTGAATTTCCCGAAGTGTATGATTACTTAGGACAATAAAAATTATCTTTGGGCGGAAAAAATAGTATCTTTCGGTAACAAAACGTAAAATTATAATGAGAAAAGCGATTCTCACAGTCATGGTTTTCATCCTTTTTGCCCCTTGTTTGTCGGCACAAGAGGGGGGAACAGGGGATGCAACAGCTACCAGTGATGCCGATGCAGAGGCTGCGCGAAAGCTCTTCACAAGCGGGGAAATACAGCGGTTTTCCAAAGATTACGCAGGAGCGGTCGAGGACTACAACGAAGCCATTGCCATTAACCCCGGTTTTGATGAAGCCATCCTGGCAAGAGGTGGTGTGAAATTTCTGCAATACGATTTTACAGGAGCTRTGGAGGATTACAACACGGTGATTGAAATTATAGAATCGAAAATAGAAAAGCTCAACAAAATGGGTGAAATCAAACGGGTGCTGGGCGATGCTATTAGTGCATCACACGATTATGACGAAGTGAGCCGACTCACCCCGGAATTATCAGAGGCCTACTACCGAAGAGGTAATGTAAAGCGCTTTATGGCAGATGAAAACGGCAGTTGCGAAGACCTAAGGAAATCTATGGAGATGGGCTATTCTAAGGCCACAACCGCTATGAAAATGCATTGCGGTTACGAGCCTAAAAACGAAAAGAAAAGCACGCCACCGCCTACCAAAAAACCTGCAACCAAAAAACCCACAGAAGAAAAGAAAACAGAGGACAAACCCACAGAGGAGAAAAAAGAAGGGTAACCCATCCTATTTCTTATTTTTTCACTTTAAAATTTCACTACACTTTCTTAATTTTTACGTAATTCAGTGATGTTCAGTTTGTTGCTGAAATACAGCAAAATTATTTTTTTCATAAAAAAAGTATGCGTGCATAACAAATTTTTGTTATCTTCGTTGCCCATTCACTAATACCTTAAACTGTATAAAAAATGAAAGTGATCAAAGCAATCGTTAGTTTTTTGGCAACTTACCTCATCCTCACAGCAGTGTTGCTGGCGTGGTTGTTCGCTCCGCTGTTCAAAAAAACCTAAATTGAATTGATGTAAGCTGTTTTTTCCTCTTCTACTTTACTGGTACGCCCAACCGGGAAGGAAAACTACAATCTGAAACGTTTCATCTTTTCAACACCCCGTAAAGCCGCATCTTAAAGTATTCTTCAAAAACCGACTTTAAAGTAAAACCGTATTTATCGAGTGTTTGCGGATCGGTAAGCGTGTCAAAGAGCACTTGGTCGCTCAGCGCAAGTAATTTCGGGTTGATGTTATTGAAAATACCTTGTTTGATTCCACTTTCGTAATAATCTTTCAATTGATTCACCGCCATATCCCTGAATTGATTCACCATATCCCAAATTTCCGAATAGAACTTTCTTAAATCAGAAAGAAACAAGTTGGATATTTCCAGTAATTGTGTTGAAATATGTTCTACCGCTTTGATGTAACGTTGAACAAAAGGTCTGCTTTCATCGGTTAAAACAGGAACAAAACCCGCAATCTCACCAAGCTTGTATTGCACAACGAATTCCACAATTTCATCTTTCGTTTTGAAATACTTATAAACCGTGGCTTTGCTTTTTTGCAACACTTTGGCCACCTCATCCATCGTTACATTTCTCAAGCCATATTGTTGAAAATGAGGAAAAAGAATTTTCGCCCACTCCATTTTTTTCTGTGGATTATCTTTCCTTTCTTTCTCAATTGCCATCCTTCCCATGTGAAAATTTTCAACAAAAGTAAACTATTTATTATATTTTAGTTTACTATTAAGTTTTTTCTTATTTTTGTTGCATAAAACTCAAGCAAATGAATGCGCGAATATTAAAATACTGCTCCATTCTCACAGGGCCTTTAGTAGGAATTGTATCGCTAACCCAATACGGACTTTGGACGTGGGCGTTGCCACTCTACGCTTTTGCGCTGGTACCTTTGGTTGAATTTTTATCTAAGGGCAGTGAAAAAAACATGAGTGAAGCTGAAGAGGAAGCTGCCAAAAGCGACCCGTGGTACGATTATCTGCTCTATTTCATGGTGCCTTTGCAATACGTCATGATGGCCGTTTTTCTTTTTTACATCATTGAACCGGAATTAACCTGGTTTGAAATAACGGGAAAAGTGCTCGCTTTCGGAATTTCATGCGCAGCGCTAGGCATCAATGTGGGGCACGAGTTGGGGCACCGGGCCACCCGGCACGAGCGTTTTATGGCGAAAACATTGCTGCTTTCAACGCTTTACATGCATTTCATAATCGAGCACAATCGCGGCCATCATAAAAGAGTTGCGACTAATGAAGATCCTGCCTCGGCAAAGTACGGAGAAATCATCTATTTATTTTGGTTTAAATCCGTGATTTTCGGATTCATTTCCGCCTGGAAATTAGAAGCAGCCCGGCTGAAAAAAAATGGAAAGCCCTTCTTTTCTATTCACAATGAAATGATTCGGTTTCAATTCATTCAATTATTACTGGTAGGGAGCATATATGCAATTTTCGGTTTAAAAGCCACCGTATGTTTTATGATTTGCGCTCTTATTGGTATTTTGGTTCTCGAAACGATTAACTACATCGAGCACTATGGCTTGAGAAGAAAAAAGACAGGCGAAAATACCTACGAGCGCACGTTACCCATACACTCATGGAATTCAAACCATCCTTTCGGAAGGATTATGCTTTTTGAGCTTACCCGCCATTCCGACCACCATTACAAAGCAAGTAGAAAGTATCAGATTTTGCGCCACTTTGACGAAGCGCCACTCATGCCTACCGGTTATCCGGGAATGATGATGCTGTCATTGATTCCCCCGCTGTGGTTTTACGTGATGCACAGCCACATCGAGAAATGCCGAAAAATTATGCCATTGGCTACGAGCGCTTAATAAACCACCACCCTTTTCACAGCGTAGTTCTCTCCCACCTTTACTGTAAGGAAATAAATTCCTTCAGCACGGCTTGAAAGATCAATCGTAATTGAAGATTGATTATTAGCAATTGAGGATTGATAAATGCTTTCTCCAAGTAAATTAAATATCTTCAGTTCAATATTGTTGTCTTTTAATTTTTCATTTTTCATTTTTAATTCAAAAATGCCATTGTTTGGATTTGGATAAACCTGAATAGCATCGGCAAATCCAACATCGTTTATTCCGATAATCACCGAGTCTGCGTCCACGGCAATTGAGCCAACCAATGTACAACCCATTGCATCCGTTATAGTAACTGAATAGGTCGCCTCGCACAAGCCGGTAGCGGTTGCCCCTGTTTGCGCAGTATCATTCCACAAATACGTGTATGGCGTTGTACCTCCAATAACACTAGCTGTTGCATCGCCATTGCAACTGCCCTCTAACGTATTGTTGGATGCGAGGTTCAAAGCGAATGAATCCGGCTGAGTGATAAAAGTAGTTTCAGATGCAGTACAGTTGGCTACATCGGCAACGGTAACGAAATAGCTTCCTGCTGTCAGTCCCGATATATCTTCCGAAGAAGCGCTGTTTGACCAGTTATAGCTGTATCCTGATGACCCGCCAGATGCTGTCAAGTCCGCAGCCCCATCATTACCTCCATAACAAGAAACATTGGCTGCAGCTATTGAAATTACAATGGCCGCTGGTTCAGAAATAATAGCATTGATTGTATCTTCACTTGAAATTCCATAGCATTCAATTTCTCTAATTGAAGCGTAACCCGAACCGTTGGGTGCAATTAGAAATGTGTAAAGAGTGCTAAACGTATCATTTGAAAAACTATAGGGTTGCATTAAATAACTCGGATTGAAAACAGTTAACAACGAATCTGATGAAGTACCACGATAAAGATTCATTTGAGCCGGTTTATTGAAATCACCATTGTACTGGCCGGCTTTTACTTTCACGCTGGTCAATTTAACAGGCGCTGAGAAGCTTACTGACAATTCGATGGCAGATGGGGCGCTTCCACCCCAAATTGTTCCCGCAGTAGTGTCTCCATCATTGATAAACGACAAGTCATAAATCAGAAGAAAATCGTTAAAATCAGAAGAATTCGAATAGGATAACTTGCTGTTAATCACTTGCCCTTCTTCGGCACATCCGAGTGAATCGGTAACTGTTACATAATAGGTTCCTGCCACTAAACTGTCGGGGTCTTCAACCGAATCACCCGATGTCCATTGATAAGAATAAGGTGGAATTCCACCCGAAACAGTCAAGTCAATTGATCCGTCAGTATCGCCATTGCAAGACGCATCCACAGAAGTTGAACTCATTGAAATATCAGTTGGTTCTGAAATTGATACACTATCTGTAAAAGAGCAATTTGTAGTGTCTAAAACAGTTACAAAATATGTTCCAGCCATTACATTTGACAAGTCTTCAATACTATCACCATTTGACCACTGATAGCTATAAGGAATCGTGCCGCCAGAAACAGTCAAGTCAATTGTTCCCGATGCCTCTGCGTTACAATTGGCATTAGTAGAGGCAATGGACCCGGACAGCACAGCGGGTTCAATTGTGACTGCGCTATCAATTAAGGAACATCCCATTGAGTCGGTTATTGTTACAGAGTAAGAAGAAGCGGCTAAACTGKCAATATCTTCCAATGTTTCAGCATTTGACCAGYTGTATGCATAAGGTAGGATTCCGCCATTTGTTGTCAAATCAATGCCTCCATCGGCCAATCCGTTACACGAAATATTGGTTGTTGAGAATGTTGCCATCAAACTGTCTGGCTGAGTGATGTTGCTGTTAAGGTACAATGGCTCGGATACACCAAAGCAAATTACTTCGAGCAAAGACGCATAACCATTGGTATCTGGCGTGATAACCAACGTATAGAGCAAATCGCCCTGACTATTRCTCAAATTYGTRGTRTCGAGTGCATACTCGGGAGTAATTGTTGCCAGCAAGGTGCCGCTTGAGGTACCTCTGTAAAGCATCGCTTGCAGCGGTTTGTTAAAGTTTCCATTGAACTGGCCAGCCTGTAAGGCTATTTGTGRAAGAACCACAGGTGAGTTGAAATTCAATGAGAGTTCAAATGTAGTTGGCGCTCCCGCACCCCAAATGGTTCCTTGCGTGAAATCGCTGTCGTTTATGAACGCCAAATCATATAYRCCAAAATAAGTAGTAAACGATGATGAGGGTGTGTAATTCTGCTCCACTTCATTGATTTCGCTGGCCGCTATGCAATTGTTAGCATCAGTAACAGTCATGTTATATTCACCCGCAAACAAGCTGTCGGTATCTTCTGTGGTATCTCCGTTTGACCAATTATAAGCATAAGGCGAGGTTCCTCCGGTAACGGTCAAATCAACCATGCCGTCATTTCCTCCAAAGCATGATACGTTAGTTGGAACAGAAGAAAACGTTATAACGAGAGGTTGAATGACACCTACGCTGTCTATTGCAGTGCAGCCAAGCGAATCGCTCACAGTTACATAATAAGTTCCAGCTGAAAGGCCCGTATTCAATGAATCCGTCATCGCTCCACCAGCGGACCAAGCATAAGTATATGGCGGTGTTCCTCCCGAAGGTGTTGAGACAGCAGTGCCATCAGCGCTGCCATTGCAATTTGTCATTGTGCTGTCTTTGGAAATACTTACAGCAGAAGGCTCTGCAATTGTTATACTATCTGTGACCACACAGTTGTTTACATCACTAACAGTAACGTAATAAGTTCCCGCAGCTAAGCCAATGTTCATTGAATCGGTAACTGCACCGCCTGCCGACCATACATAAATGTAAGGCGAAATTCCGTTAAATGGCGTTGCAATAGCCACACCATCGGAACCTCCATTGCAAGTTGGCATAATGCTGTCAAAAGAAAGAGTAATAGGTGCAGGCTCGGTAATGGTAATGGTATCCACTAAAATACATCCGTTAAAATCACTGATAAGCACAATCGCATCACCTGCCGAAAGCCCCACGTTTGCTGAATCGACTGGATTGCTGCCACCCGACCACGCATAATTATAGGGAGCTGTTCCACCTGAAGGAGTAATAGTGGCTGCACCATCTCCTCCTCCACTGCAGGTTACTGCTGTAGTGTCTGTGAATGTTGCACTTAATGCAGCAATCGGTTCGGTGAGTGTAATGCTGTCAATCGCTGTACAACTGCTTGCATCTGTAACTGTAACACGATAAATCCCTACCGGCAATCCGGTAGCCATTGAATCGGTTTGGTTGTTGAAGTCATCCCATTGATAAGTGTAAGGTGAAGTTCCTCCAGATGGGGTTATTGTTACGGAACCGGTACTATCTCCGTTACACGCCACCATGACGCTGTCGGTAATTGAGAGCGCCAAAATACTTGGTTCCGTAATCAGAATGCTATCAATTGTTGTACAACTGTTTGAATCGGTAACAGTCACATAATAAGTTCCTATAGGAAGTCCTGTAGCTGTGGAATCAGTTTGCGCGTTGCTCCATGAATAAGTATAAGGCGTTGTACCGCCCGAAGGTGTAACAGTTGCAGCTCCTGTACTACCACCATTGCAAGCTACTGCTGTAGTGTCTGTAAAATCTGTACTTAATGCGGCAGCCGGTTCAGTAAGGGTAATGCTATCAATTACAGTACAACTGACCGCATCGGTAACTGTAACACGGTAAATTCCTACCGGCAACCCCGTAGCTGTTGAATCGGTTTGACTGTTGAAGTCATCCCATTGATAGGTATAAGGTGTTGTTCCACTCGAAGGTGTAACAGTTGCTGTTCCCGTACTATCGCCTTTACAAGAGATATTAACTCCTGAAATAGTATCTATTACGCACTGTGCAAATAATTCACTTCCACTAAACACTGAGCAAAAAGTAAAGCACATAAAAACAAACACTCGACCCATATTCTGAATTATTTTTTTGCAAAAAAAAGAAAAATATGATTTCATGAAATATATTTTAGGCGGAATAACAATATTAGCAAATTTATAGCGAATTAAAAAACTGGGCAAGTTTATTACTTTTTATATAGCAAAATTGTATTAACACTTGCAAGTTTGTAACTTCATTTTACAAATGAAAAGTTTACTCAAAAACAAACCTTATATTTGAATTTTACGTAATTGACCGTAGGTTTGGTTTTTTAATGAAGCGGTTATTCATATTTTTTACGCTGTTTATTGCTGGTTCACTGGGATTGAAAGCCCAGCTTGTTGCAGACTTTACTTCGAACGCTACAACGGGTTGCGACTTCACAAATGCAATCATCAATTTTCAGGATCTTTCTACCGGAAACCCTACTCAATGGAACTGGGATTTTGGAGATGCTTCGCCATTGTCACCACTGCAGAACCCAACGCATTTCTATTCAAATCCGGGGATTTACACCGTAACACTGACCATATCTGCCGGTGCAAACAGCGATTCGGAAACCAAAACCAACTACATCACTATATTTGAAGTGCCAACGGCAGGATTTACGGCTGACACTACTTTTGGTTGCTTCCCATTTACCGTGAATTTTACCGACCAAAGTATACCGGGTGGAGGCGCTTTTTCTTCCTGGATATGGGACTTTGGCGATGGGCAGATATCCACCCAGCAAAACCCGACTTACACCTATCCTTCACCAGGGAATTTCAATGTTTCGCTTTTTGTTACTGATGTGAACGGATGCGAGCACCAGGAAATCAAAATAACTTTTGTGGTTGTAAAAACACCTCCGGTGGCTTCGTTCAGCGCAAGTGACACCTTGGGATGCTCGGCTCCGTTTTCTACCAACCTCATCAATAATTCAACTGGAGCCACCAGTTATTTCTGGGATTTTGGAGACAGCAACACTTCAACCGTTCAAAATCCGGGTGCTTATGTTTATACCGCTTTTGGTAGCTACGACCTGACATTGGTAACAACTAATGCTGATGGCTGCACCGATACGGCCGTTCAAAACATTTTCATCGGCCAGTTTGCAGCGGATTTCACCTTTAATGATTCTGTAGTTTGTATTGGAGAAGTTGTATCTTTCACGGACCAAACCACTGTAGGTGCAAACGACTGGCTGTGGGATTTTGGCGACAGTGCCACTTCAACCTCCCAAAACCCAACGCATGCCTATACTGATACAGGCACTTATTCAGTCGTTTTGGCAGCGAGCAACCCATCTGCCTGCACAGACACTATAGTAAAAATCATTACAGTTTTACCTCCTCCAACTCTCAATTTCGTGGCGGACTCCACTATCGGATGCGTAACTCCGTTTACAGTGAATTTCATGGATAGCACGGCTGCGGGCATGGCATGGTCTTGGAATTTTGGCGATGGACAAACATCATCTTCACAAAATCCTTCAAACATTTATGCTGATACAGGCACTTATCACGTCACACTCACCGTTACCGATAGCAATGGCTGCACAGGCACGTTTGTTGATTCTTCTATGATTGTCATTCGAAACCCGATAGCTAACTTCATTGGTATTGCCCCTACAGAAGGGTGCATTCCGCTACCCGTGAATTTCAATGATTTAAGTACTTCTGATGCGGTTATCACGAATTGGTTTTGGGATTTTGGCGATGGAAATACCGATACGGTTCAAAACCCCACAAATGTGTACACCGACACGGGTGCTTATGATGTAACACTCATCATTACCAATGCCGATGGCTGCACCGATACAATAACCTACCAAGACATGGTGCTTGCCGGCATACCTCCCGTAACAGACTTCATTCCGCTCGACACTACGGGCTGTCTCTCATTTTTTATCCCGTTTACCGATTTATCGAGTTCATATGCTAATAGTTGGTTTTGGGATTTTGGCGATGGAGGTACTGATACCACACAAAACCCTATTCACACCTACGTTGATACCGGCACTTTTGATGTTACTCTTATTGCCTTTTTTAACGGATGCCCTGACACTATTACTTATGACACGATAGTTAAAGCATTAGTGCCCAAATCGGTCTTTGCCTCTTCCAATTTTATTTTTTGTGATACGCCATATACTGTTACTTTCACCGATATGTCTCCGGGCGCAGATGCGTGGCAGTGGGATTTTGGCGACACAAACACCAGTACAGTGCCAAACCCAACTCATACATACGACACTACGGGCACATACCTTGTTCAACTAACAGTAACAAATTTCACCACAGGGTGCTCTCATTCCAGTTCAGTTTCTATCTACATACCATCCATTGATATTGGTTTTGAACAAGATACAATCGTAGGATGCACACCAACAAGTATCGCATTTGAAGATACCACGGTTTCTTCTTCCACTATCCTTTTCTGGAAATGGAGTTTTGGCGATGGAACCACCATTGGCTTTGGCAATGGCAATGTAACCGGCTTTTCAAATACTTCCGGATCCTACGACAAACCCATACATCAATACAGCAGCGTAGGATTTCACGATGTGATTTTAACAGTAATTGACAATTTTGGTTGCCAGAAAACCGATACAATTTTCAATTTAATTGAGATAAAACCCTTGCCATCAGCTGATTTCTCGCTCGACACCAATAACGGTTGCCTGCCACTTATTGTGATGTTTTCCGACCAAAGCACCTCTTCAGCAACGCTCGTCAATTGGGTTTGGGATTACGGTGACGGAAACAGCGACACACTTACTGTGGATACTGCAATTCATCTTTTTGATGTACCCGGCCTTTATGATGTTACGCTAACCGTAATAGACACTTTCAATTGCATGAATTCCATAACTAAATCCAATTACATCAACGCCACCTACCCCTGGCCCGATTTTGCGTTTGACACCATTGTTTGCAACAACGATTTGGTAGTGTTTACCAACAATTCCACAGGTGCCAACCTCAATTATTTATGGGATTTTGGCGATGGCGATACCAGCACAGCTACCAATCCCGGCCATATTTTCAACTCCCAGCTTGACACTACAACTTCGTTTACTATTTCACTGACTGCAGTTGACACCAACGGCTGCGACAGTACCTTGCAGCAAAACATCACAGTTTCGATTCCGGTTGCAGATTTCTTCCCCGATACCACCAGCAAGGACTGTCCTCCTTTCATTGCTCAGTTTAACGATTCTTCTACTACTGATGTAATTACATGGAGTTGGAATTTTGGTGACAGCACTGTTTCAAGCTCCTTACCCGAACCTGCACACACTTACTCCTTTGCGGGAATTTACGATGTTATCCTCATTGTTACCAATGATGATGGCTGCATGGATACAATCAGTAAGGATTCGCTGATTTTCGTTGGTGGGCCAAGTGGAAATTTCATCTTTACGATTGACACTACCGGTTGCTTTGACACGGTTACTTTTGTTGGGCAAACACAAAACACCGATTCTATCAAATGGGTATTTGATGACGGAGCTGTGGGGATAGGTGATTCGATTGTTCACCCCTATATGAATCCCGGGTTTTACTTTCCGGTAATGGTTATCACAGACAGCAGCGGTTGCTCAGTAAACATCCCTACTTCTTCCGCTGTTCAGATAATAGGGCCTTCCTTTGGCGTTACTGCCTCATCAATTGACGAAAACTGCACCAACAGCGATGGTATTGCCACGGCATTCCCCACCGGTGGGCCGGCACCTTTTGCCTACACTTGGAATACGGGAGACAATACTCAAACGATAGCAGGACTGTCAGCAGGAGTTTATTTTGTAACAACAACTGACTCCATCGGTTGCATTGATTCTACGTTTATAACCGTCAACGCAACTTTTCCCACTTTCACAACAACATTCAGCACCACTGACGCTATTTGCCTCAATCCAAACGGCACAGCGACAGTTTCGGTTTCAGGCAACGCCTCTCCTCCCTATTCTTTCACTTGGTCTGATGCGCAAAACGGTCAAACAGCAACAGGGCTGACGCAAGGCGTGTATGAAGTGACCATCACTGACGTGTTCAATTGCTTCACCATTGATTCTATAACTGTCAATATTATCTTCCCTACTTTGACAGCCACATTTTCAACCACAAATGCTATCTGCGCCAATTTTGACGGAACGGCTGCCATTACCGGAATTTCTGGCGGCACCACACCTTACACCTATGCCTGGCCCAACAGCCAATTTGGGAATACTGTTGCCGGCCTGCAAGCAGGAAGTTACGAAGTCACCATTACTGATGCAAACGGCTGCAACGGCACCGGTACAGCAGTGATAATTGCCGATACATTCCCAACATTTCCTGCATTTTTTACTGACACAAATGATGTGTGGGCTGAAATACCCATCACTTTTATTGATGATTCCTCGTACAGTTCATTCCCTGTTACTACCTGGCAATGGGATTTTGGAGATGCCACTGTSATTACAAACATCAACWATACCAGCATCACACATATTTAYACGAATGCGGGRACWTAYACCGCAACGCTTACTATTACCGACACCGAAGGATGTACCGACTCCATCACTAGCGTTATTCGAATTGCTGCCGGTATTTACACCCCTATTCCAAATGTATTTACGCCCAATGAAGATGGGATTAATGACGTTTACCGCATCCCTTCAAGCGGGGTGGAGTATTTTGATTTAAAAATCTTCAATCGTTGGGGGCAGTTGCTGTTTGAAACYAACCAACCGCAACGCGAATGGAACGGACGAAACTTCGCTGGCGAACCATGTCCTGACGGCACCTATTTCATGTTCCTGGAATACGCTTTCAGCGAGGACGTAATTCAAAAAGTACAGCAAACGATAATGCTGCTGAGATAAATGTGGTTACTTGAAAAAATAAACGACAACGGTTTTGAAATTTTAGTGGCGATGGTGATTTCAAACACTGTTGCCCAAATTCTCAAAACCATTCATTATTCCTTTAAGAAGAGAAAATTTCAGGCTTCGATGCTCATTTCCACGGGTGGCATGCCCTCGAGCCATAGCTCAACGGTATGTGCYATGGCYGTTAGCGTAGGGTTAGTTGCCGGATGGAGTTCGGTGGGTTTTGCCATTGCCTTTTGCCTGGCCAGTGTGGTGATGTATGATGCCGCTGGGGTGCGCAGGGCAGCGAGCAGGCAAGCATGGGTGCTCAACCTCATTATCCGTGACATCATTTCAGATGAGCACAAATTGAAAAAACAACGGCTACAGGAATTGATTGGCCACACACCCACGCAAGTGCTGGCCGGGGCAGCGCTGGGCATAGCCATAAGTGTTGGCCTCCGGCTGCTACTTAACCATTACGTATAATTACTCTGCTTTTTCGAGTGCAAAGTCCAAATCGAACTCAATGGATTCTTCAGCGCCTTTGGTGGTTTCTTCCTGCGAGGCACTTTGATATCCCTGCTTACTCACCGTTACTTTGTAATCAATATTAAGCAGCACATACATCTCACCCTTCTTGTTTTTCAGGTCGAAAACATACTTGCCGTTTTTCTTGGTGGTCATTTCGGCTGAGCTTTCATCAGAACCTGTGAGCTGCACCAACACGCCTTCAATGGGCTTGCCTGTAGCAGCGTCTGTTACTTTTCCCACGATGGAAAATTCGAGTTTTTCTTCTTTGTTATCTTGCGCTAATGCGGGCAGGTAACTAAATGTAACGATGCCGAAAAGGAAAATGGATAAAAAAGTAAAGCGTTGCATGGCTTTGTGATTTGGTTTCGCTTCAAAAGTATTGAATTCTTTTGTAAACAATATCGGTCAAGTTTTTTCTTTGGTAAATGTGGGTTTGTTGTTTTTTGTACTTACTGCCCAACCCAAAATTATTACTTTTGAACCCTTCATTTCTTTCTGAATAAACCGATGGTTTTAAACTACTTTTTATACTACCTCGTTATCATTCCCATCTCGCTGCTGCCATTTCCGTTTTTGTATTTGCTGTCTGATTTTTTCTTCATCATCATTTATCACTTTGTTGGTTACAGAAAAAAAGTGGTGCTGGCCAACCTGCACAACTCCTTTCCTGAAAAATCTGACAAAGAAATCAACGCGGTTTGCAAAAAATTTTACCGGCATTTCTGCGATTTGATAATAGAGAGCATAAAAATATTTACCATTTCTGAGAAGCAGGTCAAAAAGCGCATGCGCATTCTCAATCCTGAAGTAGTCAACCGTTTTTACGATGAAGGCAGAAGCGTGGTGTTGGTAGGTGGGCATGTGAATAACTGGGAGCTGTATGCCGTTGCCATCGATGCCACTTTAAAACATCAAAGTATTGGCATTTACAAGAAATTGAAAAGCCCATTTTGGGACAACGCCATGAGGAAAACGCGCCAAAAATACGGGCTGCGAATGGTGGCAACCAAAATTGTAAAAGATGTGTTTGAGCAAGATAAAAACAAGCTCACAGCCACTATTTTCGGGGCAGATCAATCGCCCGGCAATGTGAAGAGTGCACACTGGATGACCTTTTTAAACCAGGAAACAGCGGTAACTTTCGGCTCTGAAAAATATGCCAAGCTGTACAACATGCCGATGATTTATGGTGAAATTACCAAGACGAAACGGGGGCACTACGAGATGAAATACGAAGTGCTCACTGAAAGCCCTAATGAACATCCTGAAGGCGAAATCACTGAAATGCACACAAAGCAGCTGGAGAAAGCCATCAAGCAAGCGCCCCAATATTGGCTTTGGACACACCGCAGGTGGAAACACAAAAGAAAACAAGAAACAGTTGACAGTTAACAATAACAGTAGAACAATTGAATTAAGAAATTAGAAACCCAAAACTGTCCTTAAACTGGAAACATCAAATATTCCTCTTGCAGAACGGCTTCGGCCCAATACACTTGATGATTATCTCGGGCAAGAGCATCTTGTTGGGAAAAAATCGGTGCTGCGCAAAGCAATTGGCTCGGGTTTAATTCCTTCTATGATTTTATGGGGACCGCCCGGGTCTGGCAAAACCACGCTGGCCAAAATTATCGCCAACCAACAAGAAAG
>NVWW01000056.1 GCA_002746335.1 Flavobacteriales bacterium | reverse complement strand
AGATGTGGTTGATCTATACTGCATTGTTGCTAAGCCTGGTGCTTTCTCAGGCCAGAACATCTTTGTTTACCGTACTGATTTTTTTCTTTTTTAATTATTTATACAAATACTCAGCATTTTTAGGGTTTTTGATATTTTTAATTTCTATGTTTATTTATCAAGTAGTTTTAAATAATATAATTGAAATAATATTATTTTTAAATCTTGAAGAGTATTTGAGAATCGATACGATTGAAGGGGGTTCAGGAAGATATATGGCTTGGGATTTGGCGTGGAAAAACATTCAAAAGAATTTTTTCATCGGCAAGGGTTTTGTTTTTGCCACTGATTTATTTCACAGGAATTATGTTCCCCTTAGCAAGCTGGGACATGAGGGTGGCGTGCATAACTCCTATTTGAATTTTTGGCTTGATACCGGTTTGATAGGCCTTATATTGTACATTGGTGGATTTTTTATGCTGTTTATAAAGGCAGCAAAACGCAACAAAGTTGCTTTGCCCATCATGTATGCTGTATTGTTTTCAATCACCTTTGAATCATGGTTAACTGCATCTTTGAATCCATTCACAATTATTTTTGTTATGATTGTTACATTATTTTTTATAGACAATGAGTCGGTTTCCAAAGAAAGTCATCTTCCTATACACTGAACTGGCTGAATATTTTTTAGTCTGTGTGAGAGAATTAGCTAAAGAAGGCATAGAAACACACATCGTAAGGTGGTCTGTTAATGAGGAGGCTCCCTTTGATTTTCAAGCTAAAACAGGTGTATTTTTTTACAATCGAAGCACATATAGCAAATCACAATTGTTTAATCTTGTCTCAACAATACAACCCGACTTGATAGTTTGTAGCGGTTGGATTGATAAAAATTATTTGCATATATGCAGAAAATACAAAGGAAAAATTCCTACTGTGCTCATTTCTGATAATCATTGGAGAAATACGTTGAAACAAAAAATAGGAAAAGTTTTTAAGGATTATTTTATCCACAACAAGTTTTCTGATGCTTGGGTACCCGGAGAGCCACAGAAAGAATTTGTAAGGAAATTAGGATTTAAAAATTACAATATCAGCACTGGGTTTTACTCTGCTGATTTTTCACATTTTTATCGCTATTATGAGGAATTTAAGGAATACAAATTAACTTACTTCCCAAAACGATTTATTTATGTTGGCCGTTACATGAAGCACAAAGGAATTTTTGACCTTTGGACCGCATTTGTTCAACTCAAAAAAGAGCAACCCAATGATTGGGAGCTTTGGTGTTTGGGAACAGGTAAACTGTTTGATAAGAGAATAGAACATCCTGACATTAAACATTTTGGGTTTGTACAGCCCAAAGACATAGGGCCTTATCTGAAAGAAACAGGGGTGTTTGTATTACCCAGCCATTTCGAGCCGTGGGGTGTAGTAGTTCACGAATTTGCTGCTGCCGGATTTCCGTTAATTTGCAGTAACAAGGTAGGTGCGGCATCGCAGTTTTTACAAGAGAGCAGCAATGGATTTTCATATCAGGCAGGAAATGTGCAAAAGTTAAAAGACGTAATGCGTCAAGTAATTAATACTTCTGCTCATGATTTGATGAGTATGGGAGCAAAAAGTACAGAGTTGGCCAAAACCATCACTCCTCAATTATGGACGCAGAATTTGTTAAAAATACTTGATAAAGCAAAAACTGTATAATTTCAAAAAGCTACTATTATGCCTAAAATTCTTGTTACAGGCGGAGCCGGGTTCATAGCCAGTGCTTTAGCCGAAAAACTTGCCGAAAACACACAAAACGAAATAATAATTGTTGACAATCTCATTACTGGAAGTAGGGATAAAGTTCCCTCTTTTCAAAACATTCACTTCATTAAATGCGATGCTAACAATTTCAAAGATATTTCTAGCATTTTCTATGCCTATCACTTTGATTATGTGTTTCACTATGCTGCGATAGTAGGTGTCAGCCGGACCCTGGAAAACCCAGTGATTGTGCTCAACGACATAGATGGCATCAAAAACATCCTAAACCTATCCAAAAACACAGGAGTAAAGCGCGTTTTCTTTTCATCTTCTTCGGAGGTTTACGGAGAGCCATTTGAAATTCCGCAAAACGAACAAACTACACCGCTCAACTCGCGGTTGCCATATGCCATTGTAAAAAATGTTGGTGAGGCATTTTTGAAATCGTTCGAGAAAGAATACGGTCTGAGCTACACTATTTTCCGTTTTTTTAACACTTATGGCATCAAGCAAAGCAAAGATTTTGTGATTTCGAAATTCATTCGTGCTGCTCTGAAAAATGAAAATATAACCATTTATGGTGATGGCACTCAAACGCGCACATTCTGCTACATAGATGATAATGTAAATGCCTGCCTCAATGCATTTTATGAAGAAAAATATGTGAATGATGTCATCAATATTGGTTCTGATAAAGAAATGACTATCCTCGAGTTGGCAGAGTTGATCATAAAAATCACAAATTCCAAATCAAAAATCACCTACTTGCCTCCACTTGAAGATGGAGACATGAAACGCAGAAAGCCAGATAATTCAAAAATGATGAAACTTCTTGCCGGGGAACTTCTTCCGCTTGAGGAAGGGCTGAGAAAAATCATCGGAAACCCAGAATTCATCCTCGGCTGATGTGTGGCATCAACGGTATTTTATCTCGGCTTCCTTTGGAGGAAAGGCGAAATGCCGTTTCAGCTATGAACAAGGCACTTGCTCACCGCGGTCCAGACAACGAAGGACTATTTGAAGATGAATTTTTGACACTTGGCCACCGCAGATTGTCTATCATTGACTTGTCGCCAGCGGGGAACCAACCGATGTCCACAGCCGATAAGCGCTACACCATCATTTACAACGGGGAACTCTATAATTTCAGAGAATTAAAAGCCGAACTGAAAGATTATCCTTTCAAAACCAACACTGACACAGAAGTGACGCTTGCTGCCTATGCCAAGTGGGGGAAGGATTGCCTTGCGAAATTTAACGGTATGTATGCTTTTGCCATTTGGGATACGCAAAAGAAAGCACTTTTTCTCGCACGTGACCGGTTAGGCATTAAGCCGTTGTATTATTTTAGAAACGAAAAGCATTTTGTTTTTTCTTCTGAAATGAGGGCTTTGCTTGCGAGCAATTTACTGCAAAAGAAAATTGACCGCACTTCGCTTTTAGATTATCTGAAATACCAAACGGTGCATGCCCCGCAAACCATAATTAAAGACGTGAAAATGCTGGAGCCGGGGCATTATATCACTTACTGTGAAAATAATTTTGAAAAGAAATGCTACTGGGAAATCAGCGAATTTAATCACACCAGCATAAACTCAAAAAATTACGGAGAGATCAAAAAAGATGTGAGGGAACTGTTTTTTAATTCAGTTAAAAAAAGGCTGGTAGCCGATGTGCCGTTTGGGGCTTTTTTATCAGGCGGTATAGATTCAAGTGCTATTGTAGGTGCTATGAGTGAAGTATCTGATAATCAAATTAAAACATTCTCTGTAGTATTTCAAGAAGAGCAATTTAGTGAAGCAAAATTTTCAAAGCAAATCGCTGAAAAATTTAATACTGAACATTGCGAAATTCGTCTTCAACCCCATGATTTTTTGGAACTGCTTCCCAATGCATTAAAAGCTATGGACCACCCCAGCGGTGACGGGCCCAATACTTATGTCGTTTCAAAAGTCACCAAAGAAGCGGGTATTACGATGGCACTTTCGGGGCTTGGTGGAGATGAGTTGTTTTGCGGCTATGATATTTTCACGCGTAGTGTAAAATTGCAATCTCAAAAATGGTTACAAACAACACCATTGCCTTTGCGCAAGTTAGCGGGTACACTACTGAAGACACTTTCGCCTTCCGTTCGGTCACATAAAATTGCTGATTTACTGATGCTTCAAAAATTCGAGTTTCAATCATTTTACCCTCAATACCGGCACGTTTTGCTGAATGGGCAAATTCAATCGCTATTTAATTGTGAAGAAGAAACCGCTACTATTCCATGGCTTTATGCAGGTAATTCCTTTCCTTTTCTCAGTCAGGTTTCTGTTGCTGAAATCACTTCATACATGCAAAATGTACTGTTGCGGGATACTGACCAAATGAGTATGGCACATGCGCTCGAAGTGCGCGTCCCTTTTCTTGACCATGAATTGGTTGAGTACATTTTGGCAGTTCCCGACAAATCCAAATTTCCGGTTACACCAAAAAAAATGTTGATTGATTCGCTGGGCGATTTATTGCCGTCCGAAGTGGTGAACCGCCCAAAAATGGGGTTTACCTTTCCTTGGGAGCATTGGATGAAGAACGAATTACGGGAATTTTGTGAAAGCCGAATCAATTCGTTAAGCCAACGGAATTTGCTCAATGAAACCGGGTTGAAAAAACATTGGAATAGCTTTCTGAAAGGAGACAAAAGAGTTACGTGGTCTCGAGTGTGGCCGCTGGTAGTGCTCGAAAACTGGATGCTTAAAAACGACATTGAAGCCTAAAAAGAAAATATTAGTTTTTGTTGATTGGTATTTGCCTGGCTACAAGGCAGGCGGCCCTATCAGATCAGTTGCAAATATGGTGGGGAACTTAAAAGATGAATTTGATTTTTACATTGTTACAAGAAATGTTGATTATTGCGAAATAACACCCTATTCTTCTATACGATCAGACGCATGGAATCAACTGAGTGATGGAGAGAGAGTTTATTACATTTCGAGCAAAAAACTTTCACATAGTACATTAAAAAAAATCATAAATGCTAAACCGTGGGACGTTTATTATATCAATGGTATCTATTCGTATTACTTTTCTATTCTGCCAGCATTATTACTGAGAAAAAACAAACAAAATCAGGTAACTATCGCCCCAAGGGGAATGCTTGCAAAAAGTGCCATTAGTATAAAAGTGACAAAAAAAAAGACATTTCTTTCTGTTGCTAAACTAATAGGTCTGTACAAAAACGTTGCTTTTCACGCAACCAATGAGAATGAAAAAAACGAAATCATTACTGAACTTGGAGAGCATACGGTTCGTGTAGTGCCAAACTTGCCAAAAAAAAACACCGGCATTGGTTGGCAACAAAAAATTAAAAAAGAAAATGAACTCAAACTTGCAATCATAGCAAGAATTTCTCCAGAGAAAAATCAGCAATTTGCTCTTGAATTGATGAAAAATCTTTCCGGAAATGTATCGTTAAATTTATACGGACCTGTTTACAATGAAACCTATTGGAGCTTATGTAGAAAAATCATATCTGATTTACCGCACAATATTTCCGCAAATTACTTTGGGAGCGTTGAAAGCGATAAAATCGAAAAAAAACTGGAAGAGCACCATTTTTTGCTGATGCCCACTTTAGGAGAGAATTTCGGACACATTATCCTTGAATCATTATCTGTGGGCTGTCCTGTAATTATCAGTGACCAAACCCCGTGGAAAGAGCTCGAAAACAAAAGGGTAGGGTGGGACATTTCGTTAAATAACACAGAGAAATTTGCATCAGTACTTCAAAAATGTGTGAATATGGGGCAAGAAGAATATGACGAGTTGTCAAAAAGCGCTTTTGTATATGCACAATCAATTATTAATGATAGCACTGTAGTTGACCAATATGAAAAAATATTTTACTGAATTCATATATTTGCCGCCCTCTATAACTTTTACTAAATGTATATTTTAGGAATAAATGCTTTTCATGGTGATGCCTCAGCTTGTCTGCTGAAGGACGGAAAAATAGTCAACGCAATTGAAGAAGAGCGCATTAGGCGCCTGAAACACTGGGCAGGGTTTCCTTCAGAGGCCATTAATTTTTGCTTACAGGACGCTGGCATTTCCATTAAAGATATTGACCACATTGCCATTTCACGAGACCCCTCGGCCAATTTTATTAAAAAAATTTCCCATTCGGTCAAAAACATGGTTAAAATTTCCTCGATTTACAACCGCTTGATGAATTCAAGAAAAATTGTTTCGGTTAAATCGCTTGTAGCTAAGGAATTTCATGTTAAAGAAAACGAATTAAAAGCTACGTTTCACAATATAGAACACCACCGCGCTCACATGGCCAGCGCTTTTTTTGCCTCACCTTTCGAAGAAGCAGCCGTGCTTTCTATTGATGGTTTCGGAGATTTTTCTTCCGTAATGGCGGGCACTGGGCGAGCCAATAAAATGGAGGTGACAGGAAATGTTATTTACCCTCATTCGCTCGGGGTTTTTTACACCACATTCACACAGTATTTGAGCTTTATGAATTATGGCGATGAATACAAGATGATGGGGCTTGCGGCTTATGGAAAGCCATCGCTTGTAGATGAGGTTCGCAATGTAATTCATTTGACTGATGATGGTTTTTTCAAGCTCAATGAAAAATATTTCAGGCATCCTAAAGAAGGTGTCAAGATGGTTTGGGAAAATGGAGTTCCTGAAATAGACATCTTATACAGCAATTACTTAATTGAGAAATTCGGTCCTGCAAGGCAAAAGCATGAGGAATTGACCGATTATCATAAAGATTTGGCTGCTTCGGTACAAAAAGTATGCGAGGATGTTATCATGCACATTTTGAACCATTTGCATAAAAAAACGGGCATGAAAAACCTTTGCATTGCAGGAGGTGTGGCGCAAAATTCAGTAGCCAACGGCAAAATCATCCAAAACACACCTTTCGAGGAACTTTATATTCCTTCTGCCGGCCACGATGCGGGAACATCAATTGGTGCTGCGCTTTTTGTGTATAATCAAACGTTGGGCATGCCCCGCATGGAACCGATGTATTTTGCCGGTCTTGGCTCGAAGTACGACAATGATGAGATAAAAGAATTTTTGGCTGATAAAAATCTAAATTACAGCTACCATGAGGATGACAATTTATTTGATATGGTAACTGACTGCCTGATTAATCAAAGTGGAGTGGTGGGTTGGTTTCAGGGCAGGGCAGAGTTTGGCCCTAGGGCACTGGGGCATCGTTCTATTCTCGTTGATCCCAGAAGAACTGATGCGTCTGACCTGCTCAATTTAAAAATTAAAAAAAGAGAATCATTTCGACCCTTTGCGCCTTCCATCTTAAAAGAGTATGTGCGGGAGTATTTCGAGCAAGCAGACGATGTGCCCTTTATGGAAAAGGTTTTTGCTATAAAATCGGAAAAGAGGGCCAATATTCCTGCGGTTACGCACGTTGATGGAACAGGCCGTCTTCAAACAGTACATAAAGAATACAATGAGAAATACCATCGGCTAATTTCCTGTTTTCATGAAAAAACGGGCGTGCCCATTTTACTTAACACTTCTTTTAACGAAAACGAGCCGATTGTAAATTCACCACAAGAAGCACTCGATTGTTTTCTGAGAACAAAGATGGACATGCTTGTTCTTGAAAATTTTGTGGTGTATAGATAACCATGAGGGTAAGCATTATTACTATTTGCTTTAATTGTGTCAAAACCATTGAGGAGACCATTCAATCGGTATTGATACAAAATTACCCTAATATTGAGCACATTGTTGTCGATGGCAAATCAACTGATGGTACTGTTGAAATTATTGAATCATTCGGAGAGAAAATCACAAAATTCATCAGTGAAAAGGATGATGGTATTTATGATGCACTTAACAAAGGGCTGAATTTAGCTATGGGTGATGTGATTGGGTTTGTGCATGGTGGGGACGAGCTCATTGATGAAACTTCTGTTTCTTTAGTGGTAGAAGCATTTAAACAACAGGGAACAGAAGTGATATATGGAGATGTGCTTTGTGTGGCACCTAATAATAGAGATAAGGTGATAAGGAACTGGCGTGCAGGTGTCTATAACCGGGAAAATTTCAGGAAAGGATGGATGCCACCTCATCTTTCATGCTTTATGAAAAAAGAACTTTACGATAAGTATGGCCATTTTACTACATCCCTTAGTATTGCCGCTGATTATGAATTAATGTTAAGGTTTTTATATAAATACAAAGCCAGTGCAGCGCACCTGCCTGAAATGATAATCCGCTACCGGCTTGGAGGAACCAGTAACGGCTCACTTATAAATATTTTGAAGTCAAATTATCAGGCATATAAAAGTTGGGGAATGAACGGTTACAGCATATCGCCTTTAATTATGTTGCGTAAACCATTGAGTAAAATACCACAGTTTTTTCAAAAGTAGATGACAGCATTTGGCATATAAAGTTTGTAAATTCGCCTTAATTTAGAATTTAAAGCACGTTTACAAGTATCTTAATAATTGTCTCAAATACAATTCCATGGAAACAACAAAAGAGTTTTTTAATGAATATGCTCACGATTTTGATGCTATTTACGGCACAAAAAACGATGCTTTCAACAAAGCAATTAATTTTTTCTTCAGGAAAAGCATGAAGTTACGTTTTTTGAAATCAATTGAAAGTATACCGGATAGCGCAAGCAGTGTGCTTGATGTGGGATGCGGTCCGGGACATTATTGCAGCACTTTAGCAAAAAAAGGTGTGCAATTTGTTCATGGAGTTGATTTTTCTGAAGAGATGATAGAAATTGCCAAGCAAAGAAAATCAAAAGAGGTATCGGAAAACGTTTTGAAATTTGAAGTAGCTGACATACTTAAGTTTCATCCTGAAAGAAAATATGATTACATCATAATGATGGGGTTTATTGAATACTTTGAAAACCCAGAAGAATTGCTGAAAAAGGTCATTAATATTGCTAATAAAAAGATATTTATCAGTTTCCCAAACGCAAAAGGTATGTTAGCGTTGCAGAGAAGAATGCGCTATAAGCAAAAATGTCCATTGTATATGTACACTCGTCAACAAATTTCCGATTTGATGATGAAAACAAATCTTCATTCATTTAGTATAGAAAAAATAGACCGTGACTATTTTGTGAGTATAGATCTATAGGCTTACAATGTCGCTTTTCAAAGCTGATTATTAATCACATTAAGTATTATTCATGAAAGTGCTAACTTTCGATATTGAGGAATGGTTTCATATTTTGGACGAACCTTCAACCAAAACAGAAAAACAGTGGGAAAACTATGAAAGCCGTATTCATCTCAATGTGGATAGAATCTTAGAGCTGTTAGAAACAAAAAAGCAAAAAGCCACTTTTTTTTGCTTGGGTTGGATTGCGAAAAAGTATCCAGAAGTTATTCGGAAAATTGATGATATGGGCTATGAAATTGCTACTCATTCTAACCTGCATCAATTAGTTTACGAACAAACAAGAGAAGAATTCAAAACCGATTTGGAAAATTCCATTAAACTTATTGAAGACATTACCGGAAAGAAAATTCGAGTTTACCGTGCACCTGGGTTTTCCATTAAAGAGGAAAACAAATGGGCTTTCGAAGTTTTAATAGAAAATGGTATAGAAGTGGATTGTTCCATTTTTCCTGCCGAGCGAAGCCATGGCGGGTTCCCCGATTTTGGAACTGCAGAGCCTGCATTGATTAAGGTTAATGGTAAATACGTGAAAGAATTCCCAATTAATTTCCAACATATGTTTGGTAAAAAACTAATTTTTTCTGGTGGGGGATATTTTCGCTTTTTGCCTTACTGGTACTTGAAACGAGCATTTGGAAGTTCATCTTATGTAATGACTTATTTCCATCCGCGTGACTTTGATCCTAAACAGCCTATGATAGAAAACCTCCCCTTACACCGAAAATTTAAGTCGTATTATGGCTTGAAAGGTGCTTTTTCAAAGCTCGAAAAATTATTGTGTAGCTTTGATTTTACCGATGTAAGGACAGCTGTAGATACAACCGATTGGCAAAAAGCCAAAATCATGACTTTGTAAGTAATAGTAAAACCCGGATAAAAGAGGAAAGTGTTTTTACTTAGAATTTAGCCCGTGTCTTTCTTTTTCTTCGTTTATAGCCGCCCAAACTACTTCTTCGGCTGGAAGTGCGGAAGCGTTTGTTCTTGTATGCCCCCTTTATTACATAACTGTAATGCAACGTAGCTAAAAGATAATTATCTTGTCTTTTTGGATTGCCACGGGGATTTTCATGGTCTGGGTTAAAGGTTGGACCGTAGTTTCCGGTTTGGGGAAACCCATCGGTTCCGGCTTTGCCTTGGCTTCTGTCTGACAGAGCAATTGCGTCTGGGCTCATGCCAGTGGTATCATAAGGATAGGTTTTGCTTACGTCATCAATATAATCAGTAAGCGTAAATCGCCAACCGATTTCAAAGCCAACGCGGTGCTGTCTTTTATAGGTGTAATAGAAGCCGGCACCTATAGGCATGCTGAACTGGAATTTGCTGTATTTTTTACCCTCCGTTTCAAGTGGCCGAAGCGATACAAATTTATCTTGATACTTTGCTTTCGGATTGTTCAAAAAACCACCTGCTCCCAAAAAGACATAAGTGTTGAAATTCAATAAATAACGCCCCGTGTGGCCAACATCATGCACAGAATAAAAAACATACTCAGCTCTGGCAGTCAGCTCAAAAATATCGTTGCGAAAGTGGAGGTTGCGGGCTACTCTTGGTGGATTTGTAGATAAGCTGTCGGCGCCCTGAATACGGAAATAAATGAAGTCAGCGCGTACAAAAAGGTTCTCCATTATTCGGTAGCGGTAGAAACCACCCATTGCCCACCGTGTTTGGCTCAGCTTCATGTCTAATAGCCACGGCCTTCCTGTCTTTTCTTTTCCGCCCATCTCACCAAGGTAGTTGCTTGAACCTAAAGTGATGCCCACATCTGAATTAAATTGAGCACTGGCCAGAAAAGAAATTAAAAAAAGCGCTATGGATATAAAACCTCGCATCATAAACAATTAACGCAAATTTACGAAAATGTTATAWMATWSAANATGNTANANNTWTTTTAWRMARAWRAWYAANRTWAATMRYRMASATKAMYWAAKKMAWATTAGTTTTACTTTCGCACATCTAATCAAAATAAATGAAGAATAGGGTAACGGAACTTTTTGGCATTAAATATCCTTTGATTCAGGCGGGGATGGTATGGTGCGCTCCGTGGGAATTGGCTTCGGTAGTGTCAAATGCAGGCGGACTGGGCATCATCGGGGCGGCCTCGATGTACCCAGATGTGCTCAGAATCCACATTCAACAGTGCAAAAAGGCAACCGATAATTCTTTTGCGGTGAATATACCCCTGTTGTATCCAGAAGTTGGTAAACTGATGGAAATTATTGTAGAAGAAGGTGTGAAGATTGTGTTCACTTCTGCAGGGAATCCAAAAGTATGGACATCATTTTTAAAAGAAAAGGGAGTAACTGTTGTGCATGTAGTTTCCAGTGTAAAATTCGCCAAAAAAGCTGAAGAAGTAGGAGTTGATGCAGTAGTTGCCGAGGGATTTGAAGCAGGAGGTCACAATGGACGCGAAGAAACCACCACCATGTGCTTGATTCCGGCAATAAAGCAAGCCATTTCTGTTCCGTTAATTGCCGCAGGGGGAATTGCCACAGGAGAGACCATGCTGGCATCTATGGTTTTAGGCGCTGAAGGCGTGCAAATCGGCAGCCGTTTTGCAGCATCGAAGGAATCTTCTGCACACGTGAATTTCAAAAATGCTATTGTTCAGGCAGCAGAAGGCGACACCAAACTAACGATGAAAAAACTAATACCCGTTCGCTTAATCAAAAACAAGTTTTTCCAGCAGGTTCAGGTAGCTGAAAACGAGGGCGCATCGATGGATGAATTGGTGCAACTGTTGGGCAGCGCGCGCGCCAAAAAAGGTATGTTTGAAGGCGATATGGACGAAGGTGAGCTTGAAATCGGGCAGGTTTCGGCTATCATCAACGAAATAAAACCCGCTGCGCAAATTGTGAATGAAATTATTGAGGAATATGAAGAAGCCAGACAAAACCTACTTTCAGAAACCTTTGAAATTCAAGGATAGATGATTGAATTCGACAGATTCACACTTGAAAATGGGCTCCGAGTCATCGTCCACAGGGATACGTCAACTCCTTTGGCAGCCATTAATATTTTGTACGATGTGGGTGCACGAGATGAAGATTCAGCTAAAACCGGCTTTGCTCACCTATTTGAGCATTTAATGTTTGAGGGATCTGTGAACATCCCAAGTTATGACGCCCCTTTACAAATGGCTGGCGGGGAAAACAACGCCTTTACCAACAATGATATCACCAATTATTACCTCACTTTGCCAGCGGCCAACATTGAAACAGGTTTTTGGCTCGAATCTGATCGTATGCTGAAACTGGATTTTTCGGAAGAAAAACTGGCTGTTCAAAAAAATGTAGTTATTGAAGAATACAAACAGAATTATCTCAACAACCCATACGGGGATGCTTGGCTGCTGCTGCGTCCTTTGGCTTACAAAACCCACCCTTATCGCTGGCCCACTATTGGTAAGGAAATTAGTCATATTGAAAATACATCTTTGGATGAAGTAAAAAACTTTTTCTTTAACCATTACCTCCCGAACAATGCTGTTATGGTGGTGTCAGGAAACGTTAAAACTGAAGAAATAAAGGAGCTTTCGGAAAAATGGTTTGGTGAAATTCCGCAAAGAAATGTTCCAGAAAGAAATTTGCCGAAAGAGCACATCCAAACCGAGTCGAGGTTTTTAGAAGTAGAACGCGATGTGCCTTATGATGCACTTTACAAAGTATGGCATGTCTGCAAGCGAAACGATGTGGATTTTTACGCCTTTGATTTGATATCAGATATTTTGGGAAGAGGCAGTTCTTCGCGGTTATTTCGAAGATTGGTCAAAGAAAAACAAATCTTCAGTTCAATTGACGCTTACGTTTCAGGTGATTTGGACGAGGGTCTTTTTGTGGTTTCAGGCAAGTTGGTGAAGGGTGTAAAATTGGCAGATGCCGATGCTGCTGTTTCTGAGGAACTCGAAAAAATCAAACAAGAATTAGTAGCCGTAGAAGAGTTGCAAAAAGTGAAAAACAAAGTAGAATCCACATTGGTTTTTGCCGAGATGAGTATTTTGGAAAAGGCGATGGAACTGGCCTATTTCGAATTGATGGGTGATGCAGGTTTGATGAATCGGGAAACAGAGAAATACAGTGCTGTAACTGCTGAGCAAATTCAGCAGCAGGCGAAGGAAGTTTTTAAAGAAGCCAATTGTTCTACGCTTTATTACAAAGTGAAAAAGTCATGACGAGTGAAATCGTCCTTTTTTTGTTTGAGAAATTACGCAAGTAGTGAATCAAACCGATACAGCAGCAGGCTGATTGCCCTTTGCATAATCTGCTAAAAACTTTTCCAGTCCGCTGTCAGTCAGCGGGTGTTTCAACAAACCAAGGATTGCGCTCAAGGGGCAAGTAGCCACATCTGCACCCACTTTTGCAACATCAATAATGTGTTGCGTATGGCGGATGGAAGCAGCGAGAATTTCTGTTTCAAAGCCGTAGTTATCGTAAATATGCCGCATTTCGGCAATCAAGTCAACTCCGTTTGATGCGATATCATCTAATCGCCCAATGAATGGGGAAACATAATTTGCACCGGCCTTTGCGGCCAAAATCGCCTGTCCTGATGAAAACACCAGCGTGCAATTGGTTTTAATTCCTTTGTCTGAGAAATATTTCAGCGCTTTTACGCCATCTTTTATCATAGGTACTTTCACTGTGATGTTGGGGTGCAACGCAGCGAGCTTTTCACCTTCGGCTACCATGCCGTCAAAATCGGTGGAAATCACTTCTGCACTCACATCGCCATCTACAATGTTACAGATGTCAATATAATGCTGGATGATGTTTTCCTCACCACAGATGCCTTCTTTGGCCATGAGTGAAGGGTTAGTGGTAACGCCATCGAGTACGCCCAACTCATTGGCTTCTTTGATTTGGGCAATGCTGGCAGTATCAATAAAAAATTTCATTTGGAGTTGATTTTATGCAAAAATAAGAAAAACCGCACTAATTTCTGTCGCACATGCTGGCTAATCCCGATACTATCGGGAGCCCTTCAAGAAAAAGAAATCAACAAGACGATAAGTCGTTAATTACCGTCTCTTTTCATCATTTTTCTCTTTAATTTATCTACAATCATGATGCCTACTGTCAGTTTCAATTGGCTGTTTCGCAAGTCGGTATTCACACCTTCAATTTTTAAGCCGAAAGGCGAAAGGTTATCTTCCCACATCAAATCAACAGTAATTCTTCTGATGTCAAAACCGATGCCTGCATGCCAACCGATAGTGCCGTCAGCATAATGCTGTTTCACGTCTTCCACTGTTCCTTCAATGTCAGATTTGGCATCTGCTTTTAGCAATATGCTACCGACCAATCCGCCTTGCATGCGAAACACTTTCCCCAAGTTCAACCCAACCATCACCGGTACATCAAGCTTGTTGTATTTCAGCATGATCACTTCTGTGGCTGAAATACTATCCACATTCACATAACCGCCTGATGAAGTGAATAACATTTCGGGCTGGATGAATAAAGAACGTGATGCAATCCTTACCATCAGCCCGCCATGCACGCCTGCGCGTGGGTTTCCAGTATAGTATTTTACATCGCCAATGGTTTCGTCAATGTCAATTGACGAGTAACTTAAACCGCCTTTTATGCCAATGAAAAATCCTTGTGCATAAGTAGCACAAAAGAAAAATGAAAGAAAAAAAGAAAGAAAAACACGCATTTTTTGAACTTTAAGCAATTATACGTGTTTCTTATAAACGAAGTTTTATTTTGGATAAAATTTCTCAAGGAGACAGGTTGAAAGACATTTTTTCTTCCCTTTTGGAGAGTTGGAGAGGGTTTAATAAAAAAGGGCAAGCTACCTGTATCGCACCGCTTCAACTGCCTACCCTTGCTCCGTTCCCGGCCTGGGGGAGTTCGGCAGGAGCTGGTCGTACAGGACTTGCCCCAAGCGTGCAAAATTACAATTTTGCTTGTTGTGGGCAATAACTCGTCAAACCGTGAGTTTTTTTACATTTGCCAGAAACCTATTGTTCATGCAAAACCTGAAAATTCCATTAAATTTTGGCACATTAGCCGGAATCATTTTGTTCATCATTTTCCTCGTTTATTATTTTTTGGATTTTAGCCCGCTTGGAAACATCACTTGGGCTACTTTTTGGGTGCCTTTTATATTTGTTTTCGTAGGGGTAAAACGCTACCGAGATACCGAATTGGAAGGTTTCATTTCTTACGGAAAAGCATACCTTATAAGCTTAGTTATTGCGCTTGTTTATGCAACACTTTTTGGCATGTTTGTTTACCTCTTTGGAACTTTTATTGATGGTGCCATAATTGATATGTATATTAATGAAGCGTTGTTGGGCTTAGAGCGGGCGCAAGGATTTATGGGTGAAGAAATGCTTGAGAAGGCAGTAGAAGAAATTGAAAAAACTACTGTTGGCTCACTCGCATTTAGTGATGCGTTCAATAAAATTATCGGAGCAGCACTCATTAATTTGATACTTGCAGCATTCCTGAAAAAGTCACCTGAAATTTTTCCAGAAACGATTGATGAACAATCCTGATATTTCGGTTATCATTCCGTTACTCAACGAAGCCGAATCCCTCAAAGAACTCTTTGGGTGGATTAAAAAGGCAATGGAAGAAAACAATTTTTCCTATGAAGTGATTTTTGTGGATGATGGAAGCAAAGACGGCTCTTGGAAAGTGATTGAAGAACTGTCTGTTTCAAGTCAATCTGTAAAGGGTATTAAGTTCAGAAGAAATTATGGCAAGTCTGCAGCTCTTAATGTAGGTTTTGAATCCGCAACAGGCGATGTGATCATTACCATGGATGCCGATTTGCAAGACAGTCCCGAAGAAATCCCCGAACTCTATCGCATGATAAAAAATGAGGATTACGATTTGGTTTCGGGCTGGAAAAAAAAGCGATACGATCCTATCACCAAAACTGTTCCCACCAAATTGTTCAACTATGCCACGCAAGTGATGTCAGGCATCAAGCTGCATGATTTCAACTGTGGGTTGAAGGCATATAAAAAGGATGTAGTAAAATCCATCGAGGTTTACGGTGAAATGCACCGCTACATTCCGGTAATTGCAAAGTGGGCAGGATTCAATAAAATAGGAGAGAGGGTGGTGCAGCATCAAAAGCGCAAATACGGTATTACCAAGTTCGGTATGGAACGCTTCATCAACGGGTTTTTGGATTTGGTTTCTATTATGTTTATTTCAAAATTTGGCAAGCGCCCCATGCACCTTTTTGGCTTGCTTGGCACATTGATGTTTGCTATCGGGTTTTTGGTGTCTGCATGGCTTGGAGGTGACAAGCTCTATCATGTTTTTTACCTCAAAACCCCTGCCCGTCTCATCACCGAGCAACCCCTGTTTTACATTGCGCTTGCTGCAATGATTTTGGGCACTCAACTATTTCTTGCCGGTTTTATAGCTGAATTGATTTCAAGAAACTCGTCCGAGCGGAACAGTTATTTGGTGGAGAAAAGGTGTAATACTTAATATCTAATATTGAATATTTCGGCTTTGAGAATAAACTGATACAACCAGTTTATAAGGAATCAAAGAAATTAACAGCAATTCTCGCAGCATCAAGAAAAAGTACTGGAAAACAGTAATAAATATTACCTATTAAACCTCAAATAATACTTTGAAAATCACCCTCATCGGCACGGCATATCCCTACCGGGGCGGGCTTGCTGCTTTCAAAGAGCGGCTCGCGCGGGAATTTCAGTCTAATGGCGATGAGGTGACCATACACACTTTCACTTTGCAGTACCCCAGCTTTTTATTTCCCGGAAAAAGCCAGTATTCCGATGGGCCTCCTCCAATGGATTTGAACATCATTCGAAGCATCAATTCGGTTAATCCTTTCAATTGGTTCAGTTTCGGTGCAAAAATTGCACGAGAAAAACCCGATTTAGTGATTGTTGATTACTGGCTGCCTTTTATGGCACCTTGTTTGGGGACGATTGCAAGACAAATCAAAAAGAATAATCATACTAAAATTATTTCCATTGTACATAACATCATCCCACATGAAAAGCGCATGGGTGACCACCTGTTCAGCAACTATTTTGTGAAAAGTGCTGATGGTTTTATTGCCTTATCGAAAACTGTATTAAGTGATTTAAACACCTTTGACAAAAGCAAGCCCAAGGTTTTTTGCCCGCATCCCATTTATGATAATTTCGGTCCGCTTAAAAGCAAAAAAACGGCCAAAGCAATGCTGAGTTTAGATGACAACACAAACTACTTGCTGTTCTTTGGCATTATTCGAGATTACAAAGGATTGGATTTGCTCCTTGAAGCATTTGCTGACAAGAGGCTGCGAGATTTTCCGCTAAAGCTCATCATTGCAGGCGAATATTACAGTAACGAAAAACACTATTTAGAACTGATAAAAAAGCACCGTTTACAAGACCACATCATTCAGAAAAATGAGTTTATCCCCGATTCGCAAGTGGTTGACTATTTTTGTGCAGTTGATATGATTGTGCAGCCCTATAAAAGCGCCACGCAAAGCGGGGTAACGCAAATTGCCTATCACTTTGAGCGCCCCATGCTGGTAACTGATGTGGGCGGCTTGGCTGAAATCGTTCCGCATCAAAAATGTGGGTATGTTTGCGAGGTCAATGCACAATCTGTGGCAGATGCTTTGGTGGACTTTTATCAGAATCAAAGAGAAAATGAATTTGCACAAAACGTAAAAGAGGAAAAGAAAAATTTTTCATGGATGTCGATGGTTGAGCACATTTACAAATTGAATGAGGATTTAAGTGAATAAAATTTATGAGTTATTCGGAACGAATCAATGCGATAATTAACAGTTCAGTTCAGGTAAAGCAATCGCTTTTGAGCCATGCTGAATTATTGACTTCTATAGAAAAAGCAGTTGAAGAAATCGTCATTTGCTTTAGAAATGGGGGAAAAGTACTCTTTTGTGGCAATGGAGGCAGCGCTGCCGATGCCCAGCATTTGGCGGCAGAACTTTCCGGAAGATTCTACAAAGATCGTGAGCCACTTTTTGCCGAAGCATTGCACGTAAATACTTCATACATTACTGCAGTAGCCAATGATTACTCCTTTGATGAGGTGTTTTCACGCCTGGTAAAAGCAAAAGGAAGAAAAGGAGATGTGTTGGTGGCGATGTCCACTTCGGGCGATTCGGCCAATATTGTAAAGGCAATAGAGGTCGCATGCAAACTTGAAATGAAAACCGTTGGGCTAACTGGAAAATCAGGCGGAAAAATGAGGGGCTTATGCAAATATTTGATTGATGTTCCCTCTGAAGATACTCCACGTATTCAGGAATGCCACATACTTATCGGTCACATCATCTGCGAGTTGGTGGAAAAAGAATTGTTTGCCTGATTTGCAATAAACTTTTCAAAAGGGCTTTAGTACCTTTGTAAAATAGTGAAGCATTCAGTGATAAATATTGCGCTTGTGTGTGCATTTGGTATTCCTACTTGCTTTGCCCAACCCGATTCAACCAATCAAAATGATGAAAAAGGTCGCAAGCAAGGTAGATGGGTAAAGCATTACGAAAACGGAAGCAAAAAATATGAAGGCACATTTAAAGATGACAAGCCTATTGGCACTTTCACTTATTACTATGAAAAAGGGCAAGTGCGGTCTGTGCTGAAATATGATGAAATAAGCAAAAAAGCTGGTGCTGTTTTTTACCACGCCAACGGCAAGATGATGGGCAAAGGCAACTTCATCAATCAACAGAAAGACAGCATTTGGAATTTTTACAATGAGAAAGAAAATTTGATTTCAACAGAAAATTTTGCTGATGGTAAAAAGCATGGAACTTCAAAAGTGTTTTACGAAAACAAGCAACCGTCAGAAGATGCCAATTGGGAAAACAATGTGAAACAGGGTGCGTGTACAAGCTATTTTGAAAATGGCATGAAAAAATCGGAAGACATTTATGATGACGGGCTTTTGGTAGGGCGTTCCATTGATTATTATCCCAATGGTAGTTTTAAGGCGGTAGGAAAATACACCAAAGGGTTGAAAATGGGCACATGGCAGTATTTTGAGGATAATGGCACGCTGCATTTTAAGGAAATTTACGAAAAAGGAAAGCGTATTGAATTGATAAAAATGAACGGAGTGTTTGAAGAATACTATGATGCTGTCGACCCAGAATATGGAACACCATATTTAAAGGAGGAAGCCACTTACAAAGAAGGCAAAAAGCATGGCAAATTTGTGGAATATTACAGGTACGGAAAATGGATTAAAACAATGACACAGCCCGATCTGGATAAAGGAATGCCAAGCGAAGAAGTTTTGGAGTTTGATGGAAAAAGAGCCAAAAGAACAGGCATGTATATCAATGATAAATTGCATGGAAAGATAGTCTGTTATGAGTTGAAGGGAAAGGTTGAAAAGGTCGAATTTTACGAAAACGGAGAATTGAAAGCGCAGTGAGTAAACAAGGTCGCATATTAGTTGCTATGAGCGGGGGTGTAGACAGTTCTGTTGCAGCCATGATGTTGCATGACGAGGGCTACGAAGTTATTGGTATTACCATGAAAACATGGGATTACCAATCATCTGGAGGAAGCAAAAAGGAAACTGGATGTTGCTCACTCGATTCTATTAACGATGCCCGTAACATGGCTGTGCAAAAGGGGTTCCACCACTTTATCCTCGATTTGCGCGAAGAATTTGGCGATGCCATTATTGATAATTTTGTGGAGGAATACCTTGCAGGAAGAACCCCAAATCCCTGCGTGCTTTGCAACACTTACATCAAGTGGGATGCGCTGCTTAGACGAGCTAACCAACTTGACTGTGAATTTATTGCMACCGGCCATTATGCGCAGGTACGGCTTGAAAACAACCGCTACGTTATTTCAAAAGGCTTGGATGAAAACAAAGACCAGTCGTATGTTTTGTGGGGCTTAAATCAGAAAAACTTGGCACGCACACAGTTTCCACTGGGCAAATTCCACAAAAGCGAAATAAGGCAAATGGCCATTGATCATGGATTTGAAGAGTTGGCCAAAAAAAGTGAAAGCTACGAAATCTGCTTTGTGCCCGACAATAATTATCGAAGCTTCTTAAAWAGAAGAATTGACGGGTTGGAAGAAGAAGTGAAAGGAGGTCCTTTTATGGATAAAAATGGCAATGTGCTGGGCAAACACGAGGGCTATCCCTTTTACACAGTAGGGCAACGCAAGGGGTTGGGCCTTGCTTTTGGTGAGCCGATGTTCGTTACTGAAATACGTCCCGAAACCAATACAATAATTTTAGGTAGAAAAGAGGATTTGAAAAAACAGGAAATGTGGGTTCGAGATCCTAATTTTATCAAATATGAAAAATTGGAAGGAGAGATGGAAGTGCGCACTAAAATCCGTTACAAACATGCTGGCACAATGAGTGCCATCAAACAGCTCGAAGACAAAAGGATTAAAGTGGACTTTTATGAACATGTTGAAGGAATTGCTCCCGGTCAGTCAGCCGTATTTTATGAAGGCGATGACGTGCTCGGAGGCGGTTTTATTTGTAGGAAAAACCCACTGCCTGCAAGTAGGAAAATTGCTGATATAGTAGCTGAAGGGCAACAATCTTAACACAATCTCGTTTACTTGCGCATGAATCAAGTGCTGAAARTARGTTTTGCGRCTATTGCTATTAGCRTGGTGCTATTCGGCTGCAAAAAAGACACCCCTCCAAAAGTTGATTTGGGCTACAATTACTATCCTGCAGCAATCGGYTCATGGCTCATTTATGATGTGGACTCTACCGTTTTTGACGGCTTTGCAAGCGACACTATTTACTATGAATTCCAAATCAAGGAAGTTTTGGAATCGACTTTTATGGATGATGAGGGAAGAGAATCCATTAGAATTGAGCGCTATAAAAGAGATAATACCAATGCTGAATGGCAAATCAAAGACATTTGGACAACAACCGTTACGGAAAACAGGGTAGAAGTGGTCGAAGAAAATGTACGTTATATCAAGCTGACTTTTCCCGCAAAGGAAGGCTACACATGGAATGGCAATGCTTTTAATGACTATGAAAAGGAAGATTATGCCTATGAAGATGTTGACGTTTCGACAACTGTTGGCGGTATTTCTTTTGATTCTGCTTTAACAGTTCTGCATGTCAATGATTCGCTGCCCATTATCGGGCAAACCAAATCACTCGAAAAATATGCACGGAATGTAGGCATGATATACAAAGAGTACATTGATATGGATTTTCAAACCAACGATGGCTTGGTGCATAAACTGACGATTAATTCTTACGGCAAGAAGTAAGTTTACCGCAGCATCCTCACTCCTAAATTAAATGTCTTTCCGTTGCCTGAATTTTTGCCAACTAAAAAATCAGTGTACAGAATTTCCAATTCCAGCACACCTTTTATGACTTGGTACTTACCTCCAACACCCGATTGCAGGAAATAGCTGCTAAAAAGGTTGTTGCCGTAAGTCGGCCAAAATTCAACCATGCCATAAATGGTGAAAATTTTGTTTGGAAACCAGCTCAAAAACATGCTTGCCGGTGATGAGATATAGGTTTGCCGCTCAAACTTTTTGTCAAAATAAACCCAAGTAGAAAGGCGAGAAAACAACTGTATTTTTTCAGTTAATGGTTTATCGTAAAAAAATTCGGTGATCCAAATATGCCGGTCTTCACTCAGGTAAGGTTTTGCTTTGGTGCCTTCTTGATCTTGCTCGTAAGGGAAAAGCCATGTAGATTGCACTGAAAACCGCTGTAATTTTTTCACCGGGGTGAACCTTACTTTCGGGCCAAAATAACTGATGGCAGTTCGTGAATTGGAGTCGCTTTCAAATTTTAACAATTTAAAAGCCGAACTGCCTATTTCATCGTTGCGTACTGATTTGAGCCAAACTTCAGCACCTATATTCAATTTTGTTGAAACGCCTGTCATAAATTGAAAAACGGAAGTAAAATAGCTGCCGCGTGAGCCATAGTTAACTGTTTTACCAATCATGTCAAAGCCCTGCGTCTGTGTATAGAGGTTGTTGAACCACTTCACTTCGCTCTGGCCCTCTTTAAGCAGTACTGAAGGTGTGTAATTTTGAATATTCACACCGGTGCTGTCCTGTATTTTTTGTTTTTCTTCCTTTGTAATGAAACGGTTTAGTGCCCAGTCGTAAGGCAAGTAATTGATTTCATAATCAGATGGAATTTTATTTCTTCGGTACATGTTGATATAACTCAACAGATTTTCATGATTTTCCAAAAAATCATCTTTATACCACTTAAAAATCTCCGAGATTTGAACCGCTCTTCTTTCAATATCAATTTGAATGAGTTTTTTGCTGTTGATAACCGCTTTGGCCTGCTTTTCGAGTTGGAAAAACAGCATGTCTGATGTATAAGCGCCATTCAGTAAAGGTGGGCAGCCCCTGGCCCCACACACCAGCGTAAAATGAATTCTTGCATCGCGGAATTTTTCGCGCATCAGCGTTTCCAATTCATTCAGGGTCAGCGATTCATTTCCAATTCGGTATTTTTTTTGGTCAAAAAAGCCGTTGACGTCTTGCACCGAATTAACGGGGTAATTATCCATGATAGATTTAATCACCAGCAAATTGTAGGCATTAATCAAAAATGCCTTTTGTTTACTACCATTCAATGTATTGATATCGGTGTTTCCGAGCATGGTGATGAGCATGGGCAGGTCGGTGCTGTCCTGTTTCAAATCATCGTATTTTACCAAGCCCTTTTGTGTGTATTGCTGGAAAAAAGTATTGGCTGAAGTGAAAAAATCACCGGCATCTTGCGGAAAAGCCGAAAAAAGAGATAATATCAAAAACAGAAGGAGCAGCGTTTTCTTCATGTCATTTTTTAATCATTAATCAATTACTAATTCAAAGTTCACAAAGTAAGAAAAAAACTTTTGTCGGGCAGTTGACATCGCGTTGCTATGTAACAACCTATTTTAGCACGCTAAAATTGAATATGCCTTTTATCAAAGTTATACAGCCCGAAAAAGCCGAAGGTGAACTGAAAGTTATTTACGAAGATACCCTCAAAAAGCGAGGTAAGATTGCTGAGGTACATAAAATTCAGTCATTGAATCCGCAGTCACTGGTTAATCACATGGATTTATACCTGACATTAATGTTTGGCAAATCACCTCTTAGACGCTACCAGCGCGAAATGATAGCTGTGGTGGTTTCCTCCGCCAATATTTGCAGGTATTGCATACAACATCACGCATTGGCTCTCAATCATTTCTGGAAAGATGATGAAAGAGTGATACAATTGGCAGATGATTTTATGAAATTGGATTTAAGCAAGACCGACCTTTTATTATGCCACTATGCGCATTCACTTACGATAAAGCCCAATTCAATTAATGAAGAAGAATTTATTGTTCCAATGAAAAATGCCGGGCTGGATGACCGCGCTATTCTTGATGCAGCACTTGTTACCAACTATTTCAATTTCGTGAATCGTATGGTTTTGGGATTAGGCGTGCAATTGGAAGATGATGGTGGGAAAGGATATGCTTATGAATAAGGGGTTGTTTTCGTATTATCGATGAATTTTACTGATCATCATTTAATTTCGTTTCTAAGCCTGCTACGTAATTCAATTTCTTTGACACTTCTCCTGCATCGTTGTAAATCAGAATTGTGCCGGTTCCATCCTTGAGCGTGCCTGCATTCCTTGTTTTACCTTCTGGATTGAAATTGGAAACCACCTCCCATAGCTTACTGTCTTTGTATTGCCGCACTGACCACAATTGCCCATTTTTGTGATAGCATTTCCATTCGCCTTGTGCCAAATTATTCTCATAAGTGTATTTTGATTCCAATTCACCTGTGGGGTAGTAGGTCTGCCATTTGCCTGTTTTCAAGGTATCTTCAAAAAAACCTTTTTGCTTCAATACTCCTGTATCATAGTGCCAGCTGTATTCGCCTTTAAATTTGCCATTTACTACATTGCCGCTTTCCTTTAGCGTACCGTTTGGATGATAAATTTCCAATTTACCATGTGAATAGCCATTTACGTAGTCCACCGCTTTTTTTGCTATGCGATTCGGGTAAAATTCGTATGATTTGCCATGTTGTACGCCATTTTTATATTGAATGACCAACTGCGGTACACCATTGATGTAATAAAAAACCGACATGCTGTCTAACTTGCCGTTGGCAAAATATTCTTGAGAAACCAGTTGGTTGTCTGTTGTGTACCTTTTTTGCCAGCCATGCTTCTTCCCATCAGCGTAAGATGCGTTCCCCATTAATTCCCAATAAAAAGAAGGTTGTTTATCGGTAGCCATCAATACCTTCCACTCGCCTTGCTTTTTGCCCTTAACATAAAGGCCTTGCTCTTTTACAATGACGAGTTGAGCGGGAGTGGTGTCAGTAGCCGATTGAAAAGTATCGAGTGCATACTCACGCCATTGTCCACTTTTGAGGTTGTTTTCGTCATAAAACCCCGAATCAGAAATGGCAATTCCGTTGAAATGCAGTTCTACAGGAGCTTTGCCTTTCTTCTTTTTCTTGCTCTTTTGCGCAGAAACATGAAAAGACATGAGAATGAGCAGTCCGATTAATATGTATTTAAAAGGATTCATATTTTAATTTTTGTAAAGCAAAGGTAAGAAGTTGAAAATTATCGCTCTCGTGCCAGCGCTTCAAATTTTTGCACAACGGTTTCCCCGCTTTCATCTACAAGGGTAATGATGTGTTCCCCAAAGGGTGGGCGCAGTCCCATTTGGTGAAAATTGGTGGTGCTGCCAATGTATTGAGCATCCAAATGCCAGTAAATGGTGGCGCCTCTATCTCGATGTGCGACTTCAAATATGGTTTCTCCCTGTGTGCCATCCAATTCGGTAGGCACATAAACCTTGGCCCCACGTTTCGGGTATATGAATTCCATCGCGGGTGTTCCTTTGGAGGCATCACATTCTGCGCGAAATGGAGGAAGTGTTTGGTAATTGGAGTTTTTTGATTTGTAATACCATTCCTGTACAGGCGGTAGCACGAACCATGTTTTGTGAGTCATTTCCGATACGGTGTAGCAACTGCTGTTAACGCGGTACTGTCCTTTGCTGTCCAGATGAACTAATTGATGATAGGGGCAGGGCTTTGTTTTTAGTCCCGAAATATTTACCCACATAGAGTCAATTTCGGTGCAATTATCCAATGTACGATGGCCGCTTTGTTTACAAACGGGAACTTTTTGCAATTCATCATAAGGAGGCTCGAACCAATTGCCTCCTGTCGGAAGTAAATCAAAAACATCAAACAAAACAGGCGCTGCCGCTGTAATGCCCGTGAGCAAAGGGCGGCCTTCACCATCAGCATTGCCTACCCATACACCTACTACATAATTTGGGGTTGTGCCGATAGCCCAGGCATCACGGTGGCCAAAACTGGTGCCCGTTTTCCACGCAATTTTTTGTGATGATGAAAACCGATTCCAGCCACTCTCATTGGCGGGGCGGTTGACTTGCACGAGCGCTTGATAGGTTAGCCATATGGAGGCGGCAGAGAGTGAACCAGTTTTATTTAATCCGCTTGTCCTTTGAACATCCCCCTTTTCATGGGAGGATTTATAATTTGGCACTTTCCAATCATCTGAATTGTACTGTCCGTTGTAATCGGAAAAATGGTTAAGTGTACGGGACATGCTGGCGTAAATACTACACAAATCCCACAGTGTTGCTTCCGCCCCTCCCAAAATCAAAGATAGTCCATAATGATTCGCTGGTTGGTTGATGGTAGTTACCCCTATTTTTGGAAGCAAGTAATGGAATCGCTCCAGCCCGTAATTTTGTAGCATGCGCACTGCGGGAATATTGAGTGAGCGTGACAAAGCTCGATAAGCGGGTACAGCACCATCGTATTGCAGGGTGTAGTTTTTTGGAGCGTATCCCGCAATATGAGTGGGAATGTCGGGTATTAAGGTATTAGGCAAAATCATGCCGTCTTTAAGCATTGCTGCATAAAGAAAGGGCTTCATAATACTGCCTGTGCTGCGCGGGGCGGTGATGCAATCCACCGAACTGCCGTGTTCGTTTCTTTCTCCCATGTTGCCTATGTAGGCAAGCGCATTTCCGTTTTCCACATCCAGCACCAAAATAGCGATGTTGTAGATTTCGTTGCCTTTCAATTGTCTATGGTGCTTTTCTGCAATTTGAATAGCTTTTGTTTGCAATTCCGTGTCAATGGTGGTTTTTATCCTTTTTCCTTTGTTGCCTTCTAAATAAATTCGGGTTAAAAGATGGGAGGCGAGTTGCGGCAAAGGGTGTGGCTTTTCGGGTAGCGGCTCTAGTTTTGACAATTCGCAGGTTGATGAGTCAATTTCTTCCGCTTCTAGCAGACGGTCGAGCAAACGGTTGCGCTTATTAAATAGTTTTTCACGATTTTTTCCGGGATGGATGAGGGAAGGAGCATTGGGCAGCACGGCCAGTGTTGCGGCTTCAGCCCATGAAAGTTTTTCAGGACTACGTCCGAAGTAGCGCCAAGTAGCGGCATCCAGTCCCACTACATTTCCTCCGAAAGGAGCATTGGATGCATAAAAAGCCAGGATTTCATTTTTGCTGTATGCAATTTCGATTCGCGTTGCGAGAATCATTTCAATTAATTTTTCAAAAACAGTGCGAGACTGTCCTTTCCTGGAAAGCCGGATGGTTTGCATGGTGAGCGTGCTGCCACCGCTCACTTTTCGCCATTCTTTCACATTTTGCCACATCGCTCTGAAAATGGAAAAAGGATTGACGCCCGGGTGGTAATGGAAGGATCGGTCTTCAAACTGGATGATGGCTTTTTCAAATTTTTCAGGAACCGTATCGTTGTGCGGGAAACGCCACTGGCCGTCATCGGCAATTTTTGCGCCAAGCAAATGGCCGCTTTTGTCTTCGATAACGGTACAAGTTGGGTCTGAAAATAAGAGAGAGGGCAGCGAAAGGTAATACCAGACGAGCAGAGCAAAAAAGAAGAGGAGCTTGAACTTATGTTTTTTGAAAAAGCGCATTAGTCGGCAGTTTGAAAGTCAACGTATGTTGCGCCAAATTATTTGGTGATAATACTTTCGAGTAATTTGGTTGTGTTGTCCCAATTAAATTTTTCGATTGCGAATTGGTG
>NVWW01000055.1 GCA_002746335.1 Flavobacteriales bacterium | reverse complement strand
GAAGAAAATTCCGACCTACTGAATACGATTGATGTTAACAATTTGTGAAATTATCCAGGTTTTCATGGTTGTTTTATCGGCTTTTTCAATTACTGACTCAACTCTTCGTACACGACCTAAAATGACTATGGAGAGCAGAGCGCGGCTTTGAAGAAATTAAAATCAAAAAAGCATTTGAAGTAGCTGAAAAATAAGGGGATGCAGGGACATACCGTTGGATGGAACAGAAAAAGACATTCTGAAACATATTTTTGAAATCACCGTATCTGTAGAAAACTCTAAACTTTAAACTCTAAATTTTAAATCCTTTACCTGCCATTACGACCGAAATTAGGAACAATTTTTTCTTTGGCACACCGATTGCCAAATACCAAATCTATTAAAGTTTGTACCTTTATTGTGTCATTTTGGCTCAATTCCTATTGACCATTAACAACTTGTCCCGATATTTGGGATTAACGATTAACAAACAGTAAAATGAAAGACCCGTTTGACCTTGAGCACTCAAAGCTGATGGATGTGATTGAAGAAGGAACCGAATTTATTCCCCTTTTAACTACCGAAGACGAAGAACAATTTAAAACCGAGCAGTTACCTGAGGAATTGCCCATTTTGCCACTTCGCAATATGGTGTTGTTTCCAGGAGTGGTAATGCCTATCACCGTGGGACGAGACAAGTCCATCCGCTTGGTAAAGGATGCCAATGTTTCGGCTAAAATCATTGGGGTAGTTGCGCAAACTGACCATGAAGTGGAAGAGCCAAGCGTTGAGCAGCTCAATACAGTGGGTACAGTGGCACAAATGCTAAAAACGCTCAAAATGCCCGATGGCAGTACCACTGTCATTATTCAAGGAAAAAAGCGGTTTTCTCTAAACAAAGTTACCCAAACAGAACCCTACATCAAAGCTACGATTTTGCCTTTTGCCGATGCCGGTCCGGCAAAAGCAAGCAAACGGTTTGAAGCGCTCATCGGCTCATTGAAGGATTTGGCGATGAACATCATCAAGCTCTCGCCAAATATTCCGTCAGAGGCCGGTATTGCTATCCGGAATATTGAGAGTGCATCGTTTCTCATCAATTTTATTTCTTCCAATATGAATGCCGATGTGTCTGATAAGCAAAAATTGCTCGAAATCCCAGATTTACAGGATAGGGCTAACATGCTTTTAGGTCATTTAACCAAAGAATTGCAGATGCTGGAATTGAAAGAGGATATTCAAAGCAAAGTAAAAATCGACATTGACCACCAGCAGCGCGAATTTTTCTTGCAACAGCAGATGAAGCAGATTCAGGAAGAATTGGGCGGAGGTCCGCTCGACCATCAAATCAAAGAATTTAAGGACAAGGCAGTAAAGAAGAAATGGGATAAAAAGGTAGCTGAAGCGTTTGAAAAAGAACTGGACAAAGTGCAGCGGATGCACCCGGCAGGCCCAGAATATTCGGTGCAAGTCAATTACCTGGAGACGCTGCTGGAATTGCCATGGGGAGAATACACCAAAGATAATTTCGATTTGAAAAAAGCTCAGAAAGTTCTTGACCGTGACCACTTTGGGTTGGACAAAGTAAAGGAACGCATCATAGAGCATTTGGCGGTTTTGAAATTGAAAGGAGATATGAAATCCCCTATTTTATGTTTGACAGGCCCTCCTGGAGTTGGTAAAACTTCGCTCGGAAAATCCGTTGCCGAAGCATTGGGAAGAAAATATGTACGCATGTCGCTGGGAGGTTTGCGGGATGAAGCCGAAATCAGAGGTCACCGTAAGACATACATCGGTGCATTGCCCGGGCGTATTATGCAAAGCATCAAAAAAGTGAAGTCATCAAATCCTGTTTTTGTTTTGGATGAAATTGATAAAGTTGGAGCCGATTTTCACGGAGACCCTTCATCTGCCCTGTTAGAAGTGCTCGACCCTGAACAAAACAGCGCGTTTTATGATAATTTCATTGAATTGGAATATGATCTTTCGAGGGTGATGTTYATTGCTACAGCGAATATGTTAAACACAATTCAACCTGCTTTGAGAGACCGTTTGGAAATCATTGAGGTAACAGGCTACACGGTGGAAGAAAAAATTGAAATAGCCCATAGGCATTTGGTTCCCAAGCAATTAAAAGAGCATGGGCTAAAAAAAGGGCATGTGAAATTCAGCAAAAAAGTTATTGAGCACATTGTTGAAAATTATTCACGAGAATCGGGGGTAAGAACATTGGAAAAACGCATTGCTAAAGTTATTCGTCAGATTGCCAAAAGCATTGCGATGGAAGAAGATTACAATGCGAAAATCAAAGTGGAAGACCTGCAAAAATACCTGGGTGTTGGGCGCGAAAAAGACAAATACCAAGGCAACGATGTAGCAGGTGTAGTGACTGGCTTGGCATGGACTTCAGTTGGAGGTGATATTCTTTTCATCGAAAGTTCGCTCACCAAAGGAAAAGGCAAACTTACGCTCACAGGAAATTTAGGAGATGTGATGAAAGAATCAGCCATGATTGCCCACGAATACCTGAAGGCACATGCGCACAAACTGGGTTTGAAACAGGAAATTTTTGAAAAATGGAATGTGCACATTCATGTTCCAGAGGGAGCCACTCCAAAAGATGGTCCTTCTGCCGGTATTGCCATGCTCACAGCACTCGCATCAGCTTTCACGCAAAGAAAAGTGAAGCCTTATTTGGCGATGACGGGTGAAATTACTCTTCGTGGGCAGGTACTCGAAGTGGGCGGTATCAAGGAGAAGATACTTGCCGCAAAACGTGCCGACATCAGAGAAGTTCTCCTTTCGGAAAACAACCGCAAAGACATTGAAGAAATCAATCCCGAGTACCTTAAAGGCTTGAAATTCCGTTACGTCAAAAAGATGATTGAAGTGGTGGAAATGGCATTGCTCAAGCAAAAAGTGGATGAGCCGCTGGAGGTTGTCTAAATGCATCGAGTGACTCGCAGTCAGACTATGAATACCTATCTTTGTCCTCTACATGAATTATGTGCGGGATGCAAATTGAAATACCTGTAAAAATTCAAAACGATTTAATTCTCAAAGCGGCAAGGGGTCAAGAAACCGGGCGTACGCCCGTTTGGCTCATGCGGCAAGCAGGCCGTATTTTGCCCGAATACCGCAAGGTGCGCAAAAGTGTTAGCGGGTTTAAGGAATTGGTGCAGACCCCTGAACTGGCGTGCGAAGTGACATTACAGCCGGTAGATATTCTTGGCGTAGATGCTGCTATTATTTTTTCAGATATTCTGGTGATTCCTGAAGCAATGGGGCTGCCTTACCAATTGATTGAAAACAAGGGGCCTTTTTTCGAAAAAACAATTAAAGGGCTTGACGATATTGATAGCTTAAAAATCGCAAACCCAAAAGAAGATTTACACTATGTTTTGGAAGCCATCCGGTTAACGAAAACAGAATTGGATGGCAAGGTGCCCCTTATCGGCTTTGCAGGCGCGCCTTGGACGATTTTCTGCTATATGCTCGAAGGAAGTGGGTCAAAGACCTTTTCAAAAGCAAGAAAATTTCTCTATACCCAACATGAACTCGCTCATCAATTGCTACAAAAAATTACCGATAGCACCATTGCTTACTTGCAAGCGCAATTTGAAGCAGGTGCCGACATCGTGCAGTTGTTCGACAGTTGGGCGGGCGTTCTTTCCCCGCAACTCTACAAAGAGTTTTCATTGAGATATATTTCACAAATATGTGATTCTATAAAAAATCAGCATTCGGCAAATAGCATCCAGCGTCCGGTAATCGTATTCGCCAAAGGCGCTTATTTTTCATTAAAGGAATTAGGAAAATTGAATTGTGATGTGATTGGGTTGGATTGGAATATGGACATTTCTGAATCGAGAAAATTGATTGGAGAAACCAAAACACTGCAAGGAAATTTAGACCCGGCTGTGCTTTATGCCGATTTTCAGACCATCAAGAATGAAACAAAAAAAATGTTGAATAATTTTGGTCCCAAGCAACATATTGCTAATTTAGGCCACGGAGTTTACCCCGATACCGATGTCGAAAGAGTGAAATGTTTCATAGAAACTATTAAAGAATATGAATTTTAAAGTCATGATTTTCAAGAAGCTAATTTTTCTCTTTTTGCCCTTTATGGTTGCAGCGCAAGGCAATGTCGTGCCCAATGGAAGCTTTGATGAAATAGAGAAAAAAATCAAAATAGGCGGACAAATCGAACTGGCAACGGGCTGGTCATCGCCCACCGACATCAAAGCCGATTTGTTTTCAAAAAACAGCAAGGCAGAAGGATTTTCCGCTCCAAACAACAGCAGAGGCAGAGAAAACCCCGAAGATGGCGACAACTATGCAGGTATTTCTTTTTATGGCTATCGCGGAAGAATTCCGAGAAGTTACCTGCAAGTTCAACTCAACAAACCACTGGACCCCGCGCGGGTTTATTGTGTGAAATTTTTGGTCAGTTTGTCTGACCTTTCTCGGTATGGCTGCAATAACATCGGGCTGGCACTTTCGGAAAAACCATTTACTGAAGCTGACATCAATAACTACAAGGTGCAGCCGCAAATCAAACACAGTAAAAACAAGGTGTTTCAGGAGCAATATACTTGGGAATCTATCTGCAAGCCATATAAAGCAAAGGGTGGCGAGAAGTACCTCTGTATTGGTAATTTTGCAAAAGATGAAGAAACCCAAATGCTAAAAATGAAGAGACCGCGTGGCATTATGGGAGTTCAAACGCAAGACGCTTACTACTTCGTTGAAAATGTTTCAGTTGCACCGATGGACAGCGTCAGTGCGTGCATTTGTGAAAAAGAAGGGCAGAAAATGCGGGTGGTGTATCGAAGAAACCTGAGTGAGAACACGCAACTCTTTCCCGAAAAGGCCATTGAACACAAAAAAGCATTTTTTGAATTTCAATCGGTTTCCATTTCATCTGCAGCCGGCAATGTGCTCAATGGCGTTACCCAACTGTTGAATGACAACCCGATGGTAAAAATCGAAATTCAAGGTCATGCTGAAGTTCTGGAAGAGGCCAAAATGGCGGAAGAGAATCTGTCATGGCAAAGGGCAAAAAATGTTTATTATTATCTCGTTTCCAAAGGTATAAAGGAAGACCGCCTTAGCTATAAGGGGTACAAAGACGATAACCCTGTCAACAACGATCAGTCACCCACAGGCCGCAAACAAAACCGTAGGGTAGAATTCAAAATAGTTGAATAGTTTCGTGGTTTCAGTATAGAGTTTAGCGTTTTAATTCCATTCTTATATTCGTGACAAATTCGTTATTCGTTGATTAAAGGCAGTAAAAAAATCATCAACGCTTGGGTGCTTTACGACTGGGCAAACTCGGTTTATCCGCTGGTGATAACCACCGCCATTTTTCCGATTTATTATGAATCCATTACAAGCACCGATGAATCAGATATTGTTTCTCTTTTCGGAAGAGAATATGTTAATACTGCTCTCTATTCTTACACTATTGCGCTTTCTTATTTGATTATTGCGTTCCTTTCACCTATCCTCTCGGGCATTGCCGATTATTCGGGAAAGAAAAAGTCGTTCATGCAATTCTTTTGCTATTTGGGGGCAATTTCATGCATCACGCTTTATACATTCAGTTTGGATTATTTCGCCCTTGGGCTATTGTTTGTGATGCTCGCTAGTATAGGTTATTCGGGAAGCATCGTATTTTACAATGCCTTTTTGCCCGAAATTGCAGAACCTGAACAACATGATACTATCAGTGCAAAGGGATATGCCTTTGGTTATTTTGGCAGTTCGCTGCTGCTAATTTTTAACCTTTCGATGGTGATGTTCCCTGAATTTTACGGATTGGAGGACGGTTCAATGCCCGCTAAAATTTCTTTCCTCACTGTTGGGCTTTGGTGGATCGTCTTTAGCCAAATAACCTTTAAAAGATTGCCGGACAATATACATGGCAGAAAACCCGATAAAGATGTGATTTTAAAGGGTTTTCGTGAGTTAAAAAAAGTTTGGAACGAATTGAAAGGGCAAGTACGACTGAAGCGGTACTTGCTTTCGTTTTTCATTTTCAATATGGGTGTGCAAACCATCATGCTCATGGCTACTATTTTTGGCAGCAAAGAATTGGGCGTGCCAACCGAAGGGCTGATTGCCGCCATTCTCATCATCCAGTTTGTGGCCATTATTGGCGCCTATCTTTTTTCTTTTTTATCACGGAAATTGGGCAATATTAACGGGCTTGCCATTGCCATTTTGATTTGGATTGGAGTTTGTGCAGGCGCTTATTTTGTGTACGAACCCAGCGGCTTTTATGTGCTGGCTGGCTTTGCAGGGTTGGTAATGGGTGGTATCCAATCGCTATCGCGTTCTACCTATTCCAAAATGCTTCCCAAAACTATTGACCCCGCATCATATTTTAGTTTTTATGACGTGTGCGAAAAAATCGGAATTGTCATCGGCATGCTTACATACGGCTACATTGAAGAAGTTACAGGCAGCATGCGAAATTCTATCTTTGCACTCATGGGATTTTTTATCTTGGGTTTGATTGTTTTAATGACAATTCCAAAAAAACGAGGAACAGCTGATCAATGACTACCAACCAACCATACGACATTGCCATTGTAGGCGGAGGAATTTTGGGTGCAGCAACTTTGTACAAGCTGCAATCACATCACCCCGATTTAAAAATTTTGTTGATTGAAAAAGAAGAAGAACTGGCTGCCCACCAAACGGGTAACAATTCAGGTGTGATTCACTCGGGGTTGTATTACAAACCTGGCTCGCTGAAGGCAAAAAACTGTGTGCAAGGCAGGCATGAATTGGTGCAATTTGCAAAAGAGCATAATATTCCACACGATGTGTGCGGAAAAGTGGTTGTGGCTACCGAAAAGAGCGAATTTCCATTCATGGAGAAAATCTTCAATAATGGAATAGAAAATAACACGGAAGGAATTGAAAAAGTTGATGGAGAAAAAATAAGGGAAATTGAACCCGGATGCACTACAGCCATTGCTGGCATTTGGGTGCCGTGTACCGGTATTATTGATTTTAAATCGGTTACTGAAAAGATGGCAGAATTGGCACTGGCCAAAAAAGCTGAAAGCAAAGTGGTTTTGGGTGAAGAAGTTACTCACTACGAAAAAGATGGAGAGCTTACGAAAATCACCACCGGTAAAAACCGCTATTTAACCAAACACATGATTTTTTGCGGGGGCTTGCAAGCTGACCGGTTGGCGCGAGAAGATGGAGTAAAACTCGATGTAAAAGTGATTGGCTTCCGCGGTGATTATTACGAGTTGGCAGAGCATGCAATCGGCAAAGTGAAAAACCTGATTTACCCTGTTCCCAATCCTGAATTTCCTTTTCTTGGAGTGCATTTCACGCGCATGATTTGCGGTGGGGTGGAGTGCGGTCCGAATGCTGTTTTTACCTTCAAGAGAGAGGGCTATGGCAAAACCGATTTTAACATGAGAGATACATTTGATGCGCTTTCTTACGGAGGCACTTGGAAAATGTTCTTGAAACATTGGAAATTCGGGTTGGATGAACAACTCCGCGCTTTTTCCAAAGAGCGATTTCTGAAAACATTACAGCGACTAATCCCCTCATTAAAAATGGATGATATTGTGCCCGGTAGAGCAGGGGTGAGGGCAATGGCTTTGGGCGAAGACGGAGAAATGATTGACGATTTCAAAATAGAATTCGGGCATAACAGCATTCATGTGCTCAATGCTCCCTCTCCTGCTGCAACTGCTGCATTGGCTATTGGCAATCAAGTTCGTGAAATGGCGGAAGAAAGATTCGGGCTAAAAACCGCAATCATTCAGTAATCCTATACTTTTCTATAAAAGTCGGCCAATCCCAAATAAAATTAGCAACCACATCATCAAGCCGTTTGAGAAAAATCGGGTTGGGCGTTTTCATTTTGCAGAAATATTCTTGCTGGTAATCGTACAAATTGTATTTGTCGAAGATGGCCTTAGACATGGCATAATGCGTATTTTTAGAAGGGTGGTTGAGCCGCGCCATCAACGCTTGATATTGGCTAATGGTTTGCTTGAGCGAGTCCTTTTTTGCGCCCAGTGCCAGCGCCAGCTTACTGTAAATTTTGTCAATCAAGCGTGTATCTTGGTAGCTTTCAAAATAATTGGGGATGTATTTGAGATTGCCCGCGGCAACAACAAGCAGAAACTTATATGAGTCATTTTCATCAACGGATGGTGCAACGGCAAATTCAGGGTCTGTATTGATAATTTCTGCTACTTGCGGAAACCCTTCATCTACTAATTGGAGCAAACCGTTTACGAAAATATTGGCAACCTTGTCTTCGGAAAGTTTCTTTTTGGTGAAAATAGCAAACATAATTTGGCGTGTTGTGGTTAATTTGCAACAAATGTATTGCCAGTACAGTTATTAATGGGTGTTGATAAATTGTAGTTTCAACAAAGTTTTCAACGAAAGCGATGAAAGATCAGCTGATGACCGATGTTAAATATAACCTTTGGGCAAACGAAAAATCACATTGAAACTCAATTATTTAAGCCATAAACTGCTCGATGCTGAATTGAAAAGTAGCTTTTCTACTTTGCGAAAAAGACTCTGTCATACCTGGATGTAGAGACAGTTTAGTTCGAAAGAATTAAAGACAATTCACTCGGTTTTATGCCCAGCACAAAATTTAATTCTGCGTGTCCGACTATTAAGCTTTTAGGAATATCAAAAGAATTTTTGCCTTATCCGAACAAATGACAACAGATGATTTAAACCAAATTTGTACCTGCAAAAACATTAAAGGTACGATGCATAAAAGAGCCCCAAAGACATTATTATGTATGAAGTGAACCACTCTTCCTTTCACTGTGGGCATATCATCACCATGTTCAGAAATTTAGGTAAACAGATTTACTCTCTGCGGATTTGATAAGGTATCTCGGAGAAAATTAGTCTATCAACTCTTTTAGTTTTTCAATGGATTGTTGGTTTTCAGGCAATTCAATCGCTTGTAAAATCTGTCGTTTTTCCTTGTTTGTGAGGTGCCAGCTCAGTGAGATGCGCTCTTCGCCCTCGTTTTTTAGTTGGAAAGAAACCACGTCAATCTGTCCGTCAAACCACAGCGAAGCGTATTGCAGTAACTCATCCTGGTTGTAATTGTGAACGGTAGTGATGTTGTTGTAAACCGTGCCTAGCGGAGTAAAGAGTGACTCGAGTTTTGAAGATGTACGCACGTCTTTTATTTTTCGTTCTTTGGATTTATCGCGAATTTGAACAATCACTACCCCGCTGGTGTTGCTGCTAATCCAATTTCGAAAAGCGTAAATGTACCGCAGTGTGATTTTCATTCCGAAGTTGTCTCGCACTCCTGCATCCATTAGGTGGATGACTGGTTCACTTGGCATCGAAGCAGTGGGAGTAATATAGGGGAAAGTAGCGTTTATCCTCAAGGCGCTGGTGAATCTGAGATTGCCTGGATTTTGTTCGGCAAAAAAGCGTGAGAATTCGATGCTTTCTGTCGATGGCATGTTGGTTACGTTTTTGAGTGGATTGTTGTTGGTAAGATAAGAAACGGGTTGTGATGCGATAAGCATTCTTCGGGCATCGCTGGTGATGGTGGGAGCCATTAACATCATCGGGATTAGCCCTTTTGCCTCCGGTTCGGTATAGTCCGAAAGCCGTTTATTGAGCGCCCAGCCGGTATTTTTGTTAAATGCTTGCTCGAATGCATAGCCTCTGTCTTTGGTATAAATGTATTCGCCATCTTGAAATTTCTGTAGCCGTATGAATAAATCATTCACTGCAATGGCAAATCCAACCGGATTGAGCAAATCCTTGCTGATGTTGTCTAAATATTTGTCATCATAAATATTAATGGTGCTGTCAGTTTTGCTTTGCAGGTAGAGTTCGCGCAGGTAGGCAGCCCCCAGCATCCCCCCTGATGATCCGGTAATCATTTGGGTGTGGTTGAGCAATGCGCCATTTAAAATGCTGTCGACATAAGCCATTGCGTGAAAAGTCCACATAGCTGAACGCAAACCACCACCACTGCAATTGACAATGACCAATCGCGGTTTTTGCTTGCGCATCAGTGAGTATTTTGAATTTGCTAACCTCCAGTTGTGCAGTATTTCGACCGTATGGATAAAATCTTCTTGATAATTTTTTGAGTTGTTTTTTAGACCGTTAATTACTGCATCGGTGTAAGCCGCCTTTTTGCCCGTATAATCCATACCGTAAGCATAATTGGCATAGCTGAACTGGTCGTGCTTCGAGAATTGGTTGATAATCAAGATAATCGCCACAAATACAATAGTTGACCATCCACTCAGCCATGATTTCAGCACAGAAATGATAATCAGAAACATGGCCATAATGAGCACAATGCTGGCCCCGGCTGGAATCTGAAAATAATGATTTTCCCGAAAAAAACCGATAGCCAGCAACAGCAAGAATACTGTTATTTCAAACCTTGTCGCGTTTAAATGATTTTGATTGAATACTCGTATGAGAAGTTCTTTTGGGTAGTGCTCGCTGCCGCGCGCCAGTCGGATACTCCATGGGTTGGCAAAGTAAGTTTCTACGCGCCATTCATTTGCAGTGCTCAGTGGAGCCTGTAGTTGCCACCACTTGCGTTTCAATGGAGGGATGTCTTTTGGGTTGCGGATGAGCTTGCCATTTTTATCCTTTTTCAGCTTAAAAAGCGTGAAAATATTTTTATTGGTAGAGAAAAAATACACATATCCAAGCACGAGAAAAACAAAAATCCCCCCTACCAACCCAATAATATCCAATAACAACAAAAGCGACTGGTGCATTTCGTTTTCACGGTGAAATTGAACAATGAAAAAAATGTAAATGAATAGAAAAGTGAGCGGAAAAAAAGTGTTGTTACCGCTATATTTGAGAAATGGCCGGTTGAGTGTGACGATGAACGAGAATTTCGAGCCGTTGCTTGTATAGCTGGCAATATTGTAGGCCATGATGAAAATACCGAGGGACAATCCAATGATAAAGTACGACCAAAAGCCGACCGCGTTGAGGTATTCAGGTGCAAGAAACAGATTAGGTGCGCCATAGCGGGCGGCAAGCAACTGCGTTACAAAACCTAAGAGAATCAACCAGAAAAACAGCAGAGTATGGTTTTTCTTCAAATGAACTAAAACCAATTGAAACGGAAAAAAGAAAAAGACTCGGGCGAGCCGCTGGCGGAAAGATATGTTGGCTGCGGGGGTCATTTTTAGCAAAAGAAAGTCTTTGTTAATTATAATACGTAATTAGGACAGTGAAAGTTGTATTAAACGAAAAGAAATTTTGCAAAACACACTCAACTTATGAACTTGCAACTAATAGCTACTTTTGCACGATGCAGCGCTTTTTCGTCCAATTGGCCTATGATGGCACTAATTACCACGGCTGGCAAGTGCAAAAAAATGCGCACACAGTGCAAGCGAAAGTAAATGCAGCGCTTTCCACTGCATTGCAGGAAAAAACCGAAACACTTGGCTGCGGCAGAACCGATACAGGTGTTCATGCAAAGGAATTTTTTGCACATTTTGATTGCTGCGAAAATTTCAATTTTCAGGATTTAATGCACAAGCTCAACTGCCTTTTGCCAAAAGACATTGCCGTTTATTCTGTTTTCCGCGTGTCTTCCGAAACTAATGCCCGTTTTGACGCTATTTCCCGGACTTACGAATACCACATCCATCAACATAAAAACCCTTTTTTGCTTAACAAATCGTTACTGTATTTTGGAAAAATGGATTTGAAAAAGATGAATGAAGCGGCAAGAATTTTGTTGGATTATGAAGATTTTTCTGCTTTTAGCAAATCGCGTACGCAGGTGAAAACGAACATTTGCAAAATTTCAAGAGCGAAATGGGAAATTGCAAGAAGCGATCAGTTTGTTTTTCAAATTACTGCTGATCGCTTTTTGCGTGGTATGGTGCGGGCTATCGTAGGCACCATGATCGACATCAGTGAGGGGAAAATTTCAATTGAACAATTTAAAAAAATCATTGAAAGCAAAGACCGAAAAAAGGCAGGCGAAAACGTGCCAGCCTGCGGTTTGTACCTCACGCATGTGAAATACCATAAAGAAATTGTTATCCGGCAACAAGTAGCCAATAACCAACAACCAGTATGGCAACAGTAACCGGCAAAGCCCTCGACCTGCCAATTCTGAAAAGGATACTGGGATACGTACGCCCATACAAGAGCACGTTTTGGCTCACGGCTTTTCTTACGATTTTGTCAGCATTTCTCACCCCAGCCCGTCCTTGGATAGTGCAGTACACACTCGATAACAGTATTATCATTCCAAATAATAAGCTGCTTTTAATAATGACGAGTATTATGATTGGCGTTTTGATACTCGAGGCTATTGTGCAATTCTGCCATACCTATTTGGCAAATTGGCTGGGGCAGTCGGTCATCCGTGATATACGCGTTCAACTCTACCGCCACATTGTTGCCTTCAAACTCAAGTATTTTGACAAAACCGCCATCGGAACGCTCGTTACCCGCGTGGTTTCAGATATTGAAACCATTGCGGACATTTTTTCGCAGGGAATTCTTACCATTATTGGCGACATTTTGCAACTGATAGTAGTCGTGGCAGTCATGTTTTGGATTGATTGGCGGCTGGCATTGCTTAGCTTGAGTTCCATCCCGTTATTAATTGTCGCCACTTATATTTTTAAAAATGCCGTGAAATCTGCTTTTCAGGATGTTCGAACGCAAGTGGCACGACTCAATGCCTTTGTGCAGGAGCATATTACAGGGATGAACATCGTGCAAATTTTTAATCGGGAAGAAAAGGAATACGAAAAATTCAAACAAATTAATGTCGCCCATCGTGATGCGCATATCCGTTCGGTGTGGGCCTATTCCATTTTTTTCCCCATAGTGGAAATCCTTTCTGCGCTTTCGCTGGCGCTGGTGATCTGGTGGGGAGCAAAAGGAGTGATTACCGATAAGGTTACATTTGGCAATCTGGTTGCTTTTATTCTTTACATCTATATGCTGTTCCGCCCTATCCGCCAACTGGCTGATCGGTTCAACGTACTGCAAATGGGCATGGTAGCTGGCGAAAGGATATTCAAAGTGCTCGACACAAAATTTTTAATTGAAGATAATGGCATTATAAAAGGAAAGGAAATTAAAGGAAATATCGAATTTAAGAAAGTTTGGTTTACCTATAATAAAGAAGAATGGGTACTTAGAGATGTTTCTTTCAAAGCAAATAAGGGAGAAACACTGGCTATTGTGGGCGCAACGGGAGCAGGAAAAACGTCAATCATCAACATTTTAAGTAGGTTTTACGAATTTCAAAAAGGTGAAATTCTAATTGATGGAAATGACATCCGTCAATACGAAATAGATGGATTGAGGAAAAATGTGGCTGTAGTGTTGCAAGATGTATTTCTGTTTTCCGATTCTATTTTGAACAACATCACTATTAACAATTCTGAAATTTCGCGCGAACAGGTGAAGAAAGCAGCCGAAATTGTGGGTGCGGATAAGTTCATTGAAAAATTGCCGGGCAGCTACGATTACAATGTGATGGAACGAGGGGCAATGCTTTCTGTTGGGCAGCGGCAGTTGCTCGCTTTTATTCGTGCCTATGTTTACAACCCGAAAATTTTGATTTTGGATGAAGCTACTTCATCGGTAGACACCGAAACCGAGGAATTGATTCAATACGCTATTGGGAAACTCACCGAAAACCGCACTTCTATTGTTATTGCGCACCGGCTTTCCACTATACAAAATGCAGATAAAATTCTGGTTTTAGCTCACGGAGAGCTTATTGAGGAAGGCAGCCACCAGCAATTGCTGGCACAAAATGGACATTACAAAAAATTGTATGAATTGCAATTTGTTGGTTAACAGGTCATCTTGCACATACACATGCTCGCCCAAAAGTCCAGTGGACTTATGCCGCCCAAAGAGAATAGCTTAAAAATTACTGCTTGATAATTTTGGTGACTTGAGTTCCGCCTTCTCCCCATATTTTGACCAAATAAATCCCTTTGGGAAAATGGATGGAGTTAAAAGTTAAAATGTTTGCATTTGGTTGATTTACAGAAAGCATCTGTTCACCTAAAACATTTAATATTTCCAACCGTTCAATTTTTGAATTATCCAATTCAATTGTAAAGCTATTAGAAAAAGGATTGGGATAGTATTTTACCTCTCCATTTGTATTTGAATAATCTGAAATATTGGATGGTGAAGTGCTCATCGGATGTTTGTAAAAGAAATCCCAAATTTCTCCGCTTGCGCTAAAGTCGTGGTTGGTTATACCTATATCAACTGGAGCACCTGGCCAAGTGTGCTCTCCGCCATCAATTTTGAACAAAACTACTTCAGATGAGTTGTCGCAAAGGCCGTAATAATAATTTGTGGCTGTGCAGTTGTCTGTAGGGTCGATATCGGGAATATTAGTCACTACAGCCGAACTGGGGCAGTTGTTACGTGATTTCCAATAGTTGATCAAGCTGTCTACCGAAAGCGACCAAGCTGTTCCGTTGTAAAGCACAGTCGGGTCAGCTGTTCCGTGAACTTGAAGGACGGGTACATTTCTCAATGCTGTGCAATTTTGTACCTGCCCTGGTGTCATTGAGCCGGTAACTGAAGCAATAGCTGCTATTTTGTTATCCAACTCACATGCCAGACGATAGCTCATGTATCCGCCATTTGACATGCCGGTGGAAAAAACGCGGTTTGCATCAATGTTGTAATTGGCAGAAATGGTATCAATCAATGCGGATAAAAAACCGACATCATCGGTGCCTGAATTGTAGGGCACGTTAAACCCCGAGTTCCACTGATTGGCAATCCCGTTTGGGTAAACTACGATAAAGCCAGCGGTATCAGCAACTTGATCAAATTCAGAATAACCCTGTTGTGCCAAGGCATCTGAAGTATATCCATGCAAATTCAGCACAAGCGGAACAGCAGTACTCCCATTATAGCTCGATGGAACGTGGAGAATGTAATCTCGTAAAACTCCATCATACGTGAAGTTGCCGGTTTGGGCAACGCTGGCAAATGACAATACGAGTCCAAAAAATAAGGTAGTAATTTGTTTCATCAGTTTGTTTTTTGCGAAGGTAATTGATTGTTAGAATACTTCTCGAAATAATCGTTGAGGTGTTGCTCAAAATATTTTGGGCGTTGCCTTGCGAATTCGCGCAAACTTTCTACTTGTACTTTCCAATATTCCATTGAATGAGGGTAGCCCCACCTGTTTATTTGTTCCGGCATTAAGGTTTTGTAAACGTTTTCAAATGAGTCAATTTTCGCAATCAGATAATCAAGTGAAAAATAGGATTTTGAGAGTTCGCTGTAGCGTGAGATGAAATTTTTTCTGAAATCGGCATTTTTGAGCAGTTTTCGCATTAATAGCATTTTCATTTTGAACAATCTGCCCACAACTGCAAACAAAAAGAAGAATGTAAAAAGGGATATAAGCTGAGCGGATTTTCAATTAGATTAGAGCTTATCTTTCAAAAATTTTCCCGTATGTGATTTTTTGCATTTCGCTAATTCTTCCGGTGTGCCTTCAAATACAAGCTCCCCGCCTTCGTCACCGCCTTCCGGGCCGAGGTCGATCACCCAATCAGCACATTTTATTATTTCTGGGTTGTGCTCAATGATAATGATGGAATGGCCCTTTCCGAGCAGCGCATTGAAAGCGCTCAGCAGTTTGTTGATGTCGTGAAAATGTAGTCCTGTAGTCGGTTCGTCAAAAATGAACAAGATTTTTTCGGCTGAACTACCTTTTACCAAAAACGAAGCCAGTTTGATGCGCTGCGCTTCACCTCCACTCAACGTGCTTGATGACTGACCCAGTTGGGCATAACCAAGTCCTACATCCTGTAACGGTTTCAATTTTGAAATGATACGTTTTGGAATGGAATCATCGCTTTTGCTGAAAAACTCCACGGCATCTTCAATTGTCATGTTCAGAATATCATCCACATTTTTTTCGTTGAATTTCACATCAAGAATTTCATCCCTGAACCTTTTGCCTTTGCACGCTTCGCATTGTAAACGAATATCTGCCATGAACTGCATTTCCACCTTTATGATGCCTTCTCCTTCACACATTTCGCAGCGACCACCATCTACATTGAACGAAAAATGAGCTGGTTTGTATCCTCTGGCTTTTGCAAGTTGCTGATTGGTAAATAAGTTGCGGATTTCATCGTATGCCTTCACATAAGTAGCAGGATTTGAACGGGAAGACCTTCCTATTGGATTCTGATCTACAAATTCTACATCTGAAATTTTTTCTGTAGAACCTGCCAATGCATCAAATGCACCCGTTTTTTCGGCATAGCCGCCATACAGTTTTTTCAGTGTAGGATAAAGTATTTTCTTTACCAGTGATGATTTGCCAGAGCCGCTCACGCCCGTAACCACTGTCATAGCGTTAAGTGGGAATTTTACATCAAACCCTTTTAAGTTGTTTTCCCTGGCACTTTTTAATTCAATAAAATCCTTCCAATCTCTCCTTTTTTTAGGAACAAGAATTTTGTTTATGCCCGTTAAATAACGAGCAGTCAAACTTTCTTTTTCTTTCAGGATTTTTTTGTGATTACCTTGAAAAACCAATTCACCGCCCAGCGTTCCGGCAAGCGGTCCTAAATCAATTACTTCGTCTGCGGCCTGGATGATTTCTTCATCATGTTCAACCACAATTACTGTGTTGCCCAGCTGTTTCAGCGATTGCAACACGCCAATCAGTTGCTGTGTGTCTCTCGGATGTAACCCGATACTTGGTTCGTCCAAAATATACATTGAGCCAACCAAACTACTGCCCAGCGAAGTGGCGAGGTTAATTCTCTGCGATTCACCGCCCGAAAGAGTAGAGGAGAGGCGGTTGAGCGTTAAATAGCCCAACCCAACGTCATTCAGAAATTGCAAGCGATTCAGGATTTCAATCAAAAGCCGTTTTGAAATTCCTTTTTCATGCTCATTCAATTTGATTTTTCGAAAAAACACCAAAGATTCTTTTACAGGCATCAGTACGATATCTGTGATGGATTTTCCGCCCACTTTTACATGATTGGCATCTTTACGGAGGCGAGTTCCTCGGCATTCAAGGCAAGGTGTTTTTCCTCGATAACGTGAAAGCATTACTCTGTACTGAATTTTATAGCTTTTTTCTTCCAGGTATTTGAAAAATCTGTTTAGCCCGCGGAAATGTTGGTTGCCGGTCCAGAGTAATTCCTTTTGTGCTTGCGTTAGTTTGTGATAGGGACGGTGTACTGGAAAATCAAATTGATGGGCGTTGGTGAGCAATCGCTGCAACCACTTGCTCATTTTTTCACCTTTCCAGCATACGATAGCGCTATCGTAAACTGACAAGCTCTTATTAGGAATTACCAAATCTTCGTCAATGCCTATGACGTTGCCAAACCCTTCACATGCCGTACAAGCGCCTAACGGGTTGTTGAAACTGAAAAAATGAACCGATGGTTTTTCAAATTCAATTCCATCCAGCTCGAATTTATTTGAAAAATGTCGTGTGATGTTTCCTATTGTTACGAAGCATTCCCCGTCTCCTTCGAAAAAAGAGGTTTGCACTGAATCGGCAATGCGGTTGCTATTGTATTCGTCATCGTGTTTTACCACAAAGCGGTCAATGAGCAGGTCAATTTTTTTTGTATCGGCTTTGAATGATTTTAATTCGTCTATTTTTTGCACTTCACCATTCAGTTTTGCACGCGTGAATCCTTGTTGTTGAAGCACTTCGAGTTGCTTTTTAAGTGTTCTACCGTTTAGCTTGACAGGTGAAAAGAGCATTACTTTGGTGCCTTCATCCAATGAATTAATGTAATTAACCACATCATCAATCGAATCTCGCTTGACTTCTTGGCCTGAAACCGGTGAAAATGTTCTTCCTATTCGTGCAAAAAGTAATTTCAAGTAATCGTAAATTTCTGTTGAGGTGCCCACTGTTGAACGCGGGTTAACTGTATTGACTTTCTGCTCAATGGCTATAGCAGGCGAAATGCCTTTGATGAACTCTACTTCGGGCTTATCGATTTTGCCGAGAAACTGGCGTGCATAAGCGCTCAAACTTTCCACATACCTTCTTTGCCCTTCTGCATAAAGCGTGTCGAATGCCAACGATGACTTCCCTGAACCAGAAACACCGGTAATAACTACAAATTTGTTGCGGGGAATAGCAACATTGATATTTTTTAAATTGTGTGCTTTCGCTCCCTTAATTATGATATATTCTTTGGAATCGAGCGTGTCAATTTGAACTGTCATTAATCGGAAATTGTTAAAAAATGTTAAGGAAGTTGCGAAATTACGTTTCTTTTTTCTATATTTGTTCTTCGAAATAAAGCTGTTTTTTACGCAACATTTTTAAAAAGATTACGTTAAGTAAGTTATAATTTTAATTTTTTTCAACTAAAACACCTGCCTATAGCATAATTTCTACTTTTTAACATTCGGTTCCAATTAAGTCTCGATTCAATCGGGAAAGTGTTAAACTAAAAAGTAGATATTATGCAAGCTCAACTTATTAGCGACAAAGAACTCGTTTTCCGTTATTGCAACGGAAGTGAGGCTGCCCTTGAAGTGCTTATCAGCAGGCACAAAGAACGGGTTTTTGGTTACATCATGCACTTGGTGCATGACCGTCAGTATGCGGAAGATATTTTTCAGGACACCTTTATCAAGGTGATCAATACCCTGAAAAGAGGCACCTATAATGAGGAAGGGAAATTCCTCCCCTGGGTGCTTACCATTTCTCACAACTTGGTGGTAGACGGCTACCGCAAAAACAAACGTATGCCAACGGTAGATGGCGGTGAGGATTTCGACATTTTTGATGTCATCAAACGCGATGATCCCAATGCAGAAGAAGAACTCATCACCAATCAAATTCACAGCGATGTGCGCAATTTGATTGACCTATTGCCCAAAGAACAGAAAGAAGTGCTGATAATGCGCATATACAACAGAATGGCCTTTAAGGAAATTTCTGAAGAGACCAATGTGAGCATCAATACGGCACTGGGCAGGATGCGCTACGCACTTATCAACCTACGCAAATTGATGGAAGAAAAAAATGTGACCTTGACGACTTACTGATTGGCAGTGGCGCCAATCTTGAACTTTAGTTCGATATCGTCATAAATCATTTTGTCGCCCAGCCCTTCGAAGAATTTGCCTGAGCCGTATTTAATATCCCACTTAGTGCGGTCTATTTTGAATTCGGCATAGGCAGCAAACTTCGTTTCATCCATCTCAATGATAGCAGGAAAGACTATTTCGTGGGTGATGTCTTTGATGGTCAAATCACCAGTTACCGTGTAATTTTTTCCTTCTTTCTGCTCTGCTTTTTTCAAAACAAATGTTGCGGCAGGGTGTTTTGCTACTGAAAAGAAATCTTCTGATTTAAGGTGACCCTCGAGTTTTTCTTTCCCTTCTCCTTCCATATCGGTATCTGTGATTGAAGTCATGTCAAGTTCAATTTTCCCACCGGTAATGGTTCCGTGATCAACGGTAAAGGTACCGCTTTTGATATTAATAGTGCCTGTGTGTTCACCTGTTACTTTGGTGCCTTTCCATTCAACCGTGCTGTTCTCTGTACTGATGTTGAAGGTAACACTATGATCCTTTGTAACAAATGCGCTGGCTATGAGCGCAATTGCAAATAAGAATATTGTTTTTTTCATTTTTTTTTAATTTTATGGTTTAATAATTTCCGTGCAAAAATAAATTATCATTCGAGAAATAGTGTCGCTTAAATTCCCTTTTTTACTTTTTGTTTGACTAATTTTAACCGCTACGAATTAAGGATAGCTTTCATTATCTTCCGCGATCCACTCGCAAGAACGTATGATCCCAGCAACGTAAAGTTTACCAAGGAAAATTCTGAAAAACAAAGAGTTACTGCTTCACCAGCTTCTCTATATAAACACATTCTTGCTGTGGCAGGTTTTCGCAAACCACTTTCACAAAATAAATGCCCTTGGGATGCGAACTCAAATCAACAGTTATTAGCTCATTGGTTACTGAGTTATTGAAATAGGCTCTTTCTCCCAATACGCTGTAAACCTCCACTGTCCAGTTTCCTGTTTCGTGTTTTGTATTTCTTACTTCGAATTTTCCGGCAGTGGGATTAGGACTGATTTGGAACGCTGGCTCTTGTGCAACAACAGATTCCGGCTCTTCAATTTGCGGTTCGGTAAGGTTTTCGGGTTCTTCAGCAACTATTTTGCCTTTGTCTATACTTGTTGTATCTCCCACTTTGCAAGCAAGGCACGGCTCTATGAAAGCGCTGAAATTGCTGCTTGGTTCTGCCGAAAAGCCCTGGCCGAAGGCAATTATGCTGCCTGCCTTGTAGGTAACCGTGCTGCCCGTGCTTACTGTTACACGGCCTGTACCCTGTGTGGCGACATTGACGCTGTTTACCGCATGATACTCAAACTCCTCTCCGCTAGGGTAGGTTACGTTGTCAATGAATATATCCGGCTGGGCTTTGCAGCAAGGGTCGGGAGTGGTGATGGAGCTGCATGAAATCAGGTCCATACCCTCAGTATAATTTGCTGTTTTTGTAATTGTTCCCTCAAGTGTACAGCGTCCGCAGTCATTAAATACCGTTAATCGATGATAATATTGTTGAACAGGTAAATGAAAACCATTGACATCAGTTCCATCCCATTCTAAAATTTGTGTTATGCCATTCGGACAATTTACAGTAGTAATAAAAATTCTCGTACTTATTGACTTGTCCGGGCTGGTAAATATTTCTAAAGTTGCGCTTGAAACATTGTCCAGGCCAAGCACCCTGAACGGCTGATTTTGATTAACGTTAGTATTAAAGGTAATGCTGGTTGCCCCGTCTGTACGGCTACAGCCGTTCACACAACCAGCATCACAAACACTCATCACTGTTACATCATCAATGAAATAATAAGCTATGACATTATCGGTAATTGTAGTATTATTATCATCAAAAAAATTGCCTATTGTAATCCATTCAAACTCTTCATTCGAACTAAAAGTTCCAGCAACCCTTGTCCATCCGTTGGCCTGTAAAATTATATTACCTAAAGGATTTGTAATTTGAGGATTTAACGGCAGGGGCTCAAATACATCACACTTTTTAGGTCTATTTTTTGTAAAAGCAGCTCCAACTCTGTCACTCTCTCCCCCAATATTTTGAGCATTAACAAAAAACTCTACAAAATAATCATCTCCTATGATGAGCGGGGCATTCAAATCAACAGTTATATATTCTCTATAATCATCACCTCTATTTGCAGACAAAATAATACCAATATATCCATCTCCTGTTAATGGAGTTCCGGTACTGTAGTCGCAGGTATTGAGATAATCTGTGGTGCCTGGCGAAGGATCAAGAATACAAATAATTTTAGGACCTTCTGTTTTCCAGTCAAGGACACACGGAGGCAAGTTAACATTTCCCTGAGCAAAATCTACTGGACAACAATCTCTATCTTCAAAGCTTGGATTAGGCACTAAGTTTTGTGCAACTAATGAAGCATTTAATAAGAAATAAATGATAAAAATATGATGTTTATGTATCATTTAGAAAGATTTACCAAAACTAACACCGCCCCACGGAATAATAACGTACTGTTGAGCATTATTGTAACTCAAAATTGGAGTTATGCGTACTGCAAAAAAGAAGTTCTTTTTAAGATTTTGGCTATAACCGACCAGAGGATAATACAAAATTCTAAATGGCGGCACAGATGCAACACCCATTCCCTTATATTTTTCTCGTACTTCTTTTTTATCATAAACAAGATTCCAAATAACAGATACGCCACCGCCAACTTCAAGTTTTCTTTTTTTGCCGAAAGAAAAATGAATATCTAATGGGTAAAAAAAACTATTGCCAAAAAAGTCATAACTAATTCCGATGCGCGTACTAAGTCCTGCTAATCCATTGGTTTTTATTATTCGTTCATAATTTATAGAATACAGGCCGCCAGGGCCTAAAACTTCTAAATAAACTCTATTCTTTACCAAAGAATCAGTTTGAGCAACAAGCATTTCTGACACAACCATTGCCAAAAAAACCATCATAATATTAATTACTTTTTTCATCTTTCTTTTGCTTGGGTTTGGCCAAAGCATATTCTAATCGTAATAATAATTGGCTATTGCTATAGTTGATGAAAAAATCGTAGCCGCTTGTATTTATCCTTTGTAAACCCTGGTAATAACGTATTCCAACATTTATTTTTTCATCCAAGGGATATTCAAATCCTGCAATCAATCCATAATCGAAAGGTTTTAGCCACTCGATTTCTTTTTGGTAGTTCCAATTTGAACCTGAATCTTCTTCAATGTTGTAAGTAACTCCATTATAGCTGTATGTATTTTTTGACTTAAATTGACTGTTTGTAGCAAGCAAATAGGAAAATTGAGCACCAAAGTAGCTGTAAATTTTCTCTATATGAATAGTGAGCGGAACATCCAAATAGTGAACTGAAAATTTCCCATCGTTTTCCATAAAAACAGTGGAGTCAGGACGGTCATAGATGTACGAATTGAATTTAGTATATTTTCTGTTTCCTTTTATGGAATAGGATAATTGAGTTTGTAAATAAACAGATTGAGCGATGCCTAATTTGTAATACCCTCCAATGACAAAAGATTCTCTATAGATAAATTTAAATTCTTCATATTGTGTAATGTAAGTCGGAAAATTCACTACTTTGTTATTGAATCTTGCAACTCCAGCATCAAGTGAAACTCCGAGTTGATGCCCAATTCTCAATTTTGAATCCTGTCCTGTAACAGCCAGTATGCCAAAGAAGAAGAGCACTAATGATATAAAAACTATACTTTTCAATTATTGCTGCTTTTCAATTCTTCAATTTCTTTTTTCAATTCCTTTATTTGCTTGTCTTGGCCAAGCAAGTACAGCACAATTTCTTCTATTTTTATTTGCTGCATGGCATCCATTTCAGCTAAATTCAGCCCGTTTTCCATAATGTCTTTTTCAGAGGGAAAGCCATTGAGGCAGCCATATTCTTCAATATATTCCTCCACATGGCTCAAGGGCCACAGGTCGTAGTCCTTTCGCAGCACGTGGTCGCCCCAGAAGGCCGGCTCAATCACATAGATTTCCTTAGCTACCAATTTTCCGTCAACAGCAAGCCTGTAATTTTGGTGCGAACCGGAAATAATTCCTTCATTCCCAATCACTACCTGCCCATTGCCTTGAAGAGCCATAATCACATCACCTCCCGCTCCCGTACTATTGTTAAAAGTGCCAATCCTTAACCCTCCTCCGAAAACGCTTTTGATGTAGTGGTTGTTGTCGCCCAGAAAGAGAATGGCTTCATCTCCATTGGCTTGGAAATTGTTGTCTCCTTTTACGAGAATGTTGCCTCCGCTAACCTGAAGTTTTTGGATCGGACTTGTTGTTCCAATCCCTACACTACCATTTTCCTTAATTACCATTTTCGTTGGTATCGACCCAAAGAAAGTAAAGGGACCGCTGTTAAAATTAATATCACCACTCTCTGCCAAAGTGAAAAAAGCATTGTTATTCACTACGCCTATGCGCAGGCCATTTAGCGCTGCGTTTGTGTTATTGGAAAAGCACATGGATGAATTATTTGTTGCACTTACAAGGTCTAACTGAAAAAGAGGATTGGTAGTGCCTATTCCCATTCTTATTTCATCAGTTAAGGCCATCACCGGGCTGCCCGGAGGGCCAATGCTAAATTTAGATGGATCACTGCTGCTGAGTTGGATTTCGGATTGCAAGTCCCATACCGAACTGCCAAGAACGGTTGCAGGTATTGTATTGTTTGTCAATTCATCCTCTATCCGTATTCCGTTATGGGTAAAGTGAATGATATTACTTCCATCATCTATGTGCCTGGATTTTACGTGCAATATTTTTTCCGGAGTAGTGATTCCTATGCCAATATTTCTAAACCCTGCACACAATGCGAGGTCGTTGCTTTGAGGGTTAGTCCACGCATCTACTACACCTGTGCAGCCTCCGGCAGTTATCACAGGGACACCTCCAATCAATTGCCCTTGCGCGTCAGCTAATACTAAAGTAGTGGAGCCGCTTGCCAACGAGCTGACTTTCAAATTTCCACTCACCCCTACACTACCATTCACACTCAACCTTTCAGTCGGGTTGGGTGTTCCGATACCCACAAACCCGGCATTGTCCGCATTGATGACCGTGTTGCTGGTGCCCAGAGAAGCATCGCTCTGGATACGAAAATCACCCACTATATTGCAAATCTCTTTCTGCAGAGTACCTTGCATTTCTCCGATAAAAATATCACTCACAATAGCGTCTTGCGATGCGAAAAATTGCTGGCCTTCGAAGTTGGTTGCCAAAGCTGTGCCTGTAATTTTAAGGCCCTGATCAACGTTCAGTTTACCCCTCACCCGCATATTGCCGTTCACATCCAAAGGCTGGGTAGGTGAGGTAGTGTTAATGCCAATATTGGTTCCGTCATTATAAAAGGTACTGTTGGCTACCCATTGGTTGGTGGCATATCGCAGTGTTTGTCCGTCAGTTCCCGATACTAACGGGCCTGTGGCACCGGCTGGACCTTGTGCTCCCTGCGGCCCCTGCGCTCCATCTACCCCAGCCTGGCCTATTATTCCTTGTGGACCTTGTGCTCCATCTGCTCCGTCAGCGCCAGCCGAACCCGTTATTCCTTGCTGTCCGGTTGGACCTGCAATTCCCTGCGGTCCCTGTGCGCCAGCTGGACCTTGTGCTCCCTGTGCTCCATCTGCACCTGCCGGACCAATAACACCCTGAGGCCCTGTTGGGCCTGTTAATCCCTGCACAGTGGTCGGGTCTGTCCATGTACCATTACCGGAAGCATCAGTGGCCAATACGTAACCGGCAACAGGAGCTGAGGTCAGTTGCAGGCCGGTGGCCTTCACCGTGCCGGTGGAGGAAATGTTCCCATTCACCGTCAACCTTTCAGTCGGGTTGGGTGTTCCGATGCCCACAAACCCCGCATTGCCCGCATTAATGAGCGTATTGCTGCCACCAAGGGAGGCATCACTTTGAATACGCAAGGAACCCTTCATGTTACACATTTCGGTCAACCCGGTTTGCATTTCGGCTATGAGAATTTCATCGGCTATAATTACCTGATCACTGAAGGTACCTGTTCGGCTTGCCACCGTGTCGGTTATAATGGTATCGGTTTCCAGCCTTGGGGTTTCCAATTTTATACCGACAACGATTTTCTTCTCAATCCCGATACTACCTCTTACCCGCATGTTGCCGTTCACATCCAAAGGCTGGGTAGGTGAGGTAATGTTAATGCCGATYCGGGTGCCGTCATTATATAAGGYACTGTTGGCTACCCATTGGTTGGTGGCATATCGCAGTGTTTGCCCGTCAGTTCCTGATACTAATGGGCCTGCAATTCCCTGCGGTCCCTGTGCCCCATCTGCACCTGCGGGGCCAGCCGGACCCGTTTTTCCTTGCTTTCCGGCTGGGCCTGTCAATCCCTGCACGGTGGTCGGATCTGTCCATGTGCCATTACCCACTGCATCGCTGGCAAGCACGTAACCGGCTACAGGAGTAGCGGTCAGCCGYATGCCGTCCATTTCTATGGTTCCTTCCACATCTAACTTTTCGGATGGGTTTGATGTGCCTATCCCGATATTTTTTGTGTTGTTTATCGGGTAAATGGATGATGGTGTTTCTTTCCAGCGGTTAAAGGCCGCTGTGTTTTGTTGTGAACCGTCAGGAAAACTGATRCCGATACCGCCTGCTTTAATGCCATCCCTGGCATTTATAGTGCCGTCAACATCTAATTTTTCAGTGGGTGAAGTTGTTCCGATACCTACCTTGCCGGTGTTGTCTGCATTGATGTAGGTGTTGGTGATCAGAGAAGGATCGCTTTGCAACCGCAAGGCGTTTGTGGCATTACAGATTTCCTTGTTGCCGTTGGACATTTCGGCTAATATGAGGTCATTGGCAATGATGGCTTCCTTGGTAAAGGACACACGCTCTGCTACAAGACGTTTTGCAGCAAACTGGATGTTGTCGGTGAGCGGGTTCTTGGATTCAATRAAGTTGGTCTTCAAGCCGAGGTCAGCTTCCATTTCATCTGCTATGGCTTTGCCGGTAATAGMAATGCCRTTGCTAACGGTCAGCTTGCCGGTGATGCTTGCTTTTCCTGTTACAAGCAGTTTGGCATTTTGAGGATTRGCAGTRCCTCCGATGAGCACATTGCCTCCGTTGTAAAGAATGTCACTGCCTGCTGTTGTCCACTGGCTTGAAACAAGGGGACTGCCATTGAGCAAAAACTGGGTGCCTGAGAAACTGTTGGCGCTGATGTCTCCWCCCGTAGTGAGGTTRKTRCTKCCAAAGCCAAGCGAACCGGAKGAGGAACTGATRGTRTTGCTTGTTCCGTTAATGGTCAGGGTCCCTGCATTGATTAACCCGTTGAACTGTGAGYTTCCTGTAACTAATAAACTRCCTGTTTGAGAATTRCCTGAAATGGAAAGCGAACCTCCTGAAATGCTGCCCGTAGTRCTSAGGTTGGTGCTGCCAAAACCGAGAAYKCCTGAAGTRGTTGTAAAGGTRTTGTTTTGCGCATTCAGCAGGAARTTGCTGCCGATKGTTAATGTTCCTGWRAGGTCGGTRTTGCCACCTACGGAAAGGTTGCTGCCAATTACCCCGTTTCCGCTGAGGTTGAAGTTRCCGAGCACATCCAGYGCTTCTAAAGGAGTGGATGTGCCGATGCCTAAGTAGCCRCTACCAAGCAGRCGCATTTTTTCTGTTCCGTTGGTGACAAAAATTATGTCCTGTTTGACTGAACCGCTTTTTGTGCCAAGCTCATTGGGTTTGTTTTGCTTGATAYTGTTTCCGCCAAGTTTCCAGTTTCCCCCTTGAGCAGAAACATCATTTTGAAGGATTAAACATCCGCTTAAAACAAAAATAGCCAGCCCTTGTTTTATTAAGGAGACTGGCTTGGTGGCAGCAATTGTTTTCATACCCAGGGAAGAATTGGTACAATCAGTCTGCGTTTAAACTAACACTTTTCCTTTGGTAGGAGAAATGGTTGCTAAGCCGAGCTATTGTTTCGCTAGCCAGATAAATAAATTGCCAGTTGGCCCCACACCTAGTGGCCCCTTAGCAGGGGTTGCAACTGGGCAAGGA